>CALIUJ010000162.1 GCA_938048785.1 uncultured Archaeoglobaceae archaeon | reverse complement strand
AGCCAACGAAAAGCCCTTAAGGAAAAGCTTTCCTTCTTCAAGAAAACCCTCAAGGAGGTTAATCTCTGGATTTCCTACAAAACGGGCAACGAAAACATTTGCTGGCTGGTTGTAGACTTCTTCAGGAGTGCCTATCTGCTGTACGATTCCCTGATTCAGTACGGCCACTCGGTCGCCAAGGGTCATTGCCTCTACATGGTCATGGGTGACAAAAAAGAAGGTTGCACCAAGATTTTTCTGAAGACTCTTGAGTTCTACACGCATTTCTTCTCGAAGCTTTGCATCAAGGTTTGAAAGCGGCTCATCCATAAGAAAAACTTTTGGATTTCTAACCATAGCCCTTCCTAGGGCCACGCGCTGCTGTTCTCCCCCGCTGAGCTTATCTGGCCTCCGTTGAAGAAGATGCTCAATCTTTAACACTCGAGCAACGTACGCAACTCTCTCTCGAATTTTGCTCTCCTCCATCCGCCAGAGTTTTGAGCGAAGAGGAAAAGCAAGATTATCATAGACCGTAAGATGCGGATACAGAACGTAGTTCTGGAACACAAAGGCACAGTTTCGATCCCGGGGTGCAATACCATTCACCCGAACTCCATCGATGAAAACATCACCACGATCAGGCTCCTCAAGACCACTCACTATCCGAAGCGTGGTCGTCTTTCCCGCCCCAGTTGGCCCAAGAAGTACAAGGAACTCTCCATGCCGGACTTCGAGCGTAACACCCCGGAGAGCCTGAATTCTTCCAAATCTCTTTTCCACATCCTTTAAAATGACCTCAGCCATGTTCTCCCCGCATTCTCCGACCAGTCTCCCGGTTAAAAAGACAAGTTGCCTCCCAATGGACAGCAAGCGAAACATTTCCAGAAAACTTTTCCCGACGCATGTCTTCCACTCTGACGATACGACCCGGTGCTATTTCTACTGCATAGAGATTTTTATATCCAAGTGGCTCAACACTCACGATTTTTCCTCGGATTTCTCCAGATGGAGCAAGGGAAAGAAACTCAGGACGCACACCGAGAATGCACTCCCGAACCCTATGTTGCACCACAAGCCTTTCCGCCATCTCGTTACGCAATATGTCTCCGTTCTCGAGACGAAACCCTCGTCCTTCTCCGAGAAACTCAAGAGGGATAAAATTCATTCCAGGGCTTCCGATAAAGTGTGCCACAAAAAGGTTTTCAGGGTACAGGTACACCTCTTTGGGTGACCCAACCTGCTGTATTTCCCCCTCGTTCATAACAACAATGCGATCAGCCATACTCATGGCTTCAACCTGATCGTGAGTAACGTAAATCGTCGTTGCATGAATCTCTATATGGAGCCTCTTTAATTCGGCTCGCATTTCCTCACGGTGTTTCGCATCAAGTCCGCTGAGAGGCTCATCCATGAGGAAAACCTGAGGTCTACGAACCATGGCTCTTCCCAGAGCCACCTTTTGCATGTCACCACTACTCAATTGTGCTGGACGAAGATGGAGAAGGTGTTCGAGCCCAAGAATTTTCGCAACCCCTTGAACTCTTCGCCGTATATCTTCGCGAGAAACCCTTTGAGCTTCAAGAGGAAAGGCAATGTTTTCAAAAACTGTCATGTGAGGGTAAAGGGCATAATTCTGAAAGACAAAAGCAATGTTCCTACGAGCAGGAGGAAGAAGGGTCACTCGCTTTCCCGCGATGAAAATCTCGCCTCTCGTCGGTTTTTCAAGCCCTGCAATCATGCGAAGAGTAGTGGTCTTTCCACATCCTGAAGGCCCAAGGAAAACAATAAATTCTCCTTCGAAGACACTCAGAGTAACGTTCCTTACTGCTTCAAAAGCACCAAATCGCTTTGAGAGACTTTCTAGTCGTACTCTCTCCATATGTATCCTCTATCGCTTAATCACACCAAAAGTTAAACCCCGAGCTAGGTACTTCCGCACAAAGAAGGTGAAAACCACAACCGGCAAGAGGAAGACGGTAACCCCTGCTGCGATTTGCCCCCAGTTGATACCTGATGTCCCCTGAATAGCAGCAATGGATGGAGGTGCAGTACGTGCCTTTTCGGAGGTAAGGATAAGAGCGAAGAAAAATTCGTTCCAGGCGGCGATAAGGCAAAAAACTGCTGTAGCAGCAATACCAGAAAGCGCTTGAGGCAAAATAACCTTAAAGAAAGCTTCAAACCTCGTGTACCCATCAATCAATGCTGCTTCCTCAAATTCTCTGGGTATTTCATCCATGAAACCCTTCATAAGCCAAACAGAAAAAGAAAGGTTAAAGGTCATATAAAGGAGAATGAGGCCTATATGAGTATCGATAAGACCCAGAGCTCGGTACACTACAAAGAAGGGAATTCCTACTACAATAGGAGGAAGCATTCTAGTAGACAGAATGAAAAAGAGAAGGTCATTTTCGCCCCGTACTCGGAATCTTGAAAAAGCATATGCCGAAAACGTCCCTAAGGCAACAGAAAGCACCGTGCTTATCCCAGCAATAACAACGCTGTTTAGAAAACGAGGAGGAAAGAGCGATTTTCCTACCTGGCCAAATTTAGCTGCCTCTTCTGGACGAATATTAAAAAGAGTCAAGTAATGCACAAAAGTCCCCCGAAACACAAACTTTGGAGGTATAGCAAATATATCTGGCCATTGTTTAAAAGAAGTTGCCACGATCCAGTAAATAGGAAGGAGGAAGAAGATAAGAACAAGAACAATCAAAATACCCTTTACCATCTTCCAGACCATTGCTTCCCTCCCTACACCCGAGTTCTTCGAATCCAGCGAACAAGGAGATTACTCAGAGCGATAATAAGGATAAGAATAATGTACGCCATTGCACAGGACTCTCCAGTCTTAAACTTATTAAAGGCCAGGCGGTAAAGACTCATAGAAATTGTTTCTGTAACATCTCCTGGTCCTCCACCAGTCATAATGAAAACGAGGTCGAACATCTTAAAAGCGTCAATAACTCGAAAGAGGACCGCAAGAATGAGAAGGGGTGACACAAGGGGCAGGGTAATCCTTCGGAATTTGAACCAGAAAGAAGCCATGTCAATATCTGCAGCTTCGTACAGGGATTGAGGAATAGCCAAAAGTCCAGTAAGAGAAATGAGCATAACAAAAGGAGTCCACATCCATATGTCTACAAGAGCGATGGAATAAAGAGCAATTTTTGGGTCCGTAAGCCATAGCACCCGACGAAGCCCAAAGAAAGAAAGGAAAAAGTTCAAAAGTCCAAAGTTAGCATCCATAATGAAGGTCCAAAAAAGGCCAACAACTACAGGAGAAAGCATCATAGGAATAAGCATAAGTGTGGTTACAAGACCCCAGCCCCTGAAACGTTCCTTCAAAAGCAAGGCTAACCCAAAGCCTAGAAGAAACTCCACCCCCACCGCCACAACGACAAGACGCGCCGTAATTTGGAAGTACTTCCAGATAAAGGGGTCAGAAAGAATCTTGGCGTAGTTTGCAAAGCCAACAAACGAAATCTTCCGACTTACAAGGGAAGAGTAATTCGTGAAGCTAAGACCCAAAGACCAGATAAGAGGGAAAACATTCATTACAATGAGGACAAGTATGGTCGGACCTATAAAAAAGAGTTTCATTCGATACTCTTCGATTTCTTTGCGGTAGAGTTGTGCTCCACTCTTCACAAGGTATTCCCCCAAACACCCGGGGACCCAGAGAATCCCCGGGTTTTTCCTTTCACTTCAAATACCCAGCTTCTCTAAGAATGGCAGTGTGTTCTCTTGCCACTGCATCCATGGCTTCCTTCGGACTCATCATCCCTGCACAAGCAGCAGACCAGTACTTTTGGGTGACCTCAAGAAGCGCTGCATACTCCGGAATGGTCCAGAAATCTTTGACATACTGGAATGACTCAGCCATAGCCTTGTTGTATGGTTTAGCGTTCAGAAACTCGGGGGAATTCAAAAGGTCTGTTAGGATAGGAACACCACCCATAGCCATGTATTTCTTCTGCGTTTCTTCATCGCACCACCACTTAATGAACTCATAAGCAGCATCAAGGTTCCTTGAGTACGTGACAACATTAAGGCCTTGACCACCATGAGAAGCAAAACGACGGATCGTGCCATCCTCCGCGCGTTTTCCAGGGAAGGGGAAGAAACCAACTTTATCGTAATATTGAGGGTTGGTTGCCGGATTTACAAACCCTTCCGCCCAAGAACCCCATTGGAAGGCCATAGCGACAAGCCCCTGGGAAAATGCTTGAGTGCATTCATTCCAGTAGTAGTTTTCTGAGCCTGGAGGGGCAAATTTCATGAGTCCCACGTAGAATTCAAGGGCTTTTACCCCTGCGTCACTGTTTAAGTACCCCTCAACTTCATAACCACCCGGTGCGTGATAGTCAGCCCCAAAGCTCCAAAGCACTGGTTGAAACCCCATAGTAACCGCGTCGAAAGTCTTTGCTGGCCAGTATGCAAGACCATAGAAGTTCTTCTCAGGACGAGTGAAAAACTCAGCAATATCCCGAAACTCCTCCCAAGTTTCTGGGACCTTAAGGTCGTACCCGTACTTTGCCTTAAAGGCAGCTTGTTCGTTAGGGTCTTCGAAAAGATCCTTCCGATATGCAATAATAGGAACATCGAGAACCGCAGAAACACCGTAGTATCGACCACTGTCTGGAGGATACTCACCGTAGAGCTTCTGGGGACGAGGGGCAAGCTTGTCAAAAGCAATGTTTTCTTTTAACCAGTCGGTAAGTTCTACGTAATGGCCGCCGGAAACTGCTGCCCCAAGGAGCTGGCTATCCCCAACTATGATGTCGTAACTCGAATCGTGCGCTGAGAGGGTAACAAGGATTTTGTCGGTGTACTGAGCCCAGGCCACAAAGTCGAATTTTACCTGAATACCAGTTTTGGCGGTAAAGTCCTGTTGCGCAAGTTCATAAATCCAGTGGCCAGGAGTATATTCGCCACAGAGAATACTGAGGACTTTTTCCTGAGCGAAAACGCTACCAGACAAACATACCAAAAGCACGAGGACTATTCCTAAAACTCGTTTCATCGTACAACCCCCCTTGAAAAAGTTTTTGCATACGCACCATACAACCAACCTTTTTCGCTTCTCTCACCCCCTATTCCATCACTACCATAACTTTCAAAGGATTACCCTTTTTCTCCCGGGCAATCTGCAAACCCTCCATAAGTTTTTCTAAAGGAACCGTGTGGGTAACGAGACGCTCTGCGTTTACAAGACCTCCAGAGATACTTTGGATAGCC
>CALIUJ010000161.1 GCA_938048785.1 uncultured Archaeoglobaceae archaeon | reverse complement strand
TAGAGAGAAGCCCGGGTGGTGTAGTCCGGCCCAACATGTGGGCCTGTCGAGCCCACGCCCCGGGTTCAAATCCCGGCCCGGGCGTTTTTATTGGAAATGCTTCTTTTTGATTTCGAATCGTTGAGAAACGCATTTCCAAAGGCACTGAGGTCTACCTTGAAACTTTGTCCTCGACAAAGGCTATTAAGAACTTTATTCTCCTTCCAACTCTTTCCTCGATTCTCTTAAGGATTTCTTCGTCTTCAACGTCTCTGATTTCTTTCTCGTAAACGTTTATGTGTGGCTTTAGGTTTAGCTCTATCCTCATCTCGTCCCCGATCGTGAACACTTCGAGCAAGTTTAGCGCTTTTAGCATCAAGATGTTCGTGTAAAGTGTGGAGAAACTCGTAGTTGGAAACATTTCTCTCATCTTCTCAAGAATTTCGCTCAGATTGGGATGACTTTCACCGATCTCCGCGATCACCTCAACCAGCTTAAGCCTTTGAGGTGTTAACCTCAGATTTGCGGATTTCATCGCTTCGATTGCCTTGTTTTTCCACGGTTCCACAATCGTAGCAGTGCACATTGTTTTTATATTTTTTCTTTTTAGAAACTATTTCTAAATCAAAATATTTTTAAATTCTAACTCATAGTTTTCAGAGGTGATTTTGTGCAGAGGAAAAAAAGATGGATCACGGATTGGTGGCCAGAAAGGCTTAATTTGAAGGTTTTAAGGCAGAATTGCCCGAAGAGTAACCCTTATGGCTCGGATTTTGACTATGCGAAGGAATTTGAGAGTCTCGACCTCGAAGCGGTGAAAAAAGATCTAAGAGAGCTCATGACGAAGTCCCAAGATTGGTGGCCCGCTGACTTCGGTCACTACGGTCCTCTTTTCATTAGATTAGCCTGGCACAGCGCTGGAAGCTACAGGATCTTCGATGGTCGAGGTGGAGCAAGAAGCGGAGAGATCAGATTTCCGCCGAGGATCAACTGGCCCGACAACATAAACTTAGACAAAGCCATTCGCCTACTCTGGCCCATAAAGCGGAAGTATGGAAGAAAGATTTCTTGGGCAGATCTCATCGTCTTAGCTGGAAACGTCGCTCTTGAATCGATGGGATTGAAAACAATTGGATTTGCGGGGGGTAGAGAAGACATTTGGGAGCCAGATGAGAGCATAGATTGGGGACCAGAGATCGAAATGCTCTCTGGAAAAGAACGTTTTAAGGAAGGAGAATTAGAAAGACCATTTGCAGCAACTGAAATGGGTCTAATCTACGTAAATCCCGAAGGACCAGAGGGTAACCCAGATCCAGTTGAATCTGCAAAGCAAATCCGCGAGGCTTTTAGAAGGATGGGGATGAGCGATGAAGAAACTGTAGCCTTGATCGCAGGCGGGCATGCGTTTGGAAAATGCCATGGAGCTGCGCCAAGCGCTTTCCTCGGACCAGATCCGAGTTCTTCACCAATAGAACAACAAGGCTTGGGATGGAAGTTCAACTACAAAAGTGGAAAGGGTCCAGATACGTTTACCTCTGGCTTTGAGCTAACATGGAGCCCAACGCCGACGAAGTTTGGAATACAATACCTACATCTCCTGTTCAAACACGATTGGGAGCTTACAAAGAGTCCCGCGGGCAGATATCAGTGGGTTGCAAAGGATGCGCCAGCGATAATCCCGGATGCGCACGATCCAAAGAAGAAGCATCCGCCAATGATGCTCACTTCCGACTTAGCCTTGAGATTTGATCCAATTTATTCCAAGATAGCGAAGAGGTTTCTCGAGAATCCAAAGGAGTTCGAAGAAGCATTTGCAAAAGCTTGGTTCAAGCTCATTCATCGAGACATGGGTCCAAGAGATTGCTACCTTGGAAAAGATGTGCCAAAAGAGACTTTCATCTGGCAAGATCCGTTGCCAACGAGGGATTACGATTTGATCGATGAAAAGGACGTAGAGGAGTTGAAAAAGGAGATCCTTAGCTCTGGACTCAGCGTTCAACAACTGGTATACGTTGCGCTGTCTTCCGCTATAACCTACAGAGACTCAGACAGAAAAGGTGGAGCCAATGGAGCGAGAATAAGGCTTTTACCGCTCAAAAACTGGGAAGTTAATCGCCCCAAGGAGTTAGAGAAAGTCATAACTGTCTACGAAAGAATAAAGACTGACTTCGATGCAAGAAAGGAGAAAGAAGGGAAGAAAGTTTCCATAGCGGATCTAATAGTCATCGGTGGGAATGTTGCAATAGAAAAATCTGCTAAGGAAGCGGGATTTGAAGTAAAGGTCCCATTCGCTCCAGGAAGGGTGGATGCGTTGCAAGAACAGATGGATTTGGAATTTTGGTCTGCTCTGGAACCAATGGCTTGCGGATTTAGGAACTACTTGAAAGATCCAAGGATCAACCAGAAGACAAGGGTTGAAGAAATATTGGTTGATAAAGCACAACTCTTAAGATTGAGCGTTCCAGAGCTCGTCGCTCTTTTTGGTGGGATAAGGGCACTTGGAGCTGTTTACGACAGCACTCTCGGAGTTTTAACAGAAAATCCCGGAGTATTGAGCAACGACTTCTTCGTGAACTTGCTCGAAATGGAAACGGAGTGGAGGAGAGTGGACGAGTTCGGTTATCTCTACGAGGGCTACGACAGAAAGAACGGGGAGCTTAGATGGAAGGCGACGAGGTTTGATCTCATATTTGGTCACCACGAAGAGCTAAGAGCGGTTTGCGAAGTATACGCAGCATTGGATGGAAGAGAAAAGTTCGTAAAAGACTTCGTATCGGTTTGGACAAAGCTCATGCACTTGGATCGCTACGACATATGGAGAAGGGATCGAGATCTCTATAAAAAGCTCACAGCCGGGATTTTTTGAGCTTAAAAATTTTTAAAGCTTTTGACTGAAAAACCAAGAAATCAGAAATCTTGCTTCTACTTTATCTTAGAAATCTTGCTCTCTATGCTCAGCTCCTTGTCTCTCCTCTCGTCTATTCTTATGATCGCGTATACTCTTTTCGCACCCATCTCGAAAACCACTTCTCTCGCTCTCTTAACCGCCTCGAAGATTTCTTCCAGAGTCTTAGCCTCCACAACCGTGGACATTGCTCCAACCTCAACTCTTAGCCCAGAACTCCTTAGCTCTTCAACCACTCTTTTCACGTACTTAGAAAGGCTTTCACCAACACCTATGGGTATTATCGAAACGTCTGCGACGATCATGGATTTAGTTGTTCTCGAGATTTATAACTGTGCTCTGATAACTTGAACCCTCGCCACGAGAGATAAGGTCTCTCAACTGAAAATCACACATAATCCCAAGCAAAGGGATCCCAGTAACCATAGTTCCTCTTCTCTTGCCTTTTTCTGTAATTTTTCTTGTTAGACTTCTTTTTTGTCTTGCGCCTCCTTTCTCCTTCAAAACCCGTGAATTCCAAGGTATGGTTTGGCTTACGGTAGACCCCCGTGAGCATAGAGTCGAACTCCACTGCGGTAAAAATCTGGAACTGAATACAGGTCTGGCGATATCGTCATTAGATCTCTCAATCCCTCGAGCTCCATTCTGATTCTCTTTATTTCACCTTGAATCTCTCTCCTCATCCTCCCTATTTCCCCAAATCCTATTATGCCCTCGATATCACCGACACGGATTCTCGATTTCTGAGAGTCCTCGAAAGCCCTTGCAATGAATTTCGAGAGCTTTACAAGGGTTGTGAGCAACAGCGCTAAAAATCTTAAAATCGCGTTGGCGAAAAGCTTTAGCTTTAAGACAACTCTACCAGTCTCCATGATATCTTTCTCATCATTTTTAATGTATTTAAAACTTGCGAAGCTTTGCTTTTCGCGAAAACCATGCGGGGGGAGGGATTCGAACCCCCGAACCCCTACGGGATAGGACCCTGAATCCTACGCCTTTGACCACTCGGCAACCCCCGCAGATCTGGGTTAAGTTCTTAAGCAGATTTATGAAGATTGCGGTAAACATTGAAAAGTTTAAATATCGAGAAAGCTTAGAGACTTCAAGCCGCCGTAGCTCAGCTGGTGGAGCGGTGGCCTGTTAAGCCATTGGTCGCAGGTTCGAACCCTGCCGGCGGCGTTTTTAAAAAAATGGGCTTGTTGATTTTTGATAAAAATCTTAAAAGGAGCTGAAAAATTGATTTCAGCGAAGCTCGTCCCACTTTCTCCTCTTTCTAAACCTCAACCCAATAAAAATCGCAACCACCGCAATTCCAATCGCCCCAGCTATTGCGATGTGCGACAATTCAATTGAAAAAGGAATCCAAGAAGTTTGGAGCTTTTCCAACTCCGAGGTGAGCAAGGAGGTGAAATTTGTAGTCTTTTCTCTCAGTTTAGTCACGTTTACCTCTATCTTTTTCAGACTTTCGATTGCATTCGTGAACTCCTTCTTACCTATAAGCGATTCAACGTTTTTCATCAAATCCTTGAGATCGTTGAACTCGTTCTCAAGA
>CALIUJ010000160.1 GCA_938048785.1 uncultured Archaeoglobaceae archaeon | reverse complement strand
GTAATCATGTAAAGAGTCTTTTCACCTCTGCTTTCTTTTGCTACCGCTAACTTGTCCAGCTCTGGAAGAAGTTTCTTTATGTCCTCTGCCTGTGCCCTGAGTATGCTCTCCTGTGAAAGGTTCACCCCCCTTGATATCATATTGGCTATCTCTTCTATAGCCACTGCATCTAATAAGCTTTCTTACCGTCTTTGGATTTAGCCTTACTTCCGAGCTTTTCTTAGCCATAAGAAGAATTTTACAGTGCTAAGCGGACTAAGGAGATTGTAAAAAGGTTTGTTGGTTTGTGCCGTGAAGAACTTTACCAACTCCAGACTATTTCCAAAATTGCATTCCAATTTTGGAACAATTTTTTGCATGGCAGTAAAATAGATTAGAGGAGGTATCTATGGAGATTTTGGAAGTAATAAGAGAGGCTCTAAACCAAATGGTAGACAGGGAATTGACTATAGAAAACCACAGTGTTAGTAATTCTTATCTGAAACCGCCCTATCGTCTTTTCTTCTTCTTCAATGTCCCATCACAAAGTGGCATTCACGACAATATTCCAATACATGTATTTTTAATACCTAATAAAGAAACAGAACAACTACAATATGTAAAGGATAAGCTACACAACATCGCCCTTGCTAAAGTAGAGGTTGACCTTGCTCGTAAAGTAGCAAGGATAAAATCATACAAAATGAACATATAGCAGGAGCTAAGCCATGAAAGGAAGCTACGAAAGGAAATTTTGGCAGGTGCTTGAAGACCTTTTTGTTGGTGCAGAGGTAGAAGGAAAAGGTGGCTACATAAACTTGCTTAAGGTAAAGCGCCAGTATTTTAAGAACTACCTTAGCGGTAAGCTAAAAGAATACATACAGGAGACCTTGAAGGACTTTCCTACCTTCAAGGAGGAGCTATACGATAAGCTTTACACCTTCTTCCGCAGGTATTTTTCTGAGATAGGCTCTATTATGCTTGCCTACACGCCTTTGTATTACAAGATATACGAAAAAGTCTATGACAATGACAAGCAAGAGCTAAAAGAGCTTATAACCTACAATACAGATTACGAGCAAATACTCTCAGAAAAGCAGGATGTTGCTCTCTTTTGGAAAACACGCAATCTATACTACATAAAGACAGACAGAATAGTCAGGTCTATGAAGGTGGAAGTAGACAACACCTCCTTTTACTTTGATGCGAGCGAGGTGGAACACAAGAAGAACAACGAGAAAAGAAGTTTTGTTTATGAACTGGCTGGGATTGAGAACAACACTGTGGTGCTTAAAGTCAAATACACCGAAAGAGGGACAAAGACAAAGGAAGAGGAGATAATAAAGCAGGCAAAGAAGCAAGGAAAGCCCATCACAGAAGAAACCTTGAGAAAGGCAATAAGAACTTTTGAAAAGCAAGTCTATGTGGATTACTTTATCAACAAGAACGCAGAGAAGTTTTTAAAGGAGCAGTTTGACCTTTGGCTTTACCAGTATCTTTTCTCTCAAGAGACAAACTTTAGTTATGATAGGTTTAGAAAGCTTCAAGTCCTAAAAAATGTAGCCTACCGCATCATTGAGTTTGTAGCCCAGTTTGAAGATGAATTAAGGAAACTTTGGGAAAAGCCAAGACTTGTGTTTAACTCCAACTATGTGATAAGCCTTGATAGGCTTGCAAGTAAAGAGTATGAGCTTGTCAAAAGGATTATTGCGGATGAAGGTATGAAGGAGCAAGTGAAAGAGTGGATAGAGCTTGGACTTGTAGATGAGGACTTCAAACCTGAGGATGTGCTATCTGAAGGCTCTTTAAATCCTAAATATCAGTTTTTACCTGTTGACACCAAGTATTTTGAGTGGCTAAAGGAGGAGATAGAAAACCTATTTGATGTGTATAGTGTGGATGGAGACCTTGACGGATGGCTAATAAAGAGCGAAAACTGGCAGGCTTTAAATACCATACTTCCAAGATTTAGGGAGAAAGTGCAGACAATTTACATAGACCCACCATTTAAAACTGGGAAAGATTTCTTTTATGAAGATAAATTTCGTGATAGTAGTTGGCTTACTCTAATGGAAAACAGACTCCAACTGGCGAAAGATTTTTTAAATAAGCAGGGGAGCATATTTGTTCACCTTGATTGGAACGCAAACTTTTTAGGCAGATATTTATTGGAAAGTTTATTTTCTGAGATAATTGAAATTGTTTGGAACACAAATGCTACGAAAGACGAAGAATCTGGGTTATTTCAATATAAAAGTTTTGGCAAAAAGTATGTAAGACAACACGATACTATTTTTCAGTGCGCAAAAACGCAGGACTACAAATTTTTCAAACTGTGGAAACCAAATAGGCGAACAACAAGACTATCAATAGGTTGGTTAGATTTAATCTCTTATCCACGCATATCTAATCCTCAGAGTTTAGAGGACTATGAGTTTTATATAGAAAAATATAACGATGAGAATAAGCTTAAACTTCAAAAATTGGAAATAAATGAGAAAATATTCCCAATAGGTGATATATGGAATGATATATACTCGTTTACTCAATCGGAGTTGCGAGTAAGTGAAAATGTAAGTTTTGATACCCAAAAACCAGAGAATCTTTTAAGAAGAATTATTCAATCTACATCGGAACAAGGAGATATTGTAATGGATTTTTTTGCTGGTTCTGGCACCACAATAGTAGTGGCACATAAACTAAGGAGAAAATGGATAGGTGTAGAAGCTTCCGATTGTTTTAACGAATTTTATTCAGATGGTGGGGAAAAGAAAATAGGATTGCTTGGAAGAATGAAAATAGTCTTAAGTGGCGATAAAAAGTTTTTAGCCATTGACAAACAGAGAAGGTCACACTTAAGTCAAGATATTAACTGGCAAGGTGGTGGGTTTTTCAAATACTACGAGCTTGAGCAGTATGAGGACATTCTAAGGGTTGTGGAGTATAAGGACACGGATGTCCGAGAATACTACGAGAAGCTAAAAGAAGTTTTAGGAGAAGATTTTGTATTTTCAAAGGCAAGTCCTTTTGTGTTTGATTTGCCTTGGCAAAAAGCTGTCAGGATTGAAAATGGAGACCTAAGGATACACTTTGAGGAGCTATATCCTGACAAGCAAGTGGATATAAAGGAGACCTTAGCAAACAGGTGTTTGGAGAGCGAAATAGAGCTACTAAGGAGCTTTCTAACATGAAGCCAGTGCTTGAGACAATATCGCAGGAGATAAACCTAAGCGACCCTAACTGGGATGTGGTGGATGATGAGTTTTCAAAAAGCAAGAAACTCTTTGATTATCAGGTATCCGCCCTACAGAATGCGGTAAAGGTGCTTTGGAAGTATTACCAAGACCTAAACCAAAACAAGCAAGAGTTTGCCAAGCTTTATGGAGATGAGCTTTGTGAGGATTTGAAGATAAATCTGCGGAATGAGGATTATGTAGAGCTTTTGGGAGAGTTTTTCACTCTTGATGGAAACATTTTGCCTTTTAGTGAGATATGCAATCGTATGTCCTTTTGGATGGCAACAGGCTCTGGGAAAACGCTTGTAATAGTAAAGCTTATAGAACTGCTTCACACGCTTATGGAGAATAAGTTATTGCCAGAAGGAGATATTCTCTTTCTAACCTACAGGGAAGACCTTATTGAGGCTTTTGGGAAACATGTAAAAGAGTTCAATGAAGGTAAGCCAATAAGCAGACAGATAGCTATATATAGCCTAAGGGACTATGAAAGGGAAAAATCGCAGAGAGACTTTGCCCGAAGAGTTTTTGTTTATAGAGCAGATCTCATATCAGATGAGAGAAAGGAGAAGATAGTGAGCTTTAGAGATTACTTGGAGATGGAGAAGGGAAAGCCTGTAGGAAAGTGGTATGTTATCCTTGATGAAGCACACAAGGGGGACAAGGAAGATAGTAAAAGGCAACACTTTTTTAGCATTTTGGCTCAAAAGGGCTTTCTCTTTAACTTTTCCGCAACCTTTACACAACCCATAGACATAGCAACCACAGTTTATAACTTCAACCTTGCGGAGTTCATAAAGGAAGGCTATGGAAAGCAAATATATGTATCCCAGACGGAGTTTAATGCTTTTAGAGAAAAGGAAGACTTCAGCACTGATGTAAAGAGGAGAATAGTGCTAAAGACCTTGCTTGTCTTGGCAGGAGTAAAGAAAGCCTATGAGAGCCTAAGAGGACAAGACCTATATCACAATCCACTTGGCATATACCTTGTAAATTCGGTAAACACAGAAGATGCGGACTTAAAGCTTTTGTTTGATGAGCTATCCAAGATAGCAAAGGGAGTGCCTGATGAACTGTTTGAAAGTGTAAAGCAGGAACTTGTAGATGAGCTAAGTCAAGGAGGATACAAGATAGGAGAGGGCAAGTTAGAGTTTTTTAAAGACTTTATAAGGGATTTGAGCAAAGGGGACTTCTACAGGCTTGTCTTTAATGCGGGTGGAGGTGGAAGCATAGAGTATGTGGTAAATCCTGAGAACAAGCAGGAGATAGCCTTAAAGCTTGATAGTGGGGATAGACCTTTTGCTTTGATAAAGATAGGGGATGTGTCTAAGTGGATAAAAGAGAAGCTAACGGACTATAAGGAGATGGAGACTTTCAGAGAAGAGGGCTTTTTTGAAACGCTAAACTTCAAAGACAGTCCTATAAACCTTCTTCTTGGAAGTAGAGCCTTTTATGAGGGATGGGATAGCAACAGACCTAATGTGATAACCTTTATCAACATAGGGACGGGAGATAATGCAAGGAAGTTTGTATTGCAGGCTGTAGGAAGGGGTGTTAGGATAGAGCCTGTAAAAAACGAAAGGAAGAGGATGAGCTTGCTTGCGGTAAACAACCATGCTTTGGTGGACATAGCAAACAGTAAGGAGAGCAAAGCCTTAGAGACCCTTTTTGTGTTTGCTACCAACAAATCCGCAGTGGAAAGAATAATAGAGGAGATTGAGATTACCTTAAAGGCGAAAGATTTTGTCAGAATTTCTCTTGAAAAGAACAAAGCGGTGGATAGCTTAGAACTTTATGTGCCTGTCTACAGAGAAGTTAGCAAAGATATAAGGCGGGAGAATACTGGATGGAAATTTAGGATGAGTAGGGCTAATTTGGAGCTTTTGAGGGCTTACATTGACCTTATGCCTGTAGAGAGGTTTTTGGTTTTGCATGATGTAGGTCTGGAGACTTACGAGAAGATAGAGCATGTGCTAAACGCACATGGAGATTTTGTAGCGGAAGATGAAAGCAGGAACTACAGGAGCGTAAACATACTTATCAGGGATTTGGCGGGCTATGTGAAAGCCAAATTTATGGAGTTTGACAGGTTTGAGCTTATAGACCGCAAAATCGTGCATTTTGAGAAGGTGTTGGTAAGCAAGGAGTATGAGAATGAGCTTATTAAGAAGATAGAAGAAGTTCAAAAGGCAGACGCTTTGAGCAATCAGGATTTGGCACATATAATCCACAGGCTGATGGCACACCAATTGAAAGAGCTTAAGTATCCTAAGGAAACCTTTAATGACCTTATTCTAAGAAAAATCTTGCAACACTACTACATTCCTTTGATATACACAGACAGGGATGTGGATTGGATAAAGCATATAGTCAAGACGGAGAGTGAATACAAGTTTATAGAAGCCTTACTTGATATAGCGAATGAGCTTGACGAAATGTTTGATTGGTGGTTTTTCAGTAAGCTTGATGAGCATTTAGACAAGGAGGTGTATATTCCTTATCAGAGCGGTGGAAAGCTTGCCAAGTTTATTCCTGACTTTATCTTCTGGTGCAGTAAAGGAGAGGACTATTTGATAGTCTTTATAGACCCCAAGAGTGCGAAATATACAGACTATCTGGCAAAGGTAGAAGGATATGCAAGCTTGTTTGAAAAGGATGACAAGGAGAAGGAGTTTTCACATCAAGGCAGGAAAGTAAGAGTAAGGCTAAGGCTCTACACGGACAACATAGACAATCAAAGCTTAGGGCTTTATCGTAAGTATTGGATAGACGGAAGTAGTCTTTTGAGAGCCTTTGAGCTATGAAAGAGGGACAAGGAGATACTCTTTCTTAAAGTCAAGGAAGGCAAGTTTGGAAAGGAAAGAGAAGTGCCTATGCCTTTGCTCTCTGAAGAAGAGAAAAACTTCCTTAGGCGCTTCTTTGCAAGTAGAAAAGGCAAAAACCTATGGCGCTACATACTCCGCTATCCTAAAAGCGTCAAAGAAAAAACTCTAAACCTTTGGTCTGTAGAGAAGTTTTGCCAACTTGCAGAGAAAGAGCTTGGCTTTCCTATCTATCCACACAAGTTTAGATACACCTACATATCACGCTTGCTTGCAGAAGGCTTCTCCCCCCATGCGGTAGCCCAATGGGTAGGACATGAAAAGGTAAAAACCACCTTAGAAGTCTATGCGGTAGTGCTAACAGAGAAGGAGCTTGAGAAGATGAGTTGAGCTACTTTCTATACCTTTTGCATCTTTCAGCGTTTGGGTTCCTGCTTTTAGGTAGAACATGGCTTCTTCACAAGATGTGGGATAAAGAGCCTGTTCCATTAGAAGAAGTTAAAGTGTTAGGAAGCCAGTCCCACTTCCTACATGGAGGTGGGAAAGCCCGCTCAGTGGTGCGGGTTGGGGTTTCGCTGAAAGGTCTCCGAAAGAGGAGACACAATCTAAGCGGAGCCTCTAAAGCAATGGCTACCTTTGCCTATTAATGTGTATGTTTTAAGGTAGCTGTTGCAACCACAAGAGCCTTAAATATAGGACTGGCTCAGGGGTATCTGCTGGAGAAAAAAACTTTTTGTAGTCTAAACTTTCTTCTAATGAGGGAACTTTTTCTTTTTCTATTTCTTACTGGTTTTTCCTTTGCAATTCCCTACCAGCAGTGTTTTATCTCCGCAAGTCAGCACTATGGAGTTCCTTATGAACTTCTGATAGCCATAGCTCAGGTAGAGAGTAATTTCAACCCAAGAGCTATC
Organism: uncultured Archaeoglobaceae archaeon; assembly: GCA_938048785.1. Classification (GTDB taxonomy): domain Archaea; phylum Halobacteriota; class Archaeoglobi; order Archaeoglobales; family Archaeoglobaceae; genus WYZ-LMO2. Next base: position 240 of record CALIUJ010000160.1, on the reverse strand, counting down.
AACATAATCAGGAATGGCACGGCTGACAGAGGCATAATGCAGATAAACACAAGCTGGGACAGTTATCTTCGCAGATATGGCATAGACCCCAGATGGGTATGGGAGCCATGCTACAACGTGCAGGTTGGAGCAATGATTTTGAGGAAGTGCATAAATACCTACGGCAATACATGGAGAGCAATAGATTGCTACAACAAAGGGAATAGGGCAAGAGAGAATTCGCAGTATGTGTGGAGAGTA
>CALIUJ010000159.1 GCA_938048785.1 uncultured Archaeoglobaceae archaeon | reverse complement strand
TCCTCTTGGTCCTTGGCAAAGGTTGTGTAGTGGGTGGGCTCTATGGTGATAAGGAAGGTGGATTTGAAGATTAAGGAATGGTAGTTTTTGCTTGCCGTAAACCTTATAGCGGAATGGGAAGCATTAAAGAGGGTCTTAATCAAGGAGCTTAGGTCAAAGTTTTTGTTCTTTGTGTCTACCCTTTCCATATCATCCAGTGCTACTGGAATTTGGAAGCGAGGTAACACATAAGCTAAGAAAGGTTCTGATAGAAGGGAAGTGCCAGTTAAAGGATAAGTTCTTGCCGTGGGTTCATTTATTCCTCTACACCACAAGGACATTAAGGTTTCTACCCTTAGTGTTTTACCTGTTCCAGCATTTCCCACAATCAACACAACTGGATTTCCGCTAAGGGTAGGTAAGCCTCTAAATTGCCTATGATGTAGAGGTAGGGCTAAGGCTCCTATGAGATATTTTGCCCATGGGTCTTTTTCAACCAGCTCAGACAATCTGTGGAAATAAACAAAAGCATCACCCTTCCTATCATAGACCACATCACCAGCCAACTTCTTATCCACCAAAAACCTTACCACCTCTTCAGGAAGAGTAGCAAACTTGAGCCTAAAAGGGTCATACACCATCTCTGGACCAAAGAAAGACCTAAGGTCTACGTTCCTTGGGTTTAACTCCCCTTCCTTATAGCTGTGCTCTTCCCTATGCTTGGCTATGAGATTACGGAAGATTTGAAGGATTAATTCTTTTTCCTCTTTTGCTGGAAGGGTAGGGATTACATTAGAGGAAAGCAAGGCTTTAAAGAATTGCTCTTTATCCTGTGCGTTTACTGGCTCTGGAAGTTCAAGTTTTATCTTAACTCCGTGGATATTAAAGCAACTCACAAAAATGGATATTTGGTGCTTTCCTTCAGGTGAAGGGTAGGAAAAGATGCTTTCAATTTCAATGGCTGGTAGAAGGGGCTTATCCTTCACTACAGGAATGGCTCCGCCCTTGGCTATTTCTTCTATGTTCAGGTAGAATTTCTCCCCATCAAAAGTAACTCTGTAGATATGCGGTTTTTTAACCGCCTCAAGGAAGGTTTCTTTGACCTGCCTTCCATTAAGGTAAGGGCTAAGCTTTACTAAAGCTTCTTCCTTGGTGATTTGGTAGAGTTTACAATGCTTCTTACAATCCTCTATATCACCATCTATATAAGCGATGAGGGTTCCACAAGTCACAGGTATAAAACCGCTCCTTTCAAGGTAGTTAATCATGTATTCCGTTTCTGCATAGGTATAGGTAGGGTGTAGGCTGGATAGTTGGTGGATTTGTTCTCTAATTTTAGGTTTTTCTTCCTCTGGTGCTAAAAGGTAAAGGTTCACCAGTGCCCTCAAAGACATAAACCATTGGTGGTAGTTGTGGTCTGGGAAGGTTTCCATTAGCTTTTTGAGATGGTGGCAATCGGTGAGTGCTCTTTTAATGTCCTCATAACTAATGGGGTGGAAATCTCCCGCCCTTTCAAAGTCTAAGGAATTTAACTTTGTAACCTCTGATTTAAAGGCTTCCGACAAGCGGTTTTCAATATCGGTTATGGTGTATTTGTGTTCGTATAAGTCAAGGTCTGAGTTTTCTTGAGGAAGCCTTATATACCCTTTGTGCAGGGACCTGTCCACCCAAGGAAATTTCTTCCTTAGGATTGTTGTTACTTGGTCAAGCAAAGAGGAATACCTGAACCATTGCTCTTTATCCTTGATTTCATACCTCTTTTCCAGTATCCACAACAGATGGTAACCACCTCTGGTTTTAACTATGGCTGAAGGGAAAAGGTCCAGCTTTTTGAGGTATTCCACCACTTCAACAAACTTTTTAAGCCTTGTGTCCTCATCATCCTCGGGTGGTATATCAAGGTCTATAGCCCATCCAAGTTTAGTCCACGGGACCCTATCAATTTTGTAAGCTACCTTTTTGAGTATCTGTTGAGGGTCACCTTCAGAGAAGTCAACTATGATAGGAGCAAAGGAAATATGAGTGTAGGAAGTGTCATCTTCCATGAATTGCTTGTAAAGAGTTGGTTTCCTCCTTTCCTTATCAAAAGCTACGTAGGAAATGAAGGTGCTACCCTTGGCTGGCTCCTCCACCACTTCCAGTAGTTGAAGGAGCTCTTTTCTGGCAGAATTGACCTCCTTAGGGGATTGTGATAAATTATTATTATTCCCAAAGGAGGTGGACCTGAGGGCTTCTGTGGGGGCAGAAGCCCTAAGCTCTTTGTTAGCTTGTGTTGATAAGTGCGTCCTCTCTTTCATTTTTTACCTCCTGTTGATTTATTTCATCGCTGAGATTAAGCAAATTCAAAAGCCTTCTTAAGGTTGCTCTCCCTTGCTTAGAGTTGAAGTAGTGGGGGCGTGAATACCTCTGGAGGAAGTGGAGCCTGTAGGTCTCAGGGATTTCAGGATGGTCAATATGTCTGGCAATTGCCTTTACATAAGCAAGACTGACCTTATCCCTTACTTTTAACCTATGCTCTTCCTTTCCATCAACATTGGATATAACCTCATTAGAGGTATACGTGTAAGAGGTCTCTTTTACAATCTTTCCGTCCCTCTTATACACTTCCTCTATAACCAGCCAGTCTCCTCTTTCTCTAATCGTGTATTCCACTTCATACACCACCTTTATCCTCCTTATCATTACCAACCTCATCACTGCCTAATATAAGCGGTTTTATCTATGATGTCAAGCCCTAAACCACAAAAAATAGGAGCTTCTACGGGTAGTTAAAAGGGTCATGTTAATATAATAA
>CALIUJ010000158.1 GCA_938048785.1 uncultured Archaeoglobaceae archaeon | reverse complement strand
TCTTTCTTTTGTAGCTTCAATCGTTATGGACAAATCCTCTTGCTCTTTCAACCTCTCGGTAAGTTTCGTTATAAGCTCGAGTCGCTCTTCATCGATATCCACAAGAGCTAAAGTGCTTTCTCGAAGGGCGGGAAAGGTGATAATATCAGTAATGAGCTTCTGGGCAAAAACAACACTACCTGCACCAATAATGACAATTTTGGGCATTCTCTATCCCTCGCTTTCTTTAGTCACACGTAAAGCCAACACCGTACCATGTGCCCGGTGTCTCTCTCAATAGAAGGGGGATCTTCTAAGCACTTCTTAGAGGCCCAAGAGCAACGTGAAGCATAGAGACATCCTTCAACCTTAGCATACGGATCGGGAATATCGCCCTTAATGACTTCGAGCCTCTTTTTATTTTTTCTCCGAACACAATAGGGTATAGACCTAAAGAGATCTTTCGTATAGGGATGTAGAGGATTTTCGAAAAGTTCTACTACAGTGGCATATTCCATAATTTTTCCAAGGTACATCACTCCGACAAAATCGGCGATTTCGGCAATCACCCCTAAATTATGGGTGATAATCATAATAGCCATACCCATCTGCCTTTGGAGATCTTTCAAAAGCTCCAGTATCTGTGCCTGCACAGTAACATCAAGAGCAGTTGTAGGCTCATCGGCAATAAGAAGCCTCGGCTGACACACCAAGGCCATGGCAATCATGGCTCGCTGACGCATACCTCCACTGAGGGAGTGAGGGTAGTCATCGATTCTCTTTTCAGGTTCTGGAATCCCCACTCTTTCCAGCATATGGATGGCTATATCTCTCGCTTCCTTGGGGGTTACCTTTTGATGAACAAGAATGTTCTCTACAATCTGTTCTCCAATGGTATACAGTGGATTGAGAGAGACCATAGGCTCCTGAAAGATCATTGAAATATGTTTCCCCCTTATCTCACGAATGGCCCTCCCCTTAGGGTCAAGAAGCGCTAAATCGATTTGTTTCCCATTCCCCTGGGCATAGAGGATGTTTCCTTCCACAACCCTCCCCGGAGGTTGCACAAGGCGCATAATGGAAAGGGCAAGCACGGTTTTTCCACTTCCCGTCTCGCCGATGATACCCAGCACTTTCCCCGGATGAATAGCAAGGTCAACACCATCTACTGCTCGGACGACACCGTCATCGGTGTAGAAATATGTGCGCAAACCTCTAATCTGGACCAGTGGGACGTTACCCACAAACATCAGCCTCAACTCCCTTAAGGGCAAGTTCTGTAGCAAAATGGCAAGCTACATAGCGACCATCACCTACACCTTGCAATATCGGTTCTTCTCGAGTACAAACTTCCTTGGCATACCGGCAACGAGGATGAAAAGCACACCCAGAGGGAACGTTAAGAGGGCTAGGAACATCACCCTTGAGGAGAATGCGTTGCATTTTACTTTTAGGATTTACCCTTGGTATTGCAGAAAGCAAAGCCTCAGTATACGGATGCCTAGGCGAGAAATACACAAGTTCTGTGTCGCCTATTTCTACTAGTTTTCCAAGGTACATTACTGCTACTCGATCACTCACATGTTGTACCACACTTAAATCATGGGATATGAAAAGGTATGTAAGGTGGAACTGTTCCTTTAAATCCTCTAGCAAATTAAGTATTTGGGCTTGCACTGATACGTCTAATGCAGAGACTGGTTCATCGGCGATAATAAATCTGGGATTTGATGCGAGAGCTCTAGCAATACAAATTCTTTGTCTCTGTCCACCGCTGAATTCATAAGGGTATCTTCGCATATGCTGTGCTTTTAGCCCCACCATTTCGAGTAGTACGCGTACTCTCTCCTCAACTTCTTTTCCCCTAGCTAGTCCGTGAATCTCCATAGGCTCGCCAACTATCTCCATCACGGTAAGGCGTGGGTTCAAGGAAGAAAACGGGTCTTGGAATATCATTCGCATTTCTTTCCTCACATTCTTAAGCTCTTTAGGGGTCATTTTCGTGATTTCGAGCCTTTCTCCTTTCTGGTTTTTGAACCACACCTCACCAGCAGTTGGCTCAATAAGCCTCAAAATACATCTGCCCAGAGTTGTCTTGCCACAACCACTTTCCCCGACAAGACCCAGAGTTTCCCCTTCCCGGATAAAAAAACTCACATTGTCTACTGCCCTTACATATCCTACAGCTCTTCTCCAAAAACCCCTCGTAAGGGGAAAGTACTTTTTAAGACCTTTAACCTCAAGAAGATATTGCTCTCCTTTACCTTCTTCGAGCGGTGTAAGGGTCGGCAGCATCTCGCAAACCATCTCCCAGAAAATTGAACCCAAGAACTGCAAGAATGATAAAGGCACACGGAGAGATAACCCAAGGATATAGACCGATCACTTCTACTCTCTGAGCCCCCTGCAGGAGAACCCCCCAACTCACCATCGGGGGTTGTATACCAAGACCAAGAAAGCTTAAGACACTCTCCATTAAGATGAGTTCAGGAATGCTTATAGTAAGAATCACAATGATGTGACTGAGACAATTTGGTAGGATGTGCTTAAAAATAATCCTTGTATTTGATCCCCCCATTTCTCTTACCGCAACCACGAAGTCCTGTTCCCGAAGAGAAAGAACTTTCCCCCTAATCTCCCGGGCCAGCATAGGCCAGTTAAGAAAAGAAAAGATAATCACCATGCTGATAAAAACCTGCAAAGAGGACCAGGTCTTGGGCAACGCAGCTGTGAGAGCCATCCAAAGGGGGAGTTGAGGAAAAGACTGCAGAACTTCAACAAGCCGTTGCACAAGCATATCCACAAAACCACCGTAGTATCCAGAAAGAGCTCCCATGATAGAACCCAAAATTACCGTGATTCCAGCTCCAAGAAAAGCTATAGTCAGCGAAACCCGTCCTCCATGGAGGATTCTTCCTAGAAGATCCCGCCCAAGACGATCCGTACCTAAAAGGTGTATTGAACCCTCATCCACTCCAAAAAGATGTAGGTTGGAGCGGATACCAAAAACCCTGTACTCCCAGCTACGCACAAAAAACCTGATGTAAAGAAGTTTACTCGTGTCTTCTCGGTAGATGCGGCTAAAGGTCTCTGGATCTATATCCATAACCATATCGTATACAAAAGGTCGCCAATGGAAATTTCCATGTGCATCAATAAAACGAATTCTCTGGGGAGGCCTATATGCCTTGTCTGCATCGAGCTTGTAATAGTCGTGGGGAGCAAAGAAGGGAGCAAAGAGAGCAAGAATACCAAGGGTCATGATAATGATGCCACCCAACAGACCCATCCGATTCTTTTTAAATTTCCTCCACACCAGCTGAATATAGCTTTTTCCCCGTTCCAACTCGGCAACGTTCTTCCTAATCATAGCGAATCCTGGGATCTAACCACGCGAGAAAGATATCAGCAAGCAAATTACCAACTACAAGAAGTACCGCCACCAAAAGCAAAAAAGAACCGGCAAGATACATATCTTGGGAAACCAGGGCGCTGTAAAACATAGGACCAGCGGTCGGAATGTTGAGCACTGTGCTTGCCACAATCTCCCCCGAAATCATAAAGGGGAGAACCATACCCTGGTACATGATAATAGGGTGCAAGGCGTTGATAACTGCATGTTTAAAAACAACCGTTCTCTCTGGCAAACCCTTAGAACGAGCAGTAAGCACATAGGGTTGGTTTAGAATATCAAGCAGGTTGCCTCGCATGACCCGCATATTCCTTGCAGTCCCAGCCAGACCAACAATGGCAATAGGAATCCAAATATGCTTTAGCAAATCAACGAACTTTGCCCAGCTCCAAGGAGCCAAAATGTACCGCTGAGAGAACAATCCACCAGGTTGAATGCCTCTTGAAGCCATTATGTACATTGCAACCAAGGCCAAAAAGAAACTTGGCGTCGAAAGACCGACAAAGGCCAAAAAAGTGGCAACATAATCACTAATGCTGTACTGACGAGTAGCGGAAAAAATCCCGATAATGATTCCCACAAGGGTTGAAACCAGGTGACATAGAGAAGCTATAAGAATAGTCCACCCCAATCTTTCCCAAATCACCTCAGAGACTGGCTTTCGATATTGAAAGGAAAAGCCAAAATCACCCTTGGTAATAATGTTCTTTATCCAAACAAAGTACTGAACGTACAAAGGCTTATCAAGTCCATAAGCTCTCCTGAGTTCATCTGCAACTCTGGCAGCTTCGGCCTCAGTAAGTCCTCCCAGAGACTGCAACTGAAGCTGTATGGTGGTCATATAATCCCCAGGGGGAAGCTGAATGACCACAAAAACAACAACACTGATTATGAAAAGGACAGGTATACTTGTGATGACTCGGCGCAACACGTACTTACCCATCGAAAAACCTCCAGTTCAGAGTTTCGGGGAGGGTCTCCCCTCCCCGAAACTCCCGGTAATTTCTAACCAGCGTGTGCTACTACTTCTCCTCGTACTTCACGATAACTCCAGGCAAGAATTCCGGAAGTTGCTCTTCTTTCGGTGTCCAAACTTGTTCCTGCATCACGTTAGAATGGAACCATTGGTGCAACCTTGCAGGCACACCCACCGGAACATTTCTAAAACGCTTGGTGATTGCGGTATTGTAGATGCCCTCAATAACACCAACGGTATAAAGATTCTCGGTCCACAGCTTCTGAAGCTCGCTGAAAAGTTCTTTCCGCTTCTCGTAGGATACCTCATACTTCAAAGCTTCTATGATCTCTACCATTCTCTCCTCGAAGGGTAGAAGATCTCTTTTGTCACCGGGACCAGCCCGATGCCAGTTCGGGGTTTGAGGCGTCACTGGACCAAGGGAAGCAAGAACGGTGTACGGTGCAGATAGGAAATCCTGCCGCGTCATGTTAAACTCAAAGTCTCCAGCGGTATCCATTGCTTGTCCTACTGTGGCGGGTACAATCTTTGGCACCAACTTGATTCCTACTGCTTCAAGCATTGAAACTATCATCTCAGCAATATCAATACAAGCAGTCTGGTCTTCGTGGACCTTTACAGAAATAATGAGGTTTTCCCCTGCAAGCGGTCCCGAGGTCCAGTTCAAAATTCCATCTCCATCGGTGTCCTTAAAACCAAGACCCGCCAAAAGTTCCTTTGACTTTTCAGGGTCATATGGATAGGAAACTACAGCATCAGGATCGTAGTAATCTGCTCCAGACGGGAAACCACTTGGTAGCGGTCGAAGCATCGGTCCTGGAACCAGAGTCTTCGCTATAGCCTCACGGTCAATAGCATGAGAAATTGCCTGTCTAAACTCCAACTTCCGGAAAAGCTCTCGCTTTGCTCGATCTTTCTCGTCTTTTACACCCTGGTATAGCGAGAGGTTAAGCTCTAAAGCAAAGGTGAGCGTCCACCTGCCAGGAATAATCTTAAAGTGGGCACCTGGTAAGCGAGCTTGTTCACTGACAAAGGTGAATATTCCAGGTGTTTCAAGATGGGTCTGGTCACACGTACCAGCTATGAGATCTAGGTCTCTCTGGATACCTGCCCGTGCCTTCCTAAAGTAGAACTCTCCGATGTAAGGAAGCTGCTTCCCAGTTTCGTCAACCTTCCAGTAGTAGGGATTGCGCTTCATAATAAGAGCCTCGTCCTCCTTAAAGTATACGGGAACCCATGGACCAAGAACAACGGGAGGAAGTTTATGAGGAGGCAGGGCATTAATAAAATCTTCGTACGTTTTTTCAGGATTATACTTGGGGTGGTAGGGCTTCAGAACATGAGCAGGTGCTATAGAAAAGTCAAGGTAATCCATGTACCAGAGAAGATACACCGGGAAAGGCTTGGCAAAGTGCCATCGTATTGTGTAGTCATCTACTTTTTCAAGCTTTGCTACTTCTCCTCCAACGGTCCAGGTTCCAGCACCCTGCCAGCTTGGGACATGGGGATCAAGAATACAATCGTAATAAGTAAAGAGAACGTCATCTGCTGTGAAAGGATGACCGTCAGACCACTTTGCCCCTTCAATAAGGTACATGGTAAGGGTCTTCCCATCTTCAGACCATTCCCAGTGGGTTGCAAGGTTCGGTCCAGGTTCACCGCTTTTAAGCCTCCAAGACATGCCAGTGTTCACAAGAGCTTCTTGCATGCATTCCTCGATCCCAAACCAACCTCCTACAACTCCGGCAGCCCAGTTCCATCCTGCGGTAGGCACAGCAGAAACAGTTCTCCAAACATCGCCATACACCCCAGGTCCATCGGACATTCCAGAGGTCATAATGACAGCCGGTTTCTTAGGCAGTCTCTCTTCTACTGGTGGGAGCTCTCCTCGCGCTACTGCTTCCGCAAGCTCTGGGGCTTCACTGTAAGAGGGAAGCGCCTTATATTGAATTATTTCCTCAACGTCAAATTTTGGATACTCTTCCGCAAAGACAGCGCTGAAACTCAACACTACCATCACAATCGCAAAAGTAACACACAACCACCACTTACCCATTCTTCTTAAACCTCCTTTCTCAAGTGACGTAAACACAACAGGGGTAAAAACCAGATTCTCCTCCTCTTTCCACCTATCACCTCCTCGTATCACTTACCCACCTTGTTGAATCCCGCACCACAAGCTTTTCCTCAAGCACAACTTGACGAGGAGCATTTGACACATTTCCTGCAATTCTCTCAAAAACAAGCATTGCCGCGGTTTTACCCGCTT
>CALIUJ010000157.1 GCA_938048785.1 uncultured Archaeoglobaceae archaeon | reverse complement strand
TAAAACCAAAGAAGCGATCTCGGTCTTGAAAGCCATTGGCGTTTATGCGGACATCGAGAGATCAAAGGAAAGAAGAAGACAGAGAGCGGGAATTGGAAAGATGCGCGGTAGGAGATTTGTTTCTAAGAAGAGCGTTTTGGTGGTCGTAGGGGAGGACAGGGGAATCTTTAAAGCGATTCGGAGCCTTCCAGGAGTCGATGTGGTGAAAGCAAGAGACTTGAACGTCGAACTACTTGCCCCCGGTTGTCATGCGGGCAGATTGACGGTTTACACGAAGTCCGCGCTTAAAGTTCTGGAGGAATGGTTATGCTGATCCGAAGCTTTGTTCTGACTGAGAAAGCGATGATAGAGTTGAAGAAGAACGTGATCACCGCGATCGTCGATCTAAGTGCGAAAAAGAACGACATAAAGAAAGAGTTCGAGAAGCTTTTTAACGTTGAGGTAGAGAGTGTGAACGTCTTGGTGACTCCAAGAGGAGAGAAGAAGGCTTACATAAAGCTAAAGTCGAATTACAACGCTGAGGAGTTGCTTTCAAAAATAGGGGTGTTCTGATATGGGTAAGAGGATAATCTCTCAGAACAGGGGTAAGGGAACCCCAACGTATAGAGCGCCCTCGCACAAGTATAAGGCGGATGTAAGGCACTTGCCATTTAAGGATCAGACGATCTCAGCGAAGATCATAGACATCGTTCACGATCCAGCGAGAAATGCGCCCATTGCACTTGTAAAGCTCCCAGATGGCAGAGAGGAATTCGTTCTCGCAGTCGAAGGGCTTGGAACTGGGGATTGGATATACATGGGGGAAAACGTAGAAATAAGGGCTGGAAACACGAGTTACCTTAAAAACATCCCCGAAGGAACACCGATTTGCAACATCGAAGCTGTTCCTGGTGATGGTGGGAAGTTTGTTCGTGCAAGCGGAACTTTTGCGCTCGTTGTTTCGAGAGAAGAGGATAAAGTAATAGTTCAAATGCCATCTGGTCAGCTAAAGTGGTTCCATCCCCTTTGTAGAGCAACGATTGGCGTTGTCGCAGGTGGCGGTAGAGTTGACAAGCCCTTCGTCAAAGCCGGAAAGAAGTTCTACAAGATGAAGAGCAAGGCTACGAAATGGCCAAGGGTTCGTGGCGTTGCGATGTGTGCAGTTTATCACCCATTCGGTGGTGGAAAGCATCAGCATGTTGGAAGACCGAAAACAGTCAGTAGAAACGCTCCCCCAGGAAGAAAAGTTGGGAGTATTGCAGCTCGTCGCACTGGTGTGAGGAGGTGATTTTAATGGCGTTGAAGAGCAAAGTTTCGAGAGCAAAGGAGTTCTCGTTCCGTGGTTACTCCTTCGAGGAGATCGAGAAGATGTCCCTTGAAGACTTCATCAAGCTCTTGCCATCGAGAGAGAGAAGGAAGCTGAGAAGAGGTTTAACAGAACAGGAGAAGATTTTTCTGGAGAAGCTGAAGAAAGAGGGTAGCGTTAGAACGCATTGTAGGGACATGGTCGTTTTACCAGAGATGGTTGGAAAAGTGGTCTTTGTGCACAACGGCAAGGACTTTGTCAGAGTGGAGATAAAGCCGGAGATGCTTGGACATAGACTTGGGGAATTTGCTCAGACGAGGAGGTTTGAAAAGCACAGCGGTCCTGGCGTTGGAGCTACGAGAAGTAGCAAGTTCGTGCCATTGAAGTGATCTCTATGGCGAGAATCGCTTACTCTTACAAACCTGTGGATGAAACAAAAGCCGTTAGAGCGATGGGTTACGAAATTCCGATGAGCTTCAAGCACGCGGTTGAGATCTGCAGGGAGTTGAAAGGTAAAAAGGTTCCACAGGCGATGAGCTTCCTTGAAGGAGTGATAGCGATGCGATTTCCAGTGCCGATGAGAAGACACAAGAAGAAAGTTGCACACAAAAACATTTCTGGGTGGTATGCTGGGAGATATCCGCAAAAAGCTGCGAAGGAAATCTTGAAGGTGATAAAGAATTTGAAGTCGAACGCCGAATACAAGGGATTGAACGTTGACGACCTCATCATAGTGCACGCACAAGCTAAGAAGGGTAGAACGATCGTTCGATATACCCCAAGGGCTTTTGGTAGGGCGGTGCCAAAGAGAAAGCTGTTAACGACTGTCGAATTCATTGCAGAGGTGAAATGATGGCTGTGGAGAGAAAATTCGTTCAGGAGAGAGTTAAGAAGATGATGGTCAAGGAGTGGATTAGAGAAGAGGTGAAGAGCGCAGGCTTTGGTGGCGTCGACATAATGAGAATGCCCCTTGGCACGCAGGTCACGCTTTTTGTAGAACGCCCAGGTCTTGTGATTGGTAAGGGTGGAAGAAGAATAAAAATGCTGACCGAGAAACTCAAGGAGTTTGGACTCGACAACCCGCAGGTGAGCGTTGACGAAGTCGAGAAACCAGAGTTCAACGCCCAACTCATGGCTTCACTTCTCGCAAGAGCTCTCGAAAGAGGTTGGTACTTCCGCAGAGCAGGTTATAGGTTCCTTTATAGGATCATGGAAGCTGGGGCGAAGGGTTGCGAGATTCAGATAAGTGGAAAGCTTGTCAGCGAAAGGGCGAGGACGGAGAAGTTTGTAGCTGGCACGATAATTCACACAGGAGACGCTGCTTACACCGCAGTTAGGAAGGGCTTCGACGTTGCAGTCAAAAAGCTTGGAGTCCTTGGGGTTACGGTTCGAATAATTCCGCCGGACGTTGCGTTACCGGATGAATTTGAGATAAGGGAAGGAGGTGTCGCAAGTGAAGATGAGGGAAATAAGGGAGATGAGCAAGGAGGAGCTAGTGAAAAAGCTCAGGGAGCTTGAAATGGAGCTTATAAAGCTTAGGACTCTTGTTAGGAGCGGTGGCGCAGTTAAGAATCCGGGAAGGATAAGGCAAGTCAAAAGAGACATTGCAAGGATAAAGATGGCGCTATGCGAAAAAACTTAGCGGAGCTTATAGCGAGAGATTGGATAGGGCTCGTAGTAGAAGTGGTCGAAAGTCCGAATGAGAGCGAGACATCTTTGAAGGGCGAAGTCGTGGACGAGACAGAAAAAACCCTTAAGATTATGACTGAAAAAGGTTTAAAAGTCGTATCAAAAAAGGGTAGAAGCTTTAGGGTAGAGTTTGAGGGAAGAGTGGTGAGGGTGAAAGGCGAGCTAATAGCTTTCAAGCCCGAGGAAAGGATCATGCGGGGTTTGATGTTGCTTAAGAGAGTGAAGGGGGTAGTCGTATGAGAAACATTGGAATCGAGGTTAAGAAACCCGAAGGTACTTGCAACGACGAATGCTGTCCTTTCCATGGAAGTTTGTCAATTCGTGGTCAGATTTTAACGGGGAGAGTTGTAAAAGTCTATGGAAAGACCGCTGTGATAGAGAGAGAGCTGATCAAATACGTTTCGAAGTATGAAAGGTATATGCGGAAGAGGTCAAAGCTTCACGCTCACAACCCAGATTGCATTAGAGCCAAGGTTGGCGATCTTGTTCGCATAGGTGAATGTAGACCGATAAGCAAAACTAAGAGCTTTGTGATCATAGAGGTGGTGTCGAATGCAAGCGATTAAGGCAAAGGTGCCGAGGGCTTTGCCAACCGGAGCTATGCTCGTTTGTGCGGACAACAGTGGTGCAAGAGAGGTGCAGATAATCTCTGTCTTGAACTACAAGGGCGTTAGGAGGCGATACCCAGCTGCTGGTGTTGGAGACATGGTCGTTGTTAGTGTAAAGAAAGGCATTCCGGAGATCAGAAAGCAAATACACTATGCGGTGATAATAAGGCAGAGAAAGGAGTATAGAAGACCTAACGGGGAAAGGATAAAGTTCGAAGACAACGCAGCGGTATTGGTCAACGAAAAAGGGGAACCAAAGGGAACAGAGATCCGAGGACCAGTTGCAAAGGAAGCTGCTGAGAGATTTCCGAAGATAGCGACAATCGCTTCAATACTGGTGTGATGGTTATGCAACCGAGGAAGCAAAGAAAATGGCTTTACAAGGATTCAAAGCTCCACGAGAAGCACAAGTTACTACACGCAACGCTTTCGGATAAGCTAAGGGAAAAGTATGGAAGAAGGTCTGCGAGGGTTAGGAAGGGGGACAAGGTTCGAATAATGCGCGGTGACTTCGCGGGACACGAGGGGAAAGTAATAGAAGTGGACATGAAGAGGTGTAGGATCAAGGTCGACGGTGCAACTGTCACGAAGTCCGACGGAACAGAAGTCGCAGTTCCAATCCACCCCTCGAACGTTATGATCACCGATTTTGGCGAAGTTGATGAAGTGAGGAAACGCATCTTGGAGAGGTGAAGATCATGCATCAAAAGAGAATCTCTGCACCAAAAACGTATAAGATCTCAAGAAAAGCGGGTAAGTGGGTAGTAAAAACTTCGCCTGGACCGCACAACAAGGAAGCAATTCCTCTTGCAATCGTAGTCCGAGATCTGTTGCAGTATGCGGAAACGCTGAGAGAGGCGAGGAAGATAATCTCCTCAGGCGAGGTTCTTGTTGACGGCGTTGTAAGAAAAGATTACAAGTTCCCCGTTGGTCTCTTCGACGTCGTAACGATCCCAAAGCTTGAAAAAAGCTATAGAGTTATCTTCGATGAAAAAGGTAGATACGTTTTGCGTGAGATTGCGGACAACGATAAGAAGGTATACAAGATCACGAACAAAACCGCTGTGAAAGGGGGAAAGATTCAGCTTAACCTTTTCGATGGCACGAACATCCTCGCAACAAACGATTTCAAGACGAAAGATTCGGTGTTGCTGAAGATTCCGGAAAAAAAGATTCTTGAGCATCTGAAGTTTGAGGAAGGCGCTTTGATAATGATTGTCGGTGGAACGCATGCTGGAGAGATAGGCAGGGTTAAGAGTTACAAGGTTGTAAAGGGATCCGGAGCCAATTTAGTGACAGTCGAAACCCCAATTGGGGAGATAACAACCATCGAAGATTACGTGTTCGTTGTTGGTAAGAAAGGAAGCGATAAGCCCGTGATAGACTTAGGGGTGTGATTATGCTCGAGCTGAAGGAGAAAGAGAACCCGATGAGGGAGATTATACTTGAAAAGGTTGTGATCAACCTTGGAATTGGGCAAAGCGGTGATAGAATTCAAAATGGCATCAAGATGCTTGAGAAGCTTTTGAACCGTAAACCCGCAACTACTATTGCGAAGAAGACGATAAAGAACTTCGGAATCAGAAAGAAGGAGACGATTGGTTTAAAGGTAACGCTCCGCGGTGAAGAAGCGAGGGATTTCTTGATGAAGGCGTTACAAGTGAAGGAGATGAAGCTCAGCAAGAAGTCTATAAACGCTGGAAACTTCTCCTTTGGGATTCAAGAGCACATCGATTTGCCCGGGGTTGACTACGATCCCGACATAGGGATATTTGGAATGGACGTATGCGTATCGCTGAAAAGACGTGGTTATAGAGTTGCTGAGAGAAGGATTGCGAGGGCAAAGGTTGGATCGAAGCATAGGATAACGAAGGAAGAGACGATAAGATGGCTCGAAAGCTTAGGGGTGACCGTTGAATGAGTGAACGTAAGAAGAGATTTGGTAGGGGCGCAAACGAGTGCAAGAGATGCGGTAGAAAGAGGGGAATCGTGAGAAAATACGGAATTTATCTCTGTAGGCAATGTTTCAGAGAAGTTGCGATGGAACTTGGGTTTAAGAAGTATTGGTGATAGTTATGAGCGTCGACACGCTTTCGAGCGCGATGATTGCCATAAAGAACGCAGAAATCATAGGAAAAAGATTTTGCGAGGTCAGAGCTTCGAAGCTCGTTGGCAACGTGCTGAAGGTTATGAAAAACCATGGCTACATCAAGGGCTACGAGTTCGTGAAGGAGAACGTAGGTGGAAAATTCTTAGTCGAGCTCACGGGCAACATAAACGACTGCGGTCCTATAAAACCAAGGTTCTCTTCGAGTGCAACGGAATACGATTTTTACGAGAAACGCTATCTACCAGCGAGGGGATTCGGAATTCTAATAGTCTCCACGACCAAGGGTGTGATGAGCCAGAAGGAAGCAAGGGAACTTGGTTTGGGAGGTGTTCTGCTTGCCTACGTCTACTGAATACTTAAGCGTTGTTAAGATCCCAGAAGACGTTGAAGTCAGCGTTCAAGGAGACAACATTTCTGGATACTTGGTAAAGGCAAAAGGACCTCTTGGCGAGAACTCGAAGTTTCTTAAGTTCAGGGAAGTTTTTATAGAAAAACTCGATTCGGAGATAAGGATATACACGACGAATCCGAAGTCAAAGCAGAAGGCAATCGTCGGAACTTTTACCGCGCATTTGAACAACCTAATTCGCGGAGTCAAAGAGGGTTTTGAATACAAGCTTAAAGCTGTTTACGCTCACTTCCCAATGAAGATCAGAGTCGAAGGCGATGAAGTTGTGATCGAGAACTTCCTTGGCGAGACAACGCCGAGAAAAGCGAAGATCGTTGGGAGGGCAAAGCTCGAAATAAAGGGGCAAGAGATAATCGTAAAAGGCGTTGACATCGAGGAATGCGGTCAGACCGCGGCGAACCTCGAGAGAGCAACAAGGATCAGGAAAAAGGACAGAAGGGTTTTCCAAGATGGGATTTACATAGTAACGAAACCATAGGTGGTTTGAATGAACCTCAAGGCAATGTTAAGGTTGAGAAAAAGACTGAAATCGAGAAAGCCCGAGTTCAAAAGATATTGCTGGGACAGAAAGTTGAAGTTGAGGAGAAAGAGCTGGAGGAAACCAAGAGGACTTGACAACGCAATGCGCATTGAATACGGAGGAAAATGGTCCGGAAAAAAGAGGGTCAAGATCGGTTTCCGATGCCCCAAGGCGGTTCGTGGATTGCATCCGAGTGGGTATGAAGAGATTTTGATTTACAACGAGAAACAGCTCGAAGCAATCGACTCGAAAAAACAAGCGGTAAGAATTGCGAGTTGTGTGGGAATGAGGAAGAGAGTTGCGATTGAGACAAAGGCTAAGGAAAAAGGAATTAAGGTTCTCAATCCGTTAAGGTGATCGTATGAACTTGAGCATTCAAAGAAGACTCGCGTCCAAAGTTTTGAAATGCGGAAAGAACAGAATCTGGTTCAACCCTGAGATGTTGGAAGACATCGCGACCGCTTCGACAAAAGAGGACATAAGGGAACTCATAGAGAAGGGTGCGATCAAGAAAAAGCCCGTAAAGGGGATTTGTAGGTCGAGGATAAATTTAAAGCGTTTGAAGAAGGCAAAAGGTAGAAGCAGGGGTTATGGTAGTAGGAAAGGGAAAAAGACCGCAAGGATGCCGTCGAAGAGACTTTGGATCATGAGAATAAGAGCTCTGAGAAGGCGATTGAGGGAGCTTAAGAGTAGCGGAAAGATCGATGTGAAGACTTACAGAATTCTCTACCGAAAGGCGAAGGGCGGAGAATTCAGGAGCGTTGCCCATCTAAACGCTGTAATCGAAGAAATGAAAAGGTGAAGCTTATGGCAAAAGGTCCAAGGTATAAGGTTCCGAACAGGCGGAGGAGAGAGGGTAGGACGAACTACAGAAAGAGATTAAAGCTACTTTTATCCAAGAAACCGAGGTTGGTTGTCAGGATAACGAATCAAAGAGTAATAGCTCAAATCGTTGAATACAAACCAGAAGGAGATCGCGTGCTATTGACACTCGACTCTGCGAAGTTGCGCGAACTCGGATGGAAAGGAGACCTC
The DNA here is from genome assembly GCA_938048785.1 of uncultured Archaeoglobaceae archaeon. Classification (GTDB taxonomy): domain Archaea; phylum Halobacteriota; class Archaeoglobi; order Archaeoglobales; family Archaeoglobaceae; genus WYZ-LMO2. Next base: position 2,297 of record CALIUJ010000157.1, on the reverse strand, counting down.
AACAACACACCCGCAGCTTATCTCACTGGGCTTTTGATTGGGAAAAAAGCTCTTGAACTCGGAGTTAAAGAGGCTATCTTGGATATAGGTCTTAGATCGCCGACGAAAGGCTCGAGAGTTTTTGCAGTTCTTCGAGGTGCGGTTGAAGCTGGGTTAAAGGTTCCGCACAGCGAAGAAGTGGTTCCAGACGATGAAAGAGTTCTCGGTAAGCATATTGCAGAGTTCTACAAGGAGCATCCAGAGAGATTCGGCGAATACGAAAAGCGTGGGTTAAGCCCTGAGGATTTGCCGAAGCACGTTGAAGAGATAAAGTTGAAAATAGTTGGCTAAGGTGAGAGAAATGGAGTGGATTCCAAAAACTCGACTTGGAAAGCTCGTGGTCGATGGAAAGATAAAGACGATGGACGACGCTTTGGCGAGTGGTTTGCCGATAAAAGAACCAGAGATCATCGACGTATTGTTGCCCGAGCTCGAGGAGGACATCTTGGAGATCTCGATGGTTCAAAGGGTCACAGACAGTGGTAGGAGAACCAAGTTCCGAGTCACCGCAGTGGTTGGGAACAGAAACGGATACGTAGGTATCGGAGTTGGAAAAGCTTCACAAGTTGCGCCTGCAATTCAAAAAGCAGTGGAAAACGCGAAGATAAACATCTTTCGCGTTGAGCGTGGTTGCGGATCTTGGGAGTGTGGCTGTGGTTCCTCGCATTCTGTCCCATTCAAGGTCTCTGGTGAGTGTGGTAGCGTTAAGGTTACGCTCATTCCTGGTCCCAAGGGGCTTGGAATCGTCGCCGCAGACATTGCAAAGAAAGTCATCGAGCTCGCCGGTGTCAAGGACGTTTGGTCGGTCACATCTGGTGAGACAAGGACTACCTTGAACTTTGCCTTAGCGACTTTCGATGCTTTAAAGAAGACTTGTTTCATGAGGAGGTGAGACGACGATGATCGCAGTCGTAAGACTTCGTGGCACAATTGATGTGCATGGGAAGATAAGGGAGACACTTCGATTGCTGAGACTTCATAGGAGGTATCACTGCGTTGTGATCCCAGATACACCATCGTATCGCGGGATGCTTCAAGTCGTGAAAGACTACGTAGCCTACGGCGAAATAAACGCTGAGACGCTTGCGATGCTTTTGCGCAATCGTGGAAAGCTCGTTGGCGATGTTGCGCTTACAGATGAATACGTTCAGCAGAAAACGCAGTTTAAGAGCATTGAGGAATTTGCGAAAGCTGTTTGCGATGGAAAAGCTAAGCTCAGCGATATTCCGGGTTTGAAACCCGTCTTCAGACTACACCCACCGAGAAAGGGTTTGAAGAACATAAAGTGGCACTATCCGCGTGGCGAACTCGGTAGAAATGCCAAGATCAACGAGCTTCTGTATCGAATGAGGTGAAGAATATGGCGAAGCTGAAGGTTAAAAAGTTCCGCGGGTCGAGAACTTGTGGCGGTGGAAGTCATAAAAAGCGCAGAGGCGCTGGACACAGAGGAGGTCGCGGAAACGCTGGAGTGCATAAGCACAAGTATCTAAAGTTCTTAAAGCTCGAGAAACTTGGGCTTTACGAGTTTGGAAAACACGGTTTCACGAGACCAAGAAGTGTAGTCAAGGAATTTTCAAGGGAGAAGGAGTTGAAGCAGAGGCTCAAGGAACTTAGAGACCAAGGCAAGCTCGATGAAAATACCTATAGGATCCTTAAATCCCGTCGAGAGATAAACGTCGGCGATCTCGATGCGATCGTTGAAAATCTCGTATCTCTTGGACTTGCTGAGAAGAGGGGAGAAAAGTTCTTCGTAGACTTAGGCAACTTAGGTTATTCGAAGCTCTTGGGCTCGGGGAACGTTACCAAGGCTCTCGAGGTAAAAGTTGCCAACGCAACTGTTAAAGCAGTTGAAAAGCTCAAAGCACTCGGTGGTGGGGTAGTCTAAAATGGATTCACTCATAAGGGCTCTCAAGCCCTACATAGAGAGAATCCCGAGTGTTGAGCGTCCAAAGGGACATGTGCACTTCAGGCAGAAGTTCTTGTGGACTTCTGCGGTCTTAATTCTTTACTTTGTTCTTTGTAGCGTCCCCATTTTTGGGCTCTCGCCTGAGTCGATAGACATCTTTCAAGCTTATCGAGCTCTTTTCGCTGGAGCAAGTGGCTCTATTCTCGCTTTGGGTATAGGACCAATTGTCACCGCTTCGATCATCTTGCAGTTGCTCGTGGGTGCGGGGATAATAAAGCTCGATCTGACAAACCCAGATGACAGGGCTGCGTATCAGGAGTTTCAGCGCTTCTTGGTTTTTGTGATGATCGCA
>CALIUJ010000156.1 GCA_938048785.1 uncultured Archaeoglobaceae archaeon | reverse complement strand
GAGATCGTTTACAAGGAGGAGCCTTGGGCTGGTGGTGGAAACGCTGGTCCTTGTCTCGAAGCAATAGTTCGTGGCTTAGAGGTCGCAACGCTCGTTTTCATGAACTTGGAGACAAGCGAGGATGGAGACATAGTGATAAAGGGAGAGAGATATAGGAAGATGAAGAACTACATAGTCGACACCGGATATGGGCTTGAAAGGTTCGTTTGGATGAGCAAGGGAAGCGCCACAGTTTACGATGCCATATTTGGAGAAGTTTTAGATAAGATCTACACTTCCTCCGGATTAAAGGAGTTCAAAGGTAGGGACACGAGAAAACTCGTGGCGGAATCCACAAAACTCTTTGGAGTTGGACTTCCAAAAGATAGAATTAACCTTGAGCTTGCGAAAAAGTTTGAGATGGACCAAAAAGAGATCGGAGATCTGATAGAGACGATCTCGAAAGTATATGCACTTGCAGATCACACAAGATGCGTTTTATTCATGCTCGGAGACGGCCTTGTGCCATCGAACGCTGGTGCTGGCTACTTGGCAAGGCTGATGATAAGGAGAAGCTTGAGAATCGCAGAAGAGCTTCAGTTAAACTGCGAGATCTTTGATTTACTCGAGCTTCACCGCAAAAACCTTGGTTTGAATTTCGAGATTTCAATGGAAGTCTTAAAAGAGATTCTTGAGCTTGAAAAAGATCGTTTCAGATCGACCATCGAAAAAGGCGTTAAGTTCGTGGAGAGGGTATTGGAAAAGAAGAAGAGAATAGGGAAAGAAGATCTCATAGAGTTCTACGACTCCCATGGGCTTCCAGCGGAACTCGTAGCGAAGATTGCACAAGAAAAAGGCGCAGAGGTTGAAAGCGTAGATGTATACGCAGAACTTGCGAAAAAGCATTCTAAGGCTGAGAAAGAGAAGAAGGAAGTCATAAAGCTAAAGAGAAGTTATCCAAAGACAGAAAAACTCTATTATGAGAACCCAAAGTTATTTGAATTTTCGGCAAAGGTATTGGGTTTCGAAAATGGCTATTTAATCCTCGACAGAACCGCTTTCTATCCCGAGGGTGGGGGACAAGAAAGCGATACGGGTCTTTTGATTGTAAACGGAGAGAAGCTTAGAGTTTCGAAGGTCCTCGATGTCGATGGCGTTGTGCTACACAAAGTCGAAGGTCTGAAAGAACTGAGCGGTGAAGTGAAGGGAATTGTGGACGAGGAAAAAAGATTTAGGCACATGCGACACCATTCTGCAACGCATCTACTGCTTTACACGCTCCAGAAAATCTATGGAAAGCACATATGGCAAGCTGGTGCGAAGAAAGAAGCTGAAAAAGCAAGACTTGACGTCACGCACTACAAGAAGATAGGCGAGGAGGAACTTAGGAGAATCGAAGAGCTCGTGAACAAAGAAGTGTTTGCAAACAAACCAATAGACTGGTTCTGGATGGATAGAATTCAAGCGGAGAAGAAGTTCGGATTTCGTCTGTATCAAGGTGGCGTTCCACCTGGGAGGGAGATAAGAATCGTTCGCGTTGGCGACGATGTGCAAGCTTGTGGTGGGACTCATTGCTCCAACACTGGCGAGATAGGGCTTATAAAGATCTTAAGCGTCGACTCAATTCAAGATGGGGTCCTTCGCTTTGAGTTTGCAGTCGCAGAAGCGGCGCTTGAGGCGATTGCGAGCATGGAGTCGTTGCTTAAGGAGTCGAGCAGGATTCTCAGAGTTGAACCAAGAGTTTTACCCAAAACTGTGGAGAGGTTTTTCGAGGAATGGAAGGAGCAAAGAAAGGAGATCGAGAGGCTAAAGGAAGAGCTTTCAAGGCTAAGAGGGGAGAACTTGCTGAGGAACGCGGAGGAGTTCAACTCTGTGAAAGTCGTCGTCGAAATTCTCGACGTGGATATGAAGGAGTTGTTGAAGCTGGGGGAGTTCTTGTCAAAAAAGGGAGCAGTTGGTTGTTTGATGGCGAAAGGAGAAGGAAAGGTTTTCGTCGTTGCGTTCGCATCTGGAAATTACGATGCGAGAGAAATTATAAGGGAGGTAGGAAGCTATGCAAAGGGAAGCGGAGGAGGTAAAAAGGAGCTTGCCCAAGGAGCAATCGCAGTGCTTCCAAGTAGAGAAGAGGTCCTCGGTATCGTCTTTGAGTATCTTGCAAGGAAAAAAGGTTGAAGTAATCCCAGTGCTTGGGCTTCCGATAATAAAAGAGGGCGACGACATAGCTAAGCTTGTATTGGAAAAAGCAGATGTGCAAAACGGAGATATAATCGTGGTTTGCTCTACAATCGTTTCGAAATCTGAGGGGAGGGTTAAGAAACTCTCAGATTATAAACCAAGCCCATTAGCGATTGAGCTAAGCAAGAGAGTTTCGAAACCTCCTGAGTTTATTCAGGCTGTGATCGAGGAGAGCGAGGAAATACTGATAAGAGAGCCATTTTTACTTGTAAAAGCGAAATACGGTAACATCTGTGTTAACGCTGGGATAGACGCGTCGAACATCGAAAAGGGAAAGATCTTGCTACCTCCATTGGACCCAGACAAAAGCGCAGAAAGAATTCGAATGGGGTTCGAGAAACTGGGCAAGAAAGTCGGCGTTATCGTCACCGACACCAACGGCAGAAGCTTTAGAAAGGGGGTAGTCGGAATCGCGATGGGCATTTCTGGAGTTCAAACCATGAGAGATTGGAGAGGAGAAAAAGACTTGTATGGAAACGTTCTTGAAGTCACGGTTGAATGCGTTGCAGATGAGATCGCTGCGTTTGCAAATCTCATAATGGGCGAAGCTGGTGACGGAATTCCCGCGGTGATAATCCGTGGCTTAAACCTGCTCGGCGAAGGTAGCACCAAGGAAATAATGAGGAGCGAGGAAGAAGACGTAATTCGAAGATGCCTGAGAAAGTGCTTTTGATAGGGACAAATGTTAGAAACGTTGCGGAGTCTGCGAAAAAAGCGGGTTATGAAGTGCACGCGATAACGAAGTTTCCAGATTTGGATTTGAAGCTCTACTGCAAAGAAGTATACGAGATGCGCGAAGATCTTCGTGAGCTATCTGAAAAAATTGCGCAGGAAAAGAATGCAAAGGTCGTGCTTTGCTCCAACGCAGAAACACTTGAGTTAAACGCGGAATTACTCTGCAACGATCCAAGAGTTGCAAAGAAAATAGTTGACAAACTGAATTTCTACAAAACGCTCGAAAAATGTGGAATCCCACATCCAGAGGTGCTAAAAAAGCCTGAGGGGAAAACAATAGTGAAGCCAAGGTTTGGTGGTGGAGGAGAGGGAGTAAGGCTTTGTGAAGAGGCGAGTGGGGACTTTATTCTCCAGAGATTCGTGGAAGGGATTCCTTGCAGTGTCTCCCTTATATGTGGGAGAGAAAAGATACCGATTGCGTGCAACTACGTTTTCTCGGGTTGGAGCGAAATGAACGCAGAGGGCTTTCGCTACAGTGGAAACCTCACACCCTTGAGAGTTGATGAGGAGAAAAGAAGGGAACTTGAAAAACTCGCCATTGAGACCGCGGAACTCTTTGAGCTCTACGGATCAGTTGGTGTTGACTTTATTCTCGCAGACAAGGCTTACGTTCTTGAGCTAAATCCGAGGTTCCAAGGTTCATTAGACAGCGTTGAGATGAGTTGCGACGTCAACGTCTTTTCCATGCACGTAAAAGCCTTCGAGGGAAAAAGCGTTGAGAAGCCAAAGGCAAATCGTTTCGCAATCCGCGCAATTCTCTTCGCAGACAGGGATCTCGAAGTAAAAATAGATCTCACTGGGAATCCCTTCTACGCAGACATCCCATTTGGTCTTTATCGAAAAGGCGACCCACTTGTCTCCATTCTTGCCTGCGGGAGCCATGATGAGGTTTTGAAAAAAGCGCTTGAAAGGAGAGATCTTTTTTTGAACTTGGTCGCTTGATCTCAGACTTTAAACTGCAAAGCCGGAACTTCCGCACGAGAGATCTCGAAACCTAAATCTGAGCTTTTCAACTCCCCCATTTTCTATCTCGCAGGTGACTATTTTCAAAGCCATGAACTGCATTCAAGCTGTTTCCTGCGATTACGGCATTTCAACTCGGCTCGTTCTCATCTCAACCGATTTCACTTTCTTGGCTGTTTCAATTCCAAACGCGAAATCATGCAATTCGCAAATCCGCTAAACTCTTGCAATCGCATCTATAATCTCCCTAAGTCTTCCCAAACCTTCCCTCATCCCAATTTGATCAGAAAATTCATGCTCGATATCTGCAACTTTTAATACCCGTTTTCAGGGTTTCTCGAATGCTACTTAATACAGGAGCACTGTACGAAATAGCACAAGAAAACTTTCAATACCCGTTTTCAGGGTTTCACGACTGCTACTTCGGAATGCATGCAAGCAGGATACAGTGAAAATAAGCTTTCAATACCCGTTTTCAGGGTTTCACGACTGCTACTGATCTATTG
>CALIUJ010000155.1 GCA_938048785.1 uncultured Archaeoglobaceae archaeon | reverse complement strand
GGTTTACCAAAAGATCTCTGCGTCTGTGAAGAAGTCGCGAAAGAACAGCAGTTCATTTCGATAAAGGTCGGAAAGAGAAGATATGGGAAGGAAGTGACCATAATCGAAGGCTTGGATGGTAGCGAGATAAATCTCGATGAGCTCGCAAAGTTTCTAAAATCGAAACTTGCGTGTGGGGGGACGATCAAAAACGGTGTGATAGAGCTTCAAGGAAACCATGTGAACAAAGTTAAAGAGCTTTTGGTTAAAAAAGGTTTCAATCCGAGCAGAATAAAGATCTGAGGATGTTCGAAGAAATCTACCTCTTGATCTTAGCAGTTTTATTGGACAGAATCTTTAGAGAACCGCCAACGTTTGCACATCCGGTTGTGTGGTTCGGAAAGCTCATCGCCATCTTTCAAAGGCTCTTTTTAAAAATGGAGAGAAGTGGAGCAATTGTTCATTTTCTCCTCGGATTCGCTTTAGGTGCGATGCTGATCCTCTTCGCCATTTTTCTCGCAAAAATTCCGTTACCGCAACCACTTCAATTCCTCTGGCATCTCTATCTCCTTTTCTCCTCGATATCGATATGGAGCATGGTCGAACATGCGGAAAATTGCATAAAAAAGGATTTCGATCCAGCGGAGGTGCAGAAAATAGTGAGCAGAGATACGAGCAGATTAAGCGATTTCCAGCTCAGATCTGCGGTCATAGAATCCACCGCTGAAAACTTTGTGGATGGCGTATTTGCTCCACTCTTCTACTTTTCCATCTTTGGAATCGTTGGCGCAATCGTTTACAGAGCAATAAACACCGCAGATGCGATGATTGGATACAGAGGAAGATACGAATACTTTGGAAAATTCGTTGCAAGGCTTGACGATGCTCTAAACTTCATTCCTGCAAGACTTTCGCTCCTCTTCTTCGAAATACTGAGGCGTGGAAGCTTTGCATATGGTTTGAAGAACAAGGTGAAGTTCAACGGATGCACGATATCTGCGATGTCCTACGTTCTCGGCGTTAAACTCGAAAAACCCGGTTACTACTCTCTTCCCGGGAGAGATCCGGAAAAAAAAGATGTTGAAAGAGCTGTAAATGTATTCAAAGCTCTTAGCTTAGCTTCAGTTGCTTTTTCAGCGCTAATTTTGCTTTTAAGGGACTTCTCTTTTGCTTGAAAACAAAAAAGTGGAAAAGACTTATATATCCTCGTGGAAAAGGTCGAGAAATCGAAAGGTGGTTTGAATGATAGATGATGTGGTTCGAGAAAAAGCGATTGCCCTTGCAGATGCCGTGAAGAGCCTTGAGGAGTATCGGGAGTTTTTAGAGATGGAAAAGAATCTAAAGGCGGATAGCGAAGCACAGGCAATGATAATGGAGTTTCAGAAAAAGCAACAGGATTTCGTTACCAAGCAGATGTCTGGAGTCTTTGACAACGAGCTTTTAAGCGAGCTCACGGATCTTCAATCCAAGCTAAATGCGAGAGAAAGTGTAGTAATGTTCATCGAGTCATACAACAGGCTTCTATCGGTTATTGGAGAAGTTCTCGACATCATAAGCGAAAGACTCGAGTTGGACGTTGGGGAAGTCTATAGAAGGTAATCGGAGCTCATGTTTGTTGAGCTCATAGCCTTTGCCTTAGGATTCATCTCAATTTTTTCCCCCTGCGTTCTTCCAATAATCCCCGTTGTTTTTGGCGCATCCCGAATGAGAATACTCGACACCATAGCTCTGTTCATCGGTCTAATATTTTCTTTTTTGACTTTGAGCTTCCTATCCATCTTTGTTGTGCGCTTAAAGATCCTTGGATATGCGTTGCTCTTCTTCCTATCCATTTATCTGCTCGACGAAAGACTCGAGCTTTTTTTGAGCAGAAAAATTTCCTCGCTCATGTTTCTGTCGAGAATAAAGTTTCCACCATTTATCTACGGCTTCTTTCTCGCCTTCTTCTGGCTTCCTTGCGTCACACCATTCTTAGGGCTCGCGATAAGTTCTGCTGTGATAGCAGAGAAGGCGATCGAGATATCGCTGTCCTTCACAACTGGGGTTGCAAGTGCAATCTTGTTGTTGCTCCTCGTTGGGAAAAAGCTGAACCTTGGGGAGAAGTTGAACGTTCGTTGGGAAAATTTTAGAAAAGCCCTTGGAATCGCGGTGTTGTTTGTCGCAATTTACTTCATCGCGATGAGCTTTTAGCGAAATAGTTTTTAAGATTCGGACGCACTAATCTCGATGAGACTCTTCGTCGCTGTAGACCTCGATGAAAACCTGAGGGCTCGCGTCGATCCGTTGCTCTCGAGACTTTCGGCTCTTCAAGGAGTTAAGGCGGTCGAAAGAGAGAACCTGCACACGACTTTAATCTTTTTAGGCGAAGTCGAGGAGAGTAAAGTGAAGGAGATAATATCTGCGCTTTCAAGCGTTCGATTTACACCCTTCGAGATCTCTCTCAAAGGCGTTGGAAAATTTCCGGAAAGGGGAGACGCAAGGGTTGTTTGGATAGGCATAGAGGACAACGGAAAGCTCGTTGAACTTGCTGAAAAGGTCTACATCGAGTTGAAGAAGCTCGGTTTCAAGAGGGACAAAGACTTTGTAGCACACGTGACCGTTGCAAGGGTGAAGAGAAGGAACAAAGAAATAGAAAAAGTTGTTAAAGAATTCGAAAACGCCGATTTCGGAAAAATGATCGTTGGAAATTTCAAATTGAAGCAGAGCATTTTAAAACCCTCGGGACCAGTGTATAGAGATGTCGAAGTCTTTGGATGCGATGAAAGAGGTTCTGAGTGAAGTTATAAAAATCGCGACGCCGAGCGAGAAAGAAGTTGAGATCGCAAGGAGAGCTGAAAATCTGCTTCGCGAGCGCCTTGATGCGCTTAGCGTTGATTACGTTTTTGTTGGTAGCTATGCACGCAACACTTGGCTTCGAGACAACCTCGAGATCGATGTTTTCGTATTTTTCCAAAAGGAGTTGAAAAAAAAGGAACTCGAGCTTGGGATACTCGAACTGGGTAATAAAGTGCTCGATGAAATTGAACTAAGATATGCGGAGCATCCATACGTTCACGGAAAAGTGGCAGGGGTAGAAGTAGACCTCGTTCCTTGCTACAAGGTCGAAAGTGCGGAAAAAATAATTTCTGCGGTAGATCGAACCCCTTTTCATCACGAATGGTTGAAGGATAGGGTGAAGGGAAAGGAGAATGAGATAAGAATTCTAAAGCAATTCTTAAAAGCCAACAAAATCTACGGAGCGGAATACAAGGTTCGAGGTTTTTCTGGTTACCTCTGCGAACTTCTAATCGTTTTTTACGAGTCATTCTTAGATTGCATCAGGGAAGCCACGAGTTGGACGAGGAGAACGGTCATAGACGTCAAGAGAAAGGAGGTTAGAAGAGGAGATTGCTTCTTCGTCGTCGACCCAGTGGATGAGAACAGAAACGTCGCAGCAAATTTGAGCATTGAAAACTTGGCAAAATTCGTGCACTTGTCGAGGATGTTCTTACGAAACCCAAGCATCGACTTCTTCGTTCCAAAGCAAAGAAAAACGGATCCTAAGGATTTAATCCATGCAATAAAGCAAAGAGGGACGAAAATTTTAGCTATAGAGTTTAAAAAACCAAAGATAGTCGAAGACAACCTATATCCACAGCTCGAAAGGGCTGCAAGAAAGCTATTCGAAGCTCTTGAAAGAGAGGGTTTTGAGCCGATGAGGTTCACATTCTTCGCTGGAGAGAACTGCTATCTGATCTTTGAAACTGCGATAAAAGAGATTTCAAGGATAACCAAAAAGATTGGTCCGATCTTCGAAGATGAAGAGAACGTAGAGAAGTTTTTAGCGAAAGAGAGAGCCTTTGAGCCTTTTATAGAAAACGGAAGGTGGTGGGCTTTTGAGTTTCGAAAGCACACGAAGCCAGAGGACGTTGTCGTGGACTACATCAAAGAGAGAAGCAATGCACTCGGAAAAAACGTCGGTGAGAAACTCTTAGAAGGTTTTAGAATTTTAGAGGAAGAGGAGTTGCTGAAACCAGAGCTGATTGAGAAGATTTCAGAGTTTTTGGGGGTGAAAGTGTGAGGATAACCTTTCTTGGCACGGGGGTATCTGTTCCTTGTGAAGGTAGGGCTCAAAGCTCTATTCTAGTTGAGAGTGACGTAAAAGTGCTCGTTGATTGCGGGATTGGAGCTTTTCTAAGACTTGAGCAGATAGGAATTAACCCGAACGAAATAGATGCGATCGTCATCACCCACCACCACTTAGACCACAACGGGGACGTTATGAACATCCTAAAAGCGCGATGGTTGATGGGTGCGAAGGAAATCGATATCTACGGTCCAAGGGGAACTTGGTTTTTCATTGAAGCAATGATGAACGCGTTTCCATATTTGCGGAGAAAGCTGAGATTCAAAGTTCATGAAGAGAAGAGCTTTAAAATCGGAGATCTTCGATTCACCGCGATTCCAACGATTCACTCCATAGAGAGCCAAGGTTATCTTATAGACAACGCGGTTGCGATCAGCGGAGACACAAAGGCTTTTAAAGATTTTATATCTCTCGATTGCTTTGCAATGATCCACGAGCTTTCTCTTCCATTCAAATACAACGCAGATTTTCACACGACTCCCGAGAACTTAAAAGAGCAATTGGAGTTCCTAAGGGCGGAAAAGCTTTACTTAACCCATTTATATCCAATGGCTCACTCTGTTAAGGAAAAGATCCTCGAGTTTCTCGAGGTGAAGGCAAAGATTGCAAACGATCTCGAAAGCTTCGAGTTAAAATAAAGTGCTAATAGCTCAAAACTCTAACCGCAACCGCTTCGCTTTCCTTTCTCCTGAAGATCTCGCAGACGTCGCTCTCAAAAGATGTGCAGTTCTTCGCAGAACAGTGCCCTATACCCCTTGGCAACGAAAGGTCTCGAAGCCAGTAAACGCACTCCTTGCATCTCATTCTTACCACCGTAAAATTTAGTTTTGAAAGCTTATAAATTTTTCTGTTTTTATAAACTTCGCATTATGATGAACTCTATAATTATTACAATCATGCAAAGTCTCACAAAATTTTTTAACCCGCCCAAAAAGGGCGAGAGAGGGAAGCTTATGAGCTTCGATGCAAGAGAATACGTCAAAAAGAAACTCGAGTCTTTGCGTGAGGAACTGAGTGGTGTAAAAGCAGATGAAATTCTCTCAGCATGCTCTGGTGGTGTCGATAGCACGGTGTCTGCGGTTCTCGTGGCAAAAGCGATTGAAAAGCCAATAAAAGCGGTTTACATCGACGATGGATTGCGAAGAATTGGAGAAGGAGAGAGAGTTGTGGAGCTCTTGAAGAATTTCGGACTCAAAGCATTCATTTTCGATGCAAAAAAAGAAGTGCTTGGAGCGCTGAAGGGCAAAGTTGATCCAGAAGAAAAGAGAAAGGCTTTCAGGGAGGCTTTTTACACAACTCTGGGAAGAATAATAACGGAGAACAAGGCAAAGTTTCTCGTTCAAGGAACGATCGCAGCAGATATAATCGAGACCGTTGGCGGGGTTAAGACTCAGCACAACGTCTTGGAGCAACTTGGAATTGACACGACGAGGTATGGTTTCAAGGTAATCGAGCCGATCAAAGATCTCTACAAGTGGCAAGTGAGGCTCGTTGCTAAGGAACTTGGCTTACCAGATGAGATCGCATATCGCCGAGCATTTCCCGGTCCGGGGCTTGCGATAAGAATTGTGGGCGAAGTAACTTGGGAAAAGCTCGAAATACTCCGAAAAGCGACAAAGATAGTTGAAGAAGAGACCGAAGACATCGATGCGTTTCAGAATTTCGCAGTTTTACTCGATCTAAAAGCCACTGGAATTAGGGAAAACAGGAGAAGCTACGGATTCATCTTGGTTGTCAGAGTTGTCGCATCAGAAGATGCTATGACTGCGAAATTCGTAGAGGTTCCATACGAGAGGCTCAGAAGAATTTCGAAAAGGGTAACGGAAGAGGTTCCAGAGATCACAAGGGTTCTATACGACGTCACAGACAAACCACCTGCAACGATAGAGTTTGAGTGATACCATGTACTTAGAGGTCTGGATAGACCGGAGCAGAGGCAAAGAGATCGTAGAAAAGCTAAGGGAGGTTTGCGAAGAAGTATGGGAAGTATACTACAACTACGACCTAATAGTGAAGGTTAAAAGCGAGGATGTGTTGAAGATCGACGGCGTTTTGTTTTACAAGAGGCACTACAGATGCTGATTGAATATCTCCAAGAAGCTGATCTCAACCATTTCTTTCCCATTGTAAAAAGAGATCCTCGCATTTATTTTCGGAATCTCCACCTTTTCTCCCATTTTTCTGAGCGCCAGTATGGAGTAAGCCTTAAACCTTGGATCTTCCAACTGGAAGAGCTTTTTTCTCAGCAAATCCCTTGCTTCGGTGTCTTCATAAACTTTCGCATTCCTCAGAATCCCATATGCTACGTAGCTCCTTTCGATTTCTTCGTTTTCGAGCAGGTAGAGGTATTTCAACTTGAAACCCTCGAATACCTCGGGATTTCTAAATCCAATTTCCGCGATCGCAAGCGGTGCGCCAATGCAATAAGCCCCGGATTCGTCGCTTAGATGCCAAAAAAGTCGAAGTATGTAGTTGTAAGCCACATCTCCTCTACAAAGGACGCCAAGAGCTTCTGCGGATTTGAACCTAAGGATCTCTCGATCGCTGTAGAGAAACTTGAACACTTCTTTAACACTTAACCCATCGAACTCGTTTCTTAGCAACGCGTTCGCAACCTTTTCACTCATTCAGTTTCCCCTGAATTTCCTTCAAGAGTTCATTACCCTCTTCAAACTTTTTAACCGCTCTCTTAAGCAATTCCGAAATCTCTCCGCTTAGATCATTTGCCCATCTCTTGTATGTCTCAATGTGTTCCTCGTTGTGCTCTATCCAGTGCTCGAGCAGTTTCTTAAACTTCTCCATAAACCAAGTTGAAATGATATTAAAAAACTTTTTCTTCTTAACACAAATTTTTGCTGAGTTCGTCGCAAGAATTAAAACTCTGAGCCTCGAAGGTTGCGATCGCTTCACTTCGCTTCCAAGGGTTTCGGACTTTGAAAAACTTCAATAAATTCGAAAAAATTTGAATTTTTTTCAACTTTTTGCGCTTTACAGAAAGGATTATATATCACACACCGTGATTCGTTGAAAGGTGATTCGATGGACGATGTGGAAAAAGCAAAAGGTTTTCTAAAAGAGAACAACGTAAAACAAGTTCTCTGCGCTTTTAGTGATGTTCGTGGTTATCTAATGACTTTTTCAATCCCAGCGAGAGAGTTCATCGATGGGAACGCTTTTGAAGGAATTGGATTTGATGGATCTTCGATCAGAGGCTTCAAGAGCATTGAAGAAGGAGACATGGTCTGGATGCCGGATCCAAGAACGCTCAAGTTGATTCCCTGGATTAACGACCCTGTGCAAAAGTCCGCAATAATGTTTGGCGATGTATACGAACCATGGGCCTCTGGAGTTGCGGAATGCGACCCACGTGGATACGTTGCCAAGAGAATGGAAAAAGAGCTCGAAAGTCAAGGAATGACTGCGATATTCGGTCCGGAGATAGAGTTCTTCGTTTTTAAAGGCGTCGACTTCAAGAACTTGGTCTGGGACCTCTGGACTTCTCCAAACGGTGGCGCTGGAGACAGCTGGGGAGCTCCAAGGGTTCTGCCCCTCAGCGAAGAGCTAAGCGGTTCTTACATCATCCGCCCAAAGGAAGGCTACTTCAGAGCTCCGCCAGAAGACACAACTCTGGAATATCGAAACGAGCTCGTTTATGTTCTTGAACAACTTGGAGTCGACGTTGAATACCACCACCATGAAGTCGCGACCCCAGGACAAGTGGAGCTCGACTTTAAGCCAAAGAGGCTTACAGAAGTCGGCGATGCTTTCTACCTTTACAAACTTTCCGCAAAAAACATAGCAAAGAAGCACGGCTTGATAGCGACTTTTATGCCAAAACCAGTTTACTTAGACAACGCAAGCGGAATGCATACACACCAAAGCTTGTGGAAAGGGGAACCATTTAAAGGCTCCGCTTTGTTCGCAGATCCAAACGACGAGTTCATGTTGAGTCAGAAGGCGCGTTACTACATCGGTGGTTTGCTTGAACACGCAAAGGCTTTGACTGCAATTTGCTGTCCAACTGTGAACAGCTACAAACGCTTGGTTCCGGGGTTTGAAGCTCCGGTAAACATATGCTGGAGTCCAAGAAATCGCTCTGCTCTCATAAGAGTTCCAATGTATCAGAAAAAGCCGTCCGCAATAAGAATTGAGTATCGTGGCGCAGATCCGAGTTGCAACCCATACTTGGCAATCTCTGCTCAGCTTGCCGCAGGTTTAGATGGGATAAAAAAGAAGATAGATCCCGGGGACCCAGTTATGGTCGATGTTTACAAGCTCTCCCCAAGGGAGAGGAAAGAGCTTGGCATAGGAGAACTGCCAACGACCTTGAGGGATGCTTTGGACCACTTGGCGAGCGATGAAGTGTTGCAAAGGGTTCTCGGAAGACACATATTCGACGTTTTCATGGAGCTAAAGATCGAGGAGTGGAACCAGTTCTGCTTATACATCACACCCTGGGAGTTCATGAAATACCTCGACATCTGATTTTTTAACCCAGCCAAAGATTTGCTTCAATGATACTCGCGATGTGGAGCGGTGGAAAAGACAGTGCGATGGCGTTACACAGGGCTTCAAAGACCTACAAAGTCGACAAGCTCGTCTGCATGGTCCAGAATGGAGAGACGAGGGCGCATAAGCTAAAAGAAGTTGTGTTAAGAAGGCAAGGTGAGGCGATTGGGATTGATATCGCCTTTGGGAGATACCACGATAACTTTGAAGAAGTTCTAAAGACTGTTTTTAAATCAAATGGAGCAAAAAAAGTCGTCTTCGGGGATATATACTTAGAGCACCATAGAAATTGGATCGAAAGAGTTTGCAAAGAGCTCGAGGTAGAAGCGATATTCCCGCTTTGGGGGGAGAACACAAGAGAACTCGCAGAAGAGATAGCGAAGGATTTCAAGGCAGTAATAATCGCAGTTCGAAAAGAATTCAAGGATTTGCTCGGCAGAAGATTTGAGAAGGAGGTCATAGAAGAGCTGATCAAAAGAAACGCAGATCCATGTGGAGAAAATGGGGAATTTCACACGATCGTGGTCGATGGACCAATTTTCAAAAAACCACTTGAGGTTGCCTTCGGAAAGAGGTTTGAGGATGAGAAGTATTACTACTTAGAAGTTTTATAAAAATTTTCTAAATTCCTTCCAACTCCTTCACGAGCTCCTCCACCTTTCTCTTTATTTCTTTGAACGCTTCTTCGATTTCTGTAAAATCCTTACCTGCAACGTCTTTTATGTGCCAAGAAATCGTTTTCTTCGAAGTTGGCAAAACAACACAACTGCTCTCCTCGCAAACGGTAACGATTAGGTCGTAATCTTCGAGGTTTACCTCTTCGATGCTCCTCGGTTTGTCCTTCGCTCTCAATCCCTTTCTCGCAAGGAATTCTGCAACCTTCTCGTCAACTTTTTCAGCCTTCTCAATTCCCGCGCTCTCCGCAATCCACTTTTTTGCGACGCTATTAAAAATCGCTTCCGCGATAACACTTCTCGCAGTGTTTCGAATGCATACAAACAAGACTTTCATATCCTTTTATCTCAAAATCCCATATAAAAGTTTATTCCCGAAGAAATTATGCAAAACCTTTTTATAAAAAATCAGAAAAAATGCTACTTGGCGTTCGCATCTTCAATTCCACGCTCAGTTACCTTGAAAACAACTTCGCTCTCGGGTAAGTGCGGAGAATCGACGAGTCGCGCTATCCTAAGATCTCCCTTGCTCTTCTTCAAGTAAACGCGATAGGTCGCGGTATGAGCGACGATGTGTCCTCCAACTGGCTTAGTCGGATCTCCAAACATTATGTCTGGACGTGCCATTACCTGGTTTGTAACCACGACAGCAGCGTTGAATAGCTCGCCAAACTTCATCAGATCGTGCATGTGTCTGTTCAACTTCTGCTGTCTATCTGCAAGGGTTCCCCTGCCAACGTATTCCGCCCTAAAGTGAGAGGTCAAGGAATCCACGATCAGAAGTCTCACGTTCTTTCCCTCCTTCTTTATCTTCTCAGCAAGCTCCTTTGCGTTGTCCACGAGTAGCATTTGGTGGTTTGAGTTGTAGGCTTGTGCAACGTAAATATTCCTAAGGACTTCGTTTGGATCGAGCTTCTTCGCCATCGCCATCTGGATTATTCTCTCAGGCCTAAAGGTGTTCTCAGTGTCTATGACTATCGCGCAACCGTTTAAACCACCTCTTTCTTCGGACAACTGAACGTTTACTGCGAGCTGATGACAAAGTTGGGTTTTACCACTACCAAATTCTCCAAAAAGCTCGGTTATGGCTTGCGTTTCGATTCCTCCACCAAAAAGTGCGTCGAGGTCCTTGCTTCCAGTTGTTATCTTTCTAACGTTCTTTCTTCTCTCAAGCACCTTGTCTCCGCTCTCAAAACCACCGATGCTTGCCATCTTTCTCGCATTCTGAATTATCTTTAGCGCGCTCGACTCGCCGATGCCGGCGATTGATGAAATCTCCGCCGGAGATGCGATTGCTATCGCCTCAATGGTTGTGAAACCCGCTTCTCTCAACTTCTTCGCAGTCTCTGGACCGACACCGGGAATATCTTCAAGGTCAACAACTTCCTCTGTCATCCAACACCATAGTCCATGGGAGAATTAAGCTTTTTGCTGTTCAGTTCGTAACTTTTAGAGATTCCCTTACCGACTTGTTCAACGCTATTTCCCCGATCGATTTCATATGTCTGCACGCACTCATAAGAGCTTCAAGGCTGAGCCTATACTGTGAACTACCCTCGATTCTTTCGAGCATTCTTTTCTCGATCTCCTCGAGAAGCTGAATTGAATCCTCAGCGGTTTCGAGCTCGGAGTTGAAGTAAGCCTTGTAGACTATTTCAAACGCCTCAAAAAGCTCTATAAGGAATTTTTCAAGAATTTCAAGCTCTTTTTCTTCATTCAAAACTCTTACGTAGCTCGAGAAGTTTTCCAAGTTGTCTATTATCTCCTCGATGAGCTTCGCAACAGTTCTAATTCCCAAGATCAAGCGTAACTCGTTCCACCTCGCGGGACTTGAAAACTCTCTCACAAGCCTATGCTCCTGTCTAACCGCGAGTAGGTAAAGTCTGTCCGTGTCGTCCTCAAGGCTCTTAAGCTCATCCAAACTCTTAAAGTCTCTCTCCCTGATCGCTTCGATCAACGTTTCCATCATTGTAACCACGATCTGCGTCATCCTTCTAACAACTCCGTAGACATCGAAATCCGTCACGGTGAGACACTTCAAAACAACCTTGTCGCTCGCATCGATGATCTCCATACCTATCAGGCTTTTAACAATCTCGCTGATCTTCGAGATCAACCTCGAGTTGAGTTTTTCGTCCACTATTACGATCTCGTCGATCCCTTGGATGTAGAGCGCATATATGAAGCGACGTAGAAACCTCTCATCGTATCTCTTGAGATCTCGGATCTCCACCTTGGATATCCTTATGTCTTCTTTGAAACCCTTTGGATAAAGCATGATAACGCTGTTCTCGATCTCGAGAACTATTTCGTCACCTTGTTTCAAGTTGTTTTTCTTGACCCACTCCTTCGGAAGGCTGACCATGTAGCTCGAACCACCTATGAGTTGGAGCTTTCGCAATTCCGCCATCATACAAAGACCTACTATGGAGTAAAAATAACTTTCGATCCTCGAAGCCAATATACAAAAAACATATGTTTGTTTGAGTAACATCGCACAGATGAAAATTTTAAAGCGAGTCGATAAGTATGGGTGTGATCGTAACGTATTCGAAGAACGTCTTCCTCCCGCTTACCACGAACTGCAGAAACCGTTGCTGGTATTGCGGTTTTAGAAGTGAAGAACCAAATTTAATGGACAAAAGCGAAGTTGAAGCGCTGTTGTTCAAGGCAAAAGATGCGAAAGAGGCGCTTTTTACTTTTGGTGAAAAGCCAGAAGAGACAAAGGGTTTTAGAGATCTTCTGGAACGAAAGGGCTATAGAAGCTTCTTAGACTACGTCTTAGACATGAACAAACTCGCAATTCAACATGGACTTCTACCGCACACAAACGCTGGAGTTCTCAGCAGAGAAGAGCTCAAGAAGCTGAAGCCATACAACGCCAGCTTAGGATTGATGCTTGAACAAGCCGTAGAGCTCGATTGCCACTCAGAAAGTCCAGGAAAAAAGCCAGAAAAGAGAATAAAGACGATAAGAGAGGCGGGGAAGCTACGAATTCCGTTCACAACCGGTATCCTTTTGGGGATCGGAGAGAATGAATACGACCGTATTTACTCTTTGGAAGTTATTGCGGAGATCCACGAAGAGTTTGGGCATATACAAGAAGTCATAATCCAGAACTTCAAACCCAAGCCAAGAACAAAAATGGAGAACTGGAGAGAACCAACCTTGGAGGAGATGCTCAAGAGTGTGAAGTTGGCGAGAGAAATTCTTCCAAAGGATGTTGCAATCCAAGTTCCGCCAAACTTGGTTGAGAACGTTTACCCATTCCTTAAAGCGGGTGCAAACGATCTCGGCGGAATCTCGGAAGTTACGCCTGACTACATAAACCCCGAAGCTCCTTGGCCAAAGTTGAGCGATCTCATGAAATCTTTGGGGAACGAGTTCACGTTAAAAGAACGCTTGCCAGTCTATCCAAAATTCGTAAAGCTTAAATCCTATGGAAGTGCTGTTCGTGAGCTAGTAGAGGTGTATTCTGATGAAAATGGATACGCTAAGTTTTGATCCCATGGAGCTCTTGAAAAACCCATTTGAGACTTTTAAACTTGCAGACGAGCTTAGAAAAAAAGCCGTCGGAGATGTCGTGACCTTTGTTGTGAACAGAAACATAAATTTTACAGACATTTGTATAAACAACTGCAAGTTTTGCTCATTCCGCAATCGCTTGGGTTTCAAGCTCTCCATTGAGGAGATAAGGAGAAAAGTAGAGGAAGCCGTGGACTTTGGTTGCACCGAGGTTTGCATCCAAGGCGGTTTGTTACCAAACGCAGACCTCGATTTCTACGTTTCGATCATCCAAGTTGTAAGAGATGTCTCTAAAGAAATCCATATCCACGCGTTTTCACCAATGGAAGTTTATCACATGGCTCGGAACTCAAAAATGGATGTGGCAGATGTCCTTAGAGTCTTAAAAGAAGAAGGTTTAGATTCAATGCCTGGAACGGCTGCGGAGATTCTCGTAGACAACGTTAGAGCAGAGATTTGCCCGATGAAGCTCAAAACAGAAGAATGGGTTAGGGTTATAAAAGAAGCCCATGAGATCGGAATCCCCACGACTGCGACGATGATGTATGGACACGTGGAAACATGGGCAGACAGGATAAGGCACATACTGCTCATAAAGAGAATCCAACAAGAGACAAAGGGATTTACAGAGTTCATACCTCTTTCCTTCATGTGGAAGAACAATGAGCTCGGAGCAAAAGCAAAGGGGGCGAGTGGTTTTGAAGACCTTCTCGTGATCGCGATTGCAAGAATATTGCTCTACCCAGAGATAAAGAATATTCAAGCCTCTTGGGTGAAGTTGGGCATAAAGTTGGCACAAGCTGCGCTGAACTTTGGCGCTAACGACTTGGGTGGAACGCTAATCGAAGAGAACATCTCTAAGTCTGCTGGGGCTACGAGTGGCGAATTTTTAAGCCCCGAAGAGCTGAGAGAGATAATAAAGCGTGCAGGCAGAATTCCAAGGCAAAGAGATACGCTCTACAAACTTATAGACTGAGTAAAACTTATTTATCCGCAAATTCTCTTTGGTTATGGATTGCAAAGCGATCGTCGAGAGAATTTCGCATTTTATCTGTGAAACGGTCGAAAGTTCTCAGAGCAATGGTGTTGTTCTCGGCTTGAGCGGTGGCGTAGATAGCGCAGTCGTCGCTTTTCTATGCACAAAGGCTCTTGGCAGGGAAAGAGTTTTAGCAAACATAATGCCCGAAAAGGGCGTTACTCCTGAGGAAGACATTAAGGATGCGTTGCAGATCGCGAAAATGCTTGAAATTGAGCACAACGTGATCGAAATTTCTCCTTTCATTGACCTCTTCCTTAAAACGCTCGATGGGGATAGGAACGCGGTCATAAATTTGAAGCCAAGGATAAGGATGACAATAAACTACTTCTTCGCAAATAAACTTAGAAGGCTTGTTGTGGGAACTGGCAACAAGAGCGAGATCATGATTGGTTACTTCACAAAGTATGGCGACGGTGGGGTAGACTTACAACCAATCGGGGACCTATACAAGACAGAAGTCTTGGAAGTTGCGAAATTCTTAGGCGTTCCAGAGAACGTGATCAGAAAAAAGCCGACCGCAGGGCTTTATGTGGGACAAACAGACGAAGCAGAGATTGGAATGAGCTACGCTGAACTTGACGAAATTCTAAAGCTGATTGAAAAAGGGATTAAAAGGGAAGACGAGAAGTTCAAGCGCGTTTTAAGCCTTTTAAATGCTTCGGAGCACAAGAGAAGGTTACCTCCGATTCCAAGGGTAAGGGATCTGATTTGAGGTTCGTAACGCTGATCCTCCTTCTAGCTTTGGCAACACCCGTGGTCGCGGACACGATCTACGGCAAAGTCTACTCTTGGGACACGCTTGAGCCAATCGAAGCGGTGGTTCTCATAAAAAATGGTGTGGAGCAGAGGATGGTTGCGATAAACGGTAGCTACAGCTTCAAGGTCGAACCGGGGAATTACACAATAATCGCGAAGAGCAGAGATCTCATTGCGATAGAGCACGTGAACGTAAGAGGAGAGGTGCGTTTCGACCTCATCCTATTTCCGGAGTTCGAGTTGCCAGAAGAGGTTCCCGAGATTCCCTCGGAACAAGACTACAGCGTCGTTGCCTTGCTCCTCAGCTTCGCTGGAATTGTCGCAATCTATGCTTTTAAGAGAATAAGCCTGAAACCAAAAGAGGAGCTTCTACCAGAGGACTTGAAAGCGGTCATCGAGGTAATAAAAGCTAATGGAGGGAGAATAACTCAGAAAGAGCTTAGAAAGAGGCTTGGCTTCAGCGAGGCAAAGATGAGTTTGATAATCGCGGATTTGGAGAGAAGAGGAGTAATTGAGAAGGTTAAAAAGGGCAGAGGAAATGTGATATTCCTCAAAACTCCTTGACCTCAAATCTTAGACCTTCTTCGATGAGCGTTCGCATTAGATCGTTCACTCTGTTCTCCGTACAAACCACGATGACCCCGCTTCCATGATGCGAAGCTTCGACGCAGACCTCTTTTGCTCCAAAGAAAATTGGTTCAATCCCTATCCTTCTGCACGCAACAAGGGATTCGATTCCAAGTGCAACGACGATGCTCCTACTTCTAAGCTTCACGAGCTCCTTCAGCTTCTCAACGTCGACCTTTCTGCTTCCACCTTCAGCAACGTTTGGAACTTTAACTATCACGATTTCACCTTTCTCTGGTGGTTCAAAGCTTCCCGTCGGTTTCACAAGCAAATCTTCACCGTTTTCCGCAGAGGTCAACGCGATGCCATTTCCATTTTCATCTTTCCTTGCAAAAACGAAACCATCTTCAAACCAATACTTTACCACGCTGTTCTCTTCCACTTTTCCAACCGCTATTGCAACTATGGTCTTCGAGTATATCTTCTTAAGCATTTCTTCGCTGAAAACGTGTAGATCGAGCAAGCTTTTTGTCAACCACTCCTCTCCCTTCTTCGTTATTTCGTAGTAGCCACGTTGAACTACTTTCACGAACCCTTCTGCCGTGAGCTCTTTGAAATACTCTGAAATCGCCTGTGGAGTTAGATTTAGTTTCTTTGCTATGTCCCTTTGGTTGCACTCGGGATTTAGCATGAGCTCTGTGAGAATCAGCAGTTGCATCGTGTCCTTCCTCTCGAGAAGGATCATAGAGTTCGTTGGTTCAAAACTTTAAATTCTTTGCTACCCATGGGATCTCGGATTTAAAGTTCACCAAGCTTTTCCTTGATTTCTTTCAGCAACTTCGACGTTGAAACATCGATTTGAATTTCGCCCAGCTCTTTCATGAGCTCGATCGCTTTTTTATACGCGATCTCAGCTTTTTCAAGCTTTTTTACCTTGCAGTAAAAGGAGCTGAGTTTAACAAGACTCTCTAAGAGCTTTTTCAATCTCTGCACATCCGAAATCTTCGATCTTAGTTCGTAAGCCTTGAAAAGAAATTCTTCAGCTTTTCCGTAATCATTTTCGAGATAAAAAGCACCGATCTCGAGCGAAGCGACGGAGAAAAGCTCTAAATACTTTGGATCCCTTGCCAATTTCTCGAGCTCAATATAAATCGCCCACAGAATTTCCTCGAACTTGTCATCAGAATATCCGAGTTCTCTGACGTGCTTTCTGAGTCCCGATATTCCCCACTTCCCACTTCCAACCATCGATTCCGTTATATTCGGATAAACTCGAAGCTCCGAAGGTATTCCAAAGAGAACTGAGGTCAGATCTCTGTAGTAGTGCCTCGAGAGTATAGAGTTGTAGGTCTCCTCCGATAGTTTCCCTTTTTTCTCGTATTCTTTCAGAATCCTGCTTTTTTCTTCGTAACTCAACTTCTTTTCAACCTCTTCCGCAACCCATCTACCCAACTTGACCTCGAGGATCTCGATCACTTTTTTCCTCAAAATTTCCCTGAGTGTTTCCTCGAGCACATCTGCAGTTGCTCTTCGAATTATTAAAGTTCTTTTACCACTTAAACCCACTTATTCCCTCAGAACTCCAACTTAGAGTTGCGCGATAAGCTTATTAAAAATCAATCGATGCAAAGGACTTCGCAGGCTTGAAGACTTCTATTCCTGTTTCTTCAAAAGCTCTCCTCAGGGCTTTGAATAGATTCTCGTACCCTAAGGCATCGGCAAGATCAAAAACCCCAGGGGACAAGGTTGCGAGCTTCCAAACTTCGTTCACCGTCGCTTTATCTGCGATTCCATCTTCGATTATCCTAAATGCTTCGTTTACTATGGTTGCGAGCAGAATTGTGACATCAACGTAGTTCTCAACATTTTCGGCGATTAACTCTTCACCGATCCACTTGTAAAAACCTTCACCGCTCTTCTTCCCGAGTTTTCCAGCTTCTACGAACTGGATAAGTGTCTCTTTTACAAAATCCGAAGAAAATCTTTGATAAGCCTCCTCAAGGCTCCTTAGGACATCCAAGGATACATCTAAGCCTATTCTGTCGAAGATCTCGAAGACCCCATACTTAAACCCAAACAACTTCACAGAAGCATCTATCTCGTAGGGACTTGCAAACTTTAAAGAATAGCCGAGCGACACGCCAAGTGCACAAAGCATTCTGTTCAAAACCGCTCCTCTGCACTGCTTTTTTAAAACAACCGGCTTTTTGCCTATACTCTTTGCATACTCGACGAGTTTACTCGGATCTCCTTCTCCAGAGATTTCAACGAGAGGCATCTCTATCGGTGGATTGGAAAAATGGAAAAGAAAGACGTTAACCCCAGCTCCGCTGGAAATCTCCGATGGCATATAGGAAGACGTGTTCGTTGCAAGCAAAGCGTCTTTGCAAACTCCCGCGATTTTTCTGAAAAAGTCTATCTTTAAGCTTAGATCTTCCCTTATCGTCTCAAGTAGGAGATCACAGCCACTTAAATCCGACAAATCCGCTGTGTATACTATGTTTTCAAGTCTTTCGCGCTTTTTAAGCCCAGCTTTTTCAAGCTCAACCACGTGCTCCTTTAGATTTCTACTCTTTGCCCTTTCAAGCGCATCTCTGCTTATGTCGTAAAGCACAACTTCGTAGCCCGCGTTTGCAAACAGCGCAGAGATCGCGGATCCCATCGTTCCAGCGCCAGCGATCGCTACAGTTTCCATTCTTTCACTACCTTTTCTGGCTTTAGAGCCATATCGAAGTGTATATATGCTCCCAATAGCAAATCTCTGACTGTTATTTTGTGCACTGGGTCAGAGATCGATGGAGATTCATAAGTAATGGTTGCATTTCCTCCCCAGGCTCTCCTCCTCCCAAGCTTAACGTTGTCAAATGTTACTTTTTCCTCCGGATCTTTGTGCACATCCATATATGAAATCCACCGAACGAGTTGGGCTAATCCATCACCACCCTCGATTGGTGGCAATAGGCGAGAGAGTAGAGTTCAAGTCTTCTTGGCATCAATGACTCGATTAATTCGTCAGAAATTCTTTGCTCTGGTTTTACACTTAAGCTAAGGAGCCTCTTGCCTTTTGGTCTCTCTAAGTAGCCAAGGATTGTATCGTTCTCCTTTACAATGCCTATGTTAGCCAGTTTCTTCGGCGCTCCCACCACTTCCCTTCCAGCTGCAAGTGCGGAGTCGTTGGTTACGTAGATGTATGGTATATAGTAGCCCATAGAGCCATTGAACTCCACCTGTATAAGCGAGAACATCTCGTAGTATGGTCCGAGTGTAGAGTATGGGTAGTTTGCAATAAAAACGGCTGCATTTGGAGGATTGCTGTAAAGATCGAGACCCTCTGGTAACAAAGCATCGACTTCTTCACTCGTTGTAAAGAATGCCATTACCGCTTCACAGTTTATGTACTCAGTAACTACGTCTTTTGCAAGAACTTGCATCGAAGCGCCGTATAGTCCAGCGTCCAAGGGTATGGAGGTCCCTTCTCTACTTCCTTTCAGCATTGGGTCACCTTAGCTCTCGCAAGATGTCCACAAATCCGAGTTTCATGTCGAACTCGAAGTATATCGCCGACAAAATCGTCCCTATCTCGATCTTGTGCACCGGATCGATTACCGAAGGGGAATCATAAGTCACGCTTGCTGGACCGCTGAATATCACCTTCTCTCCACTCGGATCCAGGTGGAAGTCTACGTTCGCATACCACTTTATCAACTGCGTAACCCCGCCTTTCCCCTTGATCGGTGGAAGATGGCGCACCGAGTATAGATACGTTGGCTTTGGTAGTATGTATTCGATCAACTCCTTCGCTCTGATGTTCGGCTTCATCGTAACGGTCACAAGCCTTTTCCCAGTAGGTCTTTCGAGGATCCCTTGCACAACGTCGAGCTCTTGCGTTAGCTCAATCTTCGCAAGCTTCTTTGGCGCTCCCGCAACTTCTCTGCCCGCTGCAAGTGCGGAGTCGTTGGTTACGTAGATGTATGGTATATAGTAGCCCATGTCCCCTACTTCGTCTTCCACTTGAATTACGCTTATATACTCGTTGTAGGTCCCAACGGTGCTAAAGCCGTAGTGCGATACCCACACCGCGCCGTTGCCCAAAGACTTCAATCCCTCAGGAATTAACTCGCTCACGTCGTTCTTAATCGTAAACAACGCTGTTACAGCTTTGCAATTCCTATACTCTATCCCTCTCTCCTCGTCGATCTCGTAAAGAGGGGAATCGAAAGGGATACCCTTCAACATAAAACCACCTCGTAAAGTTTATTCAAATGTCCCACGTCGTAATACTCCTTTTCGTAGTTATTAACAACATCATCGCCTGCTTCCAAGCTCAAAACTTCAACGGTTCCATCTTCGATCTGCATAGCCCTCGCATCTCTGAAAAACTTCTCTATTATGAACTCCTTGCTCAAGCCATAGGCGCCGAAGATTTGCAAAGCGTCGTTTGCAACTTCAAATGCGATTTTCTTTGCATAGATCTGCGCAGCTCTCGCATGCCTTGGTGAAGCATCGTTTGTGCCGAGTTCCAATATCTTCCTGTGAGTGTATTCCGTTGCCTTTCTCACGTAGTAACGCGCGGTTTCAACTTTCTCAAACATCTCGTAAAGCTTGAGCTTTATGTTCTTGTGCTTCGCAATCGGAACTCCTCCTTGAATTCTCTGCCTTGCATAGCTCAAAGCTTCCTCGAACGCGGCTCTTGCAAGCCCGACTGCAAATGCACCCATCCCACAGCTCGTAAGGCAGAGAAGTTGATCCACGAAGATACCGTAGAAAAATCCTGGGGCTACGATAACATAGTGCTCTGGAATTCGAACTTCGTCGAAAAATAGCTCGCCTTGCGGATCGTCACGCATTCCAAGCATCTCTGCAGGCTTCTCTTCTTAATACCTTTATCAAGGGGAACGATTGCAAACAAACCATCGGCGAGCGTTTTTCCACCCTTGACTTGTGCGTGCAATCCGCAGTGCGTCGCCACTGGAGCGGAAGATACCCATGCGGACTTTTGTCCCCTTATAACCCACTCGTTGCCATCCTTTTCAGCAACAACGTTTCCCTTTCCCATTTTCTCAACGACTTCTTTTTCCTCTCTCAACGCTATCAGATAATCACTTCCATGCTCAGGTTCTGTAACCCCCCAACAACCGTGGTAATCATTTCCCTCAAGCCATGGAACGACGAGTTCTTCGTAAGCCCCCTTACCTCCGTAAAGAGCTGTGCATGTGAATGGGATCATGTCAACTCCAAGCGCAGTTGCAAATCCAACGCTTCTCCATGCCAACTCTTCGAAGATAATGCAACGCTGCAGTGGAGTCATGTTTATTCCGCCCTTTTCAGGCGGGACCATTATCCTATGGTAGCCGAGTTTCTTCATCTGCTTCATTACCTTGAAATAAGGTGATCCAGGCTTTACTCTGTCCTCTGCAGGCATCCTATCAAGCTCGATTGACGCGGGGCGAATTACTTCCAATGCAAACCTGTGCACTTCCTCTCTCAGCAATCTTTCTTCCTCGCTGATTTCATCGAGGTCCAAAAAACCCATTTCACCACCAAAAATTAAGTAATCGGAATAGAAGCCATTAGCTCTGTAAACCTTCGCACCGCAGCCATGTTTCGCATCATGTATGCCATGTCGCCCTGTAACTTGAGCTTACCACCAACTATAAGCGTGATCGCATCCGCTT
>CALIUJ010000154.1 GCA_938048785.1 uncultured Archaeoglobaceae archaeon | reverse complement strand
TGGAGAGTATAGAGTTATGGCGATGGACGAAGTAAAGCTGAACGCCTACACGATGTTCAAGGTTCTACCGAAGATCACGAAGTTGTCCACGAACAAAGCCAAGATCTATGAAAACGTAAGCCTAACTGGGAACGGATTCTCATCGAATGGAGAAGTCAGAGTTTACCTGATGAACGCTACCGATGCTTTCAAGGATCACGTGCTTGTAGCAAAGCTCTTCGCAAACGAAAACGGTGTAGTTGATTCGCAGTTCACGATTCCAGAGATCGAAGAAGGGAAATACAAGATATACGCACTCGATGTCAAGAGAAACGAGAAAACATCAGCGCTGGACTTCGCAATCTTTTCGCCAACTCCAACGACCCCAAGCGGGGCGCAGACTACGCCAACGGGAACTCCGAGCCAAACACCTGGAAAGACACCACCCAAAACGCCCGCTCCAACACCAACACCTACAAAGCCAGCACCGGGATTTGAAGCCATCCTTGCAATCGCTGGACTGATTGCGATTGCGTATCTAAGGAGAAGACGATGAAAAGTCTTAATAGAGAAAAAATTAGATAGCCGTTGACGATGTTGTTGCAACAACTAAGGCTTCGAAAGGACTTCTTTCCAGAAGGCGTAGATTCCCTTCTTTCCCGGTCCTCCGGTGTAGCCAGCTCTCACCATCCACCTGATCAAAGGGTGCAATCTTCCCTTTTCTGGTCCCAGCTCTCTAATCCTGTCTTGCTCCGATAAAGCCATTATCTCCCATGCGCCGACCATGTCACCCACTTCTAAAGGACCAAGGGGGAGGTTGTATCCGAGCTTCAAAGCCTTGTCAATGTCTTCGGGCGAAGCAACCCTTTCCCAGACCATTTCAATCGCTTCTCTCATAAGTCCAGCGTATGCTCTATTAGCCAAGAAGCCGTAGCCAATATCTTTGCAGACAACTGGCTCCTTTCCAAGTTTCTTGGAAAGTTCGCAAACAATGTTTACAGTCTCTTCTGAAGTAAGAGCTCCCCTAACGACTTCAACCAACTTCATCACCGCCACTGGATTGAAAAAGTGCATGCCAACAACCTTCTCCGCCCTCTTCGTCGCAGACGCTATTTCTGTTATGCTCAAGCCAGAGGTGTTCGAAGCCAAGATCGCATGTGATGGAGCATTTTTATCTATTTCTGCAAATACCTTTTTCTTTAACTCTAAGTTTTCGTATACCGCTTCTATCACGAAATCTGCATTTTTAACCGCTTCGGAAATACTTTTTGTGCATTTAATCCGAGAAAGGATCTCTTTCATTTCACTCTCATCATTTTACCCTTCTCGACGAAAAATCTCTTCAAATCTGCTTCTATCGACTTCATCGCATTGTCCAGTATCTCATCGTTCACGTCGACCAAGGTTACGGAGTACTTCCCAACTCGGGAAAGGAGTTGTGCTATCTGGCTCCCCATTCTCCCAGCACCTATCACTGCAAAGTGTTTCGCATTCTCCAAAAAGTTTGACGCCTTCATATCCGTAATATGCCCATAAAACATAAAAAATTTTTCGCATTAAGTGCACTTAATCTCAAGGTCTTGGAATCCATGGAAGAGAAGGGATAAATCACGAAGAAAAAGATGCGTGTGATGCTCGAAAGTCAATTCTACGAGAGGCACGGAGACAAGGTGAGATGCCTTCTGTGCGAAAGAAGCTGTTTAATTGCTGAAAACGACTTTGGAATCTGCAAAACGAGGATAAACTTGTCTGGAAAGCTCTACACTTTGACCTATGGAAACGTGAGCGCGATGGAGAGTAGACCGATAGAGATAAAGCCCTTCTTCCACTACTACCCCGGTTCCACTTCTCTCACCTTCTCGACTTGGTCTTGCAACTTCTTCTGTCCTTGGTGTCAAAACTACCATCTTTCGAGGAATTTTAGGAGAAGCGCTTACGTTTCTCCAGAAGCCTTGGTCGAGAAGGCGTTGAAGAGAGACGAAGGTGTATGTGTGAGCTTTCAAGAACCCACTTTAATGGCTGAATACGCCATAGATGTCTTTAGAATTGCGAAGAAACAAAAGCTCTACGCTTGCTTTGTTTCAAACGGCTATATGACAAGCTTGGCTTTAAAGGCTCTCGTCGAAGCTGGATTGGATGGGCTAAAGGTGGATATAAAAGGCGGAGAAGAAGTTTACGAGAAATACTGCGGAAAAATAGACGTATGGAAGATCTGGAGAAACGTTAAAGATGCTGTAAAAATGGGTGTGCACGTTGAGATCGTGAATCTAATCGTCACCGGTGTCAACGAAGATGACGTGGATTGGGTCATCGAAAACCATTTGAAGTTCGCAGGCGAAGAGGTTCCGATCCACTTTACTCGATACTTCCCAGCCTACAAGTTCGATAATCCGCCAACAAGAGTTGAAGTTCTTGAAGAAGCGGTTTTTAAAGCTAAGAAGGCTGGAATTAGCTACGCTTACGTAGGCAACGTCCATGGGCATAGGTTTGAGAGCACGTATTGCCCAGAGTGCAACGAGCTCTTGATAAAGAGATACGCCTACAGAGTTCTTGAATACAGGTTAAAGGACAAGAAGTGCCCGAAGTGCGGAAGAGAGATAAAAATCTTTGGAGAGTTCGTGAAAAAACCTCGGATTTTTTAATTCTATGGGCTAAATTTTTTGAAACAAAAACACTTTGGATTCAGAGAAAACCATTTAAGATGACTTGCCCTTTATCATCTACCTTGCAGACAAAAACAATTGACTTTGCCCCAGGACCGCATCCTGTGCAATAGAGAGAATCTCCAACTCTTTCGAAGTAGTTCTTAGGCTCGATGGTTTTTCCTCACCCCCATACTTTACGTGCTACCACTTATCCTCTTCATCTGAATGTTTGGCGTCTTTGTCTTTGGAAGACTCGACGGAAAACCGTATAGGTATGCTGCGACGATTCCCACAATAGCCACCAAGATGGCAACCATGAGTATCGTGCCAATTTCCTCCATGTTCCAAATTTTTATCAAGATATAAAAAACTTACCACAGATCTTTTTTGACAAAAAAATTTAAGATTTCACATGTTCACGTTTAGCACTACCTGTTCCTGGCCGTCGACCTTACAAGTTAATATCAAAGATTTCGGCCCTTCCTTACAGTCGGTGCACTGTATCTGGGAGCCCACTCCCGTAAAGTCGTCGTTATCACCTAAGGATATCTCCTGTCCACCATACGTGCCTTTACAGTTCTCTATTTTAGTTGCTCCTCCCCAATCGTAGAGTATGAACTCGATGGTATCGTTACCGATTCTCTTTGCTTGGATGCTTGGCGTCTTCGGCTTTGTC
>CALIUJ010000153.1 GCA_938048785.1 uncultured Archaeoglobaceae archaeon | reverse complement strand
CGGATACTCCATGTAGCTCGAGTTATAGCTCGAAGCAATCACCTGAAGATTCGCAGCCATCACGAGTCCAAATCCGAAGGTGTGTGGAATCGATTGAACACCATAGGCTTCAGCCAACGCAGATATCTTTTTGCATTGGAGAATACCACCACATCTCGTTGCGTCTGGTTGCAATATATCGTAGGCTCCAAAATCTAAGAGTTCTTTGAATCTGAAGAGTGAGAAATCGTTTTCCCCTCCAGCTATGTCTATTGGGGAACGAGCTCTCAACTCGGAAAGTGCTCTCAGGTTATCAGAGGGTAAAGGTTCTTCGAGCCACCTAATGTCGTATTTTTCGCATATCTTAGAAAGCTTTATCGCGTCCCTTATCTCGCTGTAGGCTGAGTTTGCGTCAACCATTATCTCGAGGTCTGGGTGTTCCTCTCTCACGGTCTTTATGATCTCTTCATCCTTCTTTAGTCCCTCTCCTATCCTAAGTTTGACCGCCTTGAAACCTCTTTCCTCTGCCATCCCCGCCACTATGCTTGCGGACTTGGGCTCTAAGGTGATTGGAAAGCTGGCATAGGCTTTAACCCTCTCCTTAAATCCGCCAAGGAGCTTGTAAACCGGAACCTTCAAAGTCTTTCCAATTACATCCCAGATCGCACACTCAACAGCGCTTATAGCTTGAGGTATTCCAAAGAGAATCCTGTTGCTCGTGTTGTAAATAGCCCTCCAGATCTCTTCGATCATGAACGGGTCTCTGCCTACGACAATCTTTGCGATCACCTCTTCGATGTATTTTGCCAACGCTTTGTCAGAAAGTGGAAAATGCGTCATGGAATAGCCCACCGCGTCATCCGTTTCGACCTCGACCAAAGTTCCAGAGGCGGGAATTTCTGGCATAGATCCGATCTTAATCGAAAATGGCAACCTCACAACCCTCGCTCTCACGGACTTGATCTCCATTTAAATCACCCATTTCACGGTTTTCCTTCCCATGTATGTCTATAACTTTCAACGATCAACTTGGTCAAAAAGATTTGCCCCATAGCAACATCAGCCTCAACCTTCAGTATCAAACATCATCGCTTAGCCTTTGAGACCTGCTCCCAAGCAACCTTTAGAAAAGCCCCAATCACGTCAGCTAAGTTACCAACGGTAATCCTAGCTATGATATTAACAGTGTCAGAGGATGCATTCTTAACAAGATCATCATAGGTTCTGTTACGCATAACCCGAGCGTAGAAGCAACCCTTAGTTACATCACCTTGAAATTTCAACGTCAAATAACGAAGAGAAGAGTTTAGCCTTTGGGACTGCTCATGTGCAACCTTCACAAAAGCCCCGACCATATTAATTGAAGCTATAACCCAGAGAGATTCATCAATCACAGTCAGATAGATCAAACTCAGCCATACTCAGTTACACGCTCTCAAACAACAGCCTCATAATCTGTTTCTTCATATCAATTTTAAAGTAAGCGAAGTTGTGAAATTTTTAACCAACTTCTTTTTTTAACCAATTTCTTGTTTCTTCTATTGCCTTCAGAATTATTTCTTTATCCTTTTCGTTTATAGGATCCGCTTTTAGATGCTGCACCAACCACAATCCACTCTCTCTTATTTTCTGAACTGGAGAATAGTTTCCTAACCAATTAGGAGATGGTTTGCACAATTTACAGCTGGCTAAAGTTCCGATTAAAGCGCTTTCAAGCCCTTTGCTGCCCATCTTTTCCACATGTGGGTCTAAAATTATGAATCTGAAGGTGAATTTTTCCCGTAGAAGTTTTGTGATCGCTTCTTCTAATTTCTTTTCTTTCTCTATTTCTCGCTTATCACCGTATAATTTTCTGTTTTTACTTAGCGTGAAATCTATTTCCCAAATTTTTAAGTAATCATCTTTATCCTTGTTTAGTAGGGCTCTGCCGATGTTTTTTCTGAAGATACTTCTATCAGAAGGTTTTGGCTTATTCTTGTCAAAGTTCATCCATGCTTCGTTTAAGAGGTAATGCTCCCCGATTCTGCTTCTAAAATTTCCATCTTTGTGAGTGCCTACTCTAACTATCCTCGGTTTTTCTCCACCATGCCCCCAAAACTCCCCATCTTCGTAGAAAAAGTATATTCCGTTTTCTGGTAGGGATTCTAATTTAAAGGGAAATTTTACTAAGGGAAGCTTTTCTATCTGCTCGTGCAACCATTGACAAAGCCTAGACATCTCTACCACAAGTCCTTATACATTATTATAAAGTCTTTCTTAATCAACTTTTCAACGTCTTCTCCTCTGCGGTAGTTGCTTCCACTTCCAAATCCAAAGTAATCATGCCTTACATATTCTACTCCAAGCTCCTTCGCCTTATTTTGAAGCGGCCATATGGCTTCCGAGTAGTTTTTGGAGAGAAAATCATGAACCACTTTGATCTCGTTCTCTGCTATGTAATCAAGTAAAATTTCATGTAGGCCTTGTCTCTTCCACCAAGTCTTCAGCAACACCCCTTCGACTATCTCCCGATCCATCGCCCTATTGTAGTTCCTAATAGGCTCATTATGTTTAAGTATTCCATAGAAGGCGGAAACTATCACCAAACTTAAATTTTGAGAGCGATTCAGCTTTTCCCAGGAGCTTTTCGATATTTTGCTGTAAAGATTCCCAGAATACCTATCGTAGGCCCTCATGAACTCGATTTGAGTTTCGATTGTTTCCACTCCCACGTCAGGCCCTAACCTTTCCTTAAGTGCAACAGCAACACGCTTCCTTAATTCCATAAGCCTTCTCCCAGCACTTTGACTCAGATGGTTGATGATACAA
>CALIUJ010000152.1 GCA_938048785.1 uncultured Archaeoglobaceae archaeon | reverse complement strand
CCCGCTGCTCTTTACTGGGTCAACACGATTTCCGCATTCTTAGACAACGCAACGCTAACGGCAGCTGAAATAGGTCCATCTCTTACCGAGTTCCAGATAAAGAGTGCGCTTATGAGCCTTTTGATCTCGGGGGGAATCCTTATTCCCGGGAACATACCAAACATAGTTGCAGCAGCGAGGATGAAGATAACGATGAAGGAATGGGCTAACTTCGGTTTGCCAATTGGAGCTGTGCTCCTCATCGTTTACTTCGCAATACTCTACATCCCAGAGCTCCTATAATTTTAAGCTCTTCCGAAATCGTCCTCAAATCTTTCTATGTCGTCCTCTTCAAGATACTCTCCGATTTGAACCTCTATTATCTCCAAAGGAATCTTTCCGGGGTTCTCTATTCTATGCAACGATCCAGCGGGAACGAAGGTGCTTTCACCTTTCTTCAGCAAGATCTCCTTTCCATCCACTATTATCCTCGCAGTCCCCTTTACAACTATCCAGTGCTCGCTCCGATGATAATGCCGTTGTAGGCTGATCCTTTTCCCGGGCTTTACAGTTATCCTTTTTATCTTGTAACCGTTCTCCTCGAGCAAAGTATAGCTACCCCATGGGCGAAAAGCAGTTCTGTGGATCTCTATCCTCTTGTCTTTCCTCTCCTTCAAGACCTTGTAGATCTCCTTCACCTTCTCCGCGCTTCCCTTTTTTGAGATTAGCAGAGCATCGTCCGTATCGATTAAAAGCAGGTCTTCCACATCTAAGAGAGCTGTAAGTCTTTCTGCGATCACCAGATTTCTTCTCGAGTTCATCGCAATCACTTCACCACGAATAGCATTTCCATCGCCATCCTTGGCTAAGTAATCGTAGATTGCGTCAAAACTTCCAACGTCACTCCACTCAACGCTAATTGGAACGACCGCAACTCTCCTCGACTTCTCCAGTATTCCGTAGTCCACTGAAATCTCTGGAATCACTTCATAGGCTTTTTCCCCATCTTCAAACACCTTCAGCATTTCAGCGGCGTAAGAGCTTAGCTCCTCGAAGAATAATTCGCTGTCGAAGAGAAACATCCCACTGTTCCAGAGGTAACCCTTCTTAACGAAGTCTTCGGCGGTCTTTAGATCTGGTTTCTCCTTAAATTCCTCGACTTCGAACGCCTCTCCTATCTTTTTTCCGGGCTTTATGTATCCATAACCAGTGTGTGGTTTCTTTGGCTTAATTCCAAACGTTACGAGGTAGCGAGAACTTATCTCCTCCGCTACCTTGAAGGCATTCACGTAGCTTTCGTTCACTTCGATGGTGTGATCGGAAGGAAGGATTGCGAATTTTCCTTTTCCAGCTTTTCTCATTGTGAGACAGATAGCTGGTAACGTATTCTTTGATTTAGGCTCCAGTATAACATTCTTTTCCGGAATTTCAACTCTAAGCTCTTCAAGGTCGTCTAAAACACGAAATCTATACTCTTGGTTTGTAACAACGAACACTTCTTCTGGCTTGGAAATCATCAGCGCTCTCTTGATTGTTTTCTGAAAAAGGGATTCATCGAAAATCCTGAGAAACTGCTTGGGCATCGCTTCTCTGCTCAAAGGCCAAAGCCTTGTACCCTTACCGCCAGCGAGGATGATCGTTTTCATCGAAAAACCGAGATCTTTGTGTTGATAATCATTTCTATTGCACGGGTTAAGTTTAAATCCATCTAAAGCTCACTGTATTCGTGGTCGAGGGTTTGCTGATAGATGCTGAATACGTCACAATTGGAAACAAAGCGGTGATCAGGCTTTGGTGCAAAGGCGAAGATGTTTTTATCGCATACGATAGAAATTTCAAGCCCTACTTCTATGTTTTGGGGATCGATGAAGAAGTCTTGGAAAAAGCGGAGGTTAAGACGAAGAAGGGCAAGGTGACTCCTGAGGGTTATGAAAAGAGAAAGGTCAAAGTCTTTGGGAAAGAAACCGACGCTTTGGTTGTTTATGCCAGACATCCACAAGACGTTCCAAAACTTAGGGAGTTTTTTTCGCAGTTCGGTGACGTTAGAGAAGCGGACATACCTTTTGCCTATCGCTACCTGATCGACAAAGATCTCGCTTGCATGGATGGCGTTTCAATTTCTGGAAAAGAGGTGGAGGGTAAGATAAAAAGCTACGAAATAGAGAGAATCGAGAGAATTGGCGTAGACTTTCCAAAGCTCAAGGTTCTTGCCTTTGATTGCGAGATGCTCTCCTCTTTTGGTATGCCCAACGCCGAAACAGATCCGATAATAGTCATAGCCTTGAAATGGGGGGAAGATGAAAAGGAGGAGAGAATTCTTTATGGCGAGGAGAGGGAAATTCTCCGAAGCTTTGTCGAGTTAATCACGGAGCTCGACCCAGATGTGATCGTTGGTTACAACCAAGATGCGTTCGACTGGCCTTACATAAGGGAAAGAGCGGAAAAGCTGAGAGTTCCGCTCAACATTGGCAGAGATGGGACCGCGATCGTTTTTAGGGGTGGAAGGCCAAAGATAGCTGGACGCTTAAACGTTGATCTTTACGACATCGCGGTTCGAATCGCAGATGTCAAGATAAAGAAGTTGGAAAACATTGCAGAGTTTTTGGGAACAAAGATCGAGATGGAAGACATCCAAGGGAAAGACATAAGCAGATTTTGGGCTACTGAGAAGGAAAAGGTGCTTGCACACGCAAGAAGGGATGTAGTTCACACCTACTTGATCGCGAAAGAGCTTTTGCCAATGCACTACGAACTTTCAAGGCTGATAAGGTTACCCTTGGACGATGTTTCACGAATGGGGAGGGGTAAGCAAGTCGACTGGCTTCTATTGAGCGAGGCGAGAAAACTCAACGAAATTGCACCCAATGCGATTGAGGTTTCAGAGAGCTACGAGGGTGCGTTGGTGATCGAACCAGAGCGAGGTTTGCATGAGAACGTTGTGGAGCTCGACTTTGCGAGCATGTATCCATCGATAATGGTGGCTTTCAACATAAGCCCAGATACTTTGAGTGCAAAAGGAGAAAACTTAGCTCCGGAAGTTGGCTATAGGTTCAGAAAAAGCCCCGATGGCTTCTTTAAGAGGATTTTGGTTTCATTAATCGAGAAAAGGCGTGAGATGAAGAAGAAGATGAAGGAGATGAGCGAGGACGATCCGAGGTATAGGATACTTGACATAAAACAGCAAACGCTGAAAGTTCTAACGAACTCCTTCTACGGCTACATGGGGTGGGGAGGTGCAAGGTGGTATTGTAGAGAGTGTGCAGAAGCAACGACTGCATGGGGGAGGTATTTCATCAAGACTTCCGCCAAGATTGCGAGCGAGATGGGTTTTAAGGTTCTATACGGGGACACGGACAGCATATTTATCTCAAAACAGATGGATCTCGAGAAGTTAAGCGCAGAAGTTGAGAAGTTGATAGCAAGGATTTCTAAGGAGTTGCCCATTCAGATCGAAGTTGCAGAGATCTTTAAGAGCATATTCTTCGTTGAAAAGAAGAGATATGCAGGAATAACGGTGGATGGAAAGATCTTCGTCCGTGGATTAGAAGTCCGTCGTGGAGATTGGTGTGAATTGGCTAAGAATGCGCAAAAAGATGTGATCGAGATACTGCTGAAGGAAAGGAATCCCAAGAAGGCGATTGACTACATTGCAAATAAGGTGGAGGAGATTAGGAATGGAAAGGTCAAGCTCGAGGATCTCGTGATATACAAGGGGCTGACGAAAAAGCCATCTAAATACGAAGCAATACAAGCGCATGTGAAGGCTGCGAAAAAGGCTGAGGAAATCGGGATCTTTTATCCAGTTGGATCAAAAGTTGGCTACGTAGTCTTGAAGGAAAAGGGAACCGTGGGTGATCGTGCTTATCCGATTGAGATGGTCGAGAGCTTCGATGGTGAGAACGTGAAGATAAAGCGAAGAGATTGCTACGAGACAAAGAAGATCGACAAGGATTACTACATAGACCACCAACTGCTTCCAGCTGTGATGCGAATACTCGAACGATTTGGTTACAGTGAAACGAAAGTCAAGGGGTCTCAGACGAGTCTTGACGCATTTTTTGGCTGAAAGTAATGTGTGGCAACTTTAAATAAAATTCAAAGATCTTATTTGTCGCAACCTCTAAAATCGATTTCTCTGCTTTCGATCGGAAAAGCATCGGAAAAGAATATATACTTCGAGGACATTGCGAATCTGAACTATGATCGCGGTAGGTGAAGTTGAAGGGGAGAGCGATTTAGAACCTCCAGACAGCTTTCTAAAGAAGAAGGTCGTGGACACTATTTTGAACTTGCTTGGAGATTACAGATTTCACACAAAGGGATATTACGTTTCTCTTCACGCTGAAGAAAACAACTGCTGGGTCTATCCGTCTGTGAAAAACGCCCTCGATGTATACAGAGCGCCGGTTTTTATGGAAAGATTGAGAAAAGCCGGAGTCGAGGTGCCGAGGTTTGAAGTTCTTTCTCGTCCGATGCCTCGGGAAACGGTGATGCTACCCTTGAATCCATTCTCAAAGAACTCGATGAAAATCGTCTGCACCGAGTCGCAGTACTATAAGAATTTCCGGAGCCTAAGCATGGACTACCACTACCCCGTGGTTCACGTCCAGCTCGAGGGCAAGGTTGAGGAGATCATCATGCACTTAACGAGGGCTAAAAACGGGGGCGATGAGGAAGATTACATAGCGAGAAAGGTGTTCGAAACCTTTGGTGTGCCATTGGGGAAGATTTTTGTTGAAAGAAAAAACGGTAAGCTCAGACCTTTTTACTTCATGCCCCTTCGCAGAGATGAGATCGACTTCGACTTCGCGATACGAACGTATGAAGATAGGTTGCTTCGTTGAGACCTACAACTTCAAGTACAAAGAAGAGATCGAAGCCTTGAGAATTTTTCAAGCAACCGCTGAAGCGATGGGGCACAAATTCGAAGTTTTGGGGAAGGAGATAGTGAACTCGATAGACGATTTTGATTCGATTTTCATCCGAGCCACGACAGATCCTTTGTTCACATCTTACGTTGTTTCGAGAATCGCTGAAGAGAGGGGAAAGAGAGTGATCGACGACTCCGAGAGCATTCGCATTTGCTCTGACAAGGTCGCGTTGTACCATAGACTCGAGAAGCACGAGATCCCAATGCCGAAAACGATTCCGTTCTACGGAGACTTCGAGAGGTTGAGTTCGATCGCTGAAGAGCTTCGATACCCAATAGTTGTCAAAGCTCCGAATTCTCGTTTCTCTCTGATGGTTGAGAAAGCGAACGACTTTGAAGAGCTCGTTGCAATCTCAAAAAAATTTCTTAGGAGAAGTAAGGCTGTGATTCTGCAGGAGTTCATTTACTCGAGTTTTGATTGGCGTGTCGGAGTTCTCGATGGTGAAGTAATCTACACCTGCAAATACCTATTCCCCAAGGGTGGATGGAAAATTCGCGATGTTGTGAACAACAAAATCGTTTGGGGGGACGTTAGAGCGGTTAGCCGTGAAAATGCGCCGTCGAAGCTGAAGAAGGTCGCGATAAAAGCGGCGAAGTGCGTTGGCAACGGTCTATACGGAGTGGACGTTAAGCAAGTAGGAAACGAGTTTTACGTGATCGAAGTCAACGATAACCCCACGATAATGCATGGGATGGAGGACGCCAAGGACAGAGACATATACGAGAAAATAATTTTGAAGCTAACGAGCTGATATGCTTGGTCCCGAGCACGAGTTTTCGATAAACAACGAGTTCTTCGAACCTCAACCTATTGCGGACAAGTTAATAAAGAAGATCCGTGGAAGAATTGCGAACGAGGCGAAGTTGGGAAGGGTAGTTGTTGGAAAAGAGTTGCAGAAGCATGTTATCGAGCTAAAACCGCAAAAACCATTTGATAGCTTAGAAGAGTTCGAAGAAACGATGCAATCTGGACTCGAAGAACTGCTGAGCTACCTCGACAATTACAGACTTCTGGGGCTTGGAATGCATCCATTGCTCGAGTTAAAGAGTGCGCTTGTATGGGATCACAGAGATAGAAAGATATACGAAGCCTACGACAGGCTTTTCAACATAAGACAGCACGGGTGGCTAAACATACAAAGCTTCCAGCTTAATTTGTCTTTTAGAAACGAAAAAGAGGCGATAGAACTGCACAACAAGCTACGCATTCTGATACCATTTCTCGTAGCGATTGCTTCTTCTTCGCCGATATGCGAAGGAAAGAGACTTTTCGTAGATTCGAGGCTCTATTTCTACAGAATCAACCAGCAAAGTATGCCAATGATTTGCAACGATGTAATACCGGAGAAGTTTGGGAGCTTTGCAGAATACAAGGCGATTCTCGAGAAAATCTACGCTGAACTTAGAGCCAAGGGTGCTGAAGTTCTTTGCAAAGAATGGGTAAACTCAAGGGGGATAATACTCAGGTTCACGAGGAATTGCATCGAGATAAAGGCTATGGACGAGCAGGAGTGCATAAAAAGCGACGTCGCGCTCACGGCTTTCATAAGATCCGTCTTGAGGTCTGAATTGAACGATTTGAGTGAGGTTGAGCTAAGAAACAAGCTCGAGGAAGCTATAAAGAACGGGACGAAGAACTTGGGGAGAGAGCTTAGGGAATTGATGAAAAAAGCATACGAAAACGCGGAGAAAGAGGAAAAAAGGTATCTAAGAGTTTTGGAGCAGAGAATAGAGAACGGTAGCCTTGGGGAGAGGATCCTTAAAAATCTGGAGAATTTTACGAGAGAGGAGATAACGAGGATCTGCGAAAAGCTCTCTAAGTGCCTCGAGAAGAACGAGGTGTTCGTATGATCGACTTTATCGAAGTCTGCTCTATTTGCGGTGGGCAATGTTGCAAAGACGCAAATCCACCGCTATCGAAGAGAAGGCTCGAGATCTTGCTCAAAAACGGCGTTGAAATTGAAAAAATTCACTTCGGAAAATACATGCATCCGAAGGCGAAAGAAGATGGATACTGCGTTTTCTTTGAAAATGGAAGGTGCAAGATTCACAGAATAAAACCCGAGACTTGCGTTGCAGGACCGTTCACGTTCGATCTAAGGGGCGAAGTTCTCGAGATCTACATCAAGACCGAGAAAATATGTCCCTTGGTAAAGCATCTAAAGGAGAACAGAGAAGCCTACAAAGCCCAATTCGAGGTTGCAGTCGAAAAAATAGTCGCCCTAATCCGGGACTTGGATGAACAAAGTCTTTCTGAGATCCTCAAGATAGAGGAGCCTGAAACCGTGAACGTCGCAGAGATAGATTTGAAGAAGTTTAGAGGTTAAGACCTTATTATCCCCATTTCGGAGAGCTTCTCCGGTAGATATACGTCGGTGACGTAGTCGAGACCATACTTTGCAAGTGCCTGTTGCTCCGATTTCTTGTTTAGCTCGAGCTGTAAGTTTACTTCCCTTTTCCAGAATTCGCTGTCAAATCTCGGATCCGTAAGTATTGAGCGCAAAGCCTTCACGTCTTCGTCGTTGAGCTTATCTGCTGGCAAATCGTAGCGAACAATGTCTGAAGGGGTGATCCCGAGGAATTTCGCGTCGGGCGTTGCAAGATACTCCGAGAGATGCGCAGACTTTATACTTCCATATGCGACGCTTGCATAGATTCTGTAGCTCCAGGGATCTCCATCGGTGAAAACAACAACTGGCAGGTTCAACTCGATGCTAAGTCTGCGAAGCAACCTCCTCGTGCTCCTTGCGGGTTGACCCTTTAAGTGCACGATTATTGCCTTGAACTTTTCGTCGAACTCGTTTTCGACGAGCCTGTCCCTCATACCACCGGTTTCGATTGCAATCACGAAGCTTGCGTCGTGATCTACGAACTGAATCTTGTCAACATTTACCGGGATCTGGTATCCTCCTTCGCCAACGTCGTCTTGGCAGTGGATCTCCTTTAGACCGCGTCTCGTCTCTTCACGAATTCTTATCGGTCCAACTATTGTCGCCCCGTCTTCTTCCGGACGAATGTGGAAGTGCTCCCTCTGGAAGCCTGAAAGTATCTCGAGGTCTTCGACCAATCTATCGCTCTCGTCTTGCTCCTCGAACTTCGCGTATCCCCAACCCTCCGTGATGTAGTAGAGCTCTCTGAGCGTCGAAGATTTGTTTACTAAAAGCTGTTCCTTTAGAAAGCCAATCACATAAGCCATCTTTAGTATCTTGAACGCACCCTTGATCGTTTTTGCAGAAGTTACGGACTTTCTATCACCGTAAACCCATACCCCTGTGTCCTCATCGAACTCTATGTTGAACTTCGTCCTCGTTGAGATCTCGATCTCGGGAATCTTTCCACTCTTCATTTGTTCGTAAAAGTTCTCGAGAATTCCAAGCAGAGCTTTGAGGCATCTCTTCTCAGTTTCGTTCATAAACATAATTTTCCAGAAAATTTAAAGACTTCTGCTCTCGTGGAAAAACAACAAAGTAAAAATATATATCCCCGGGATTAGCAACTGCATGGAACTTCCAAAGTTTATATTTCAAGCCACGGAAAATCTCATCGAAAAACCGTGGGGTGGCGAATGGATAGCGATGCTTAAAGGTTTTAGAAAAAAGGGAATCGGCGAATCCTGGGAATTCTCAGCACATCCTTCGAACGTCTCACAAGTTCTTCTTAAAGGAGAGACGACGAAGCTTTCAGAACTCTTCATCGAGAAAAAAGAGGACATCCTCGGGTCTCTTGTTGAAAAGCACAAGAATTTTCCAATCCTTTTGAAGATCGTTGAAGTCGTTGGAAAAAGAGTTCCAATTGTTCATCCACCTGAAAAAGTAGCTGAAAACCTTGGAATTGGCGATGGAGGAAAGTTGAAAGCTTGGTTCATGTTATCTGGCAGAGCTTACATAGGTTTTAGCGAAGAAGTTCCAAGTGAGGAAATGGATGCGGTTCTGACGGAAGAAAAGATCTGGGAAAAGATGAACAAGTTCGATGCATCGGGTTACGAACCCTTCCTCATACCACCGGGAACGATTCACTCTGCAGAAAACGCGAGGTTTATCGAGGTGGGAACGAACGCTGAAGCCACGATCGAGCTTAAGGATGGTAGAATTAAGGGGGTTTTAAACTTGAAGAAGACCGAAGACTTTGAGGTTCGAGCGAAGAAAAATAGAGTTGAAACCGAGTTCTTCGTTGCGGAAATACTCGACATCGTTGGAAAACAAGACTTCACGATCGACACTTTCAACGTTCTTCTCAGCCTCGAGGGTTACTCGATACTTAGGAGCGAAAAGGAAATCGTGGACTTACCGAAAGGTTACTCTTGCCTAATCCCAGCCAAGACCGCAAGTTACTCGATTCAGAGCGAGAAGGCAAAGATTCTGAGGGTTTATCCAAGGTAAAATTAGATGATGTGTTTGCTCAACAACGCAAAGTGCAAATAATCTACGCCGAAGAATAGAACGAGAAAGCCAAGAAAGAGTAAAAGAGCCTTATGGAACTTCAATATCACCCCTTTTAACGAAGTGAGGTAGGCTATCAACGATAGCCAAACGAAGTCTATCCAAACGTGCGAGACCAGGAGGAGAAGGACACCAAAGGTTCCAAATAGGATTATCGAGTCCGCTACGAGCACCGTTCCTACGCTAAACCACCAAGCGATGAAAAATGGATTTAGCGCGGTCAAAAATATGCCCGTGAGAATTGGATTGAACTCAACCTTTTTCCCCGCTTTTTCCTCGCTTAAAGCACTTCTAATTGTTAGATAGCCAAAGAATACAAGCATGGCTCCACCAAGAGCTGAAAGTGGTCTCATCAAAAAATCTATGGTTGCGAGAGATACAAAAAAACCTAAAAAGAAAACGATCGGGGCTTCGACGATGAAGTGCCCAAG
Source organism: uncultured Archaeoglobaceae archaeon (assembly GCA_938048785.1). Lineage (GTDB taxonomy): Archaea > Halobacteriota > Archaeoglobi > Archaeoglobales > Archaeoglobaceae > WYZ-LMO2. Next base: position 1,323 of record CALIUJ010000152.1, on the reverse strand, counting down.
GGAAATCATGAATCCACCCCTCCAACCCTTTTGCACCCCAATTGCTGCGGTCGCTGCGCTTAAAGGACCAGGGGCAAGAGCTCCGGAGGAGCTTATCGCTACAACCTTTGCGAAGAACTCAAGCATACCTCTATTCGTTTCGAGGTAATAAATTTTTCTTAGAACGATTTAGAAGTGCCCGGAGCCGGATTTGAACCGGCGACTATGCGGTCTTCAGCCGCACGCTCTCCCAGGCTGAGCTACCCGGGCTCAACGCTTGTTGCTCTTGAGGTATTTTTAACTTTCGCTACTCTTTGATCACGCGATGCATCGTGTGGTTTACAGGTAATCGAAGAAGGAAAAAGGTCTAAACCATGAACCGCAATCGAGCTGTGGCACGAGTTTGCTCAAAATTTGCTCTTCTCTACGCCCTTTTCAAGGTGCTCAAAAGTCTGACGGCAAGTTTAACGATTCTCTCTGGCAACGTCAAGGCTGTAGTTGTGGGAACTTGGCGTTGCGAATTTGCTTATCCAGATCGGGCACAACTATCCGTAGCAGAGATTCAATTTCGCCTTTCAAATTCTCTGCCACTTCTTTGGTGACAGGTTCTAAGCCGTGAGCAGCGATTGAGCGGTTGCGTGCGCTAATCGCATTCCTTAAGCGAGGTTTATCCCAAGCCTTACCAATTTCATCGTCCAAAGCTGTCAGCAACTCATAACTTGCCTGCATTGAGATTTGCACCTTCCCTTTCTCGTTTCGATAGCGTTCCAACCTCTCCTTAATGCTTTCAGGCACTTTGCTCATGTCCACATCGCCTGTGTCAATTTTGTGCTGATGCCAAAGTCGGAACTGGGCAATCAGTTCGCAGAGACGATAGAGCCTTGCGACCGCATCCACGAATCTCTTTTCCTCAATCCGCCGCAAAGCATTTGCCCACAAGTCAACAAGCAACTCCTTGCAAAGCCGCTCGCTCAAATCTTGCGACTGCAAATTTCGCGCCAGTTTATTGACTCAGCCTTTGTTGTCCGCAATTTGCTTTTCTGCCAACGACCATTGCTGCATGACGGTTTTGTCAACGGCTTCAAAAGCTTCTTTTGCTTTGATGTGGTCAAAAGTGTCCCATGCTTGATAGGCGTCGCACAATTTCCGCAAACTGTCAAGGTCGGGGAAAAGTTGTGGCACTCTATCAGGTGAAAATGGGCGCAAAAACTCGTCAATCAACTGCTTGGCAGCAGCAAACTGCCATGCATTGAACAATCGCACCGCTTCAGCAAGACAGCGTTGGGCAAGCAAGAAGTTGGGCTTTGTTGTCAAAAACTGTTCTGTCCCTGAAATAACTCTCCC
>CALIUJ010000151.1 GCA_938048785.1 uncultured Archaeoglobaceae archaeon | reverse complement strand
TTATAAACTACTGGTTTCGCCATGTTTGGACTCCAGTATGGCCTCTTTATCCTTCGGTGATCATAGCCTTAGCGGTTCTTGTCGTTGAATACGAGTTCTACTTGCAATCCACGCTTCCAATTGCTATCTTTTCCTTCATCGCAGGTCTTTTTTTGTTGCAGAATCTCAGCTTTAGCTTTAAGCCAAGAGAATTGGAAAAGGTTCTTCTGAACCTATACCCGATACTCGTTCTTGTTGCTCTCTTCTTGGTGACAAAGATGCTCTTGCCGTCGATATTGGCTTCCATAGCAATCGTCCTCCTTCACAAAAAGCCAAAGTTCGAGCTTTTAAAGCAAACTCTCAAGAAGTCGCTTGATCTTCGCGTCTTCGCTTTAGTTTTTGCGGTGATGGGATACAAGGGAATAATTCAGCTCAGCAATTCTGCACAAATCCTTTACTCGGATCTCAGCTTTCTACCAGTTCAAATCACAGCCTTCGCGGTCTCATTTCTCGTCGGATTTGCGACGGGAATAGAGATGAGCTACTCATCGATTTCACTGCCCATTTTTCATGATTTTGCTGAAGAGCCGAGGAATTTGCTTTTGCTCATAACCGCTGGCTTCTTTGGCGTTATGCTTTCCCCTTTCCATCTCTGCTTCGCGTTAACCGTTGAGTTCTTCAGGGCAGATTTCGCAAAATGCTACAAGATACTTCTCAAACTCGTTATCCCGGTTGTGCTCGTTCTCTTGTTTTTGAGCATGGTTTAATGATTTGCTTGGAATTAGGGCGTAGATGGGAAATTTTTGCTATGGAGCTGAAAATCCCTTGGAGACAAAAGATTTTAATCGAAAGGGCAACCGAGAACAAGGTGATCCAATGCCAGTGCTATGGTTGAGCGATGTGGATAAAAACGACATTCCCGTCGTTGGAGGAAAAGCAGCGAACCTTGGAGAACTTATGAGGATCGAAATTCCTGTCCCAGATGGCTTCGTTGTTGATGCAAGAACTTTTAGAGATTTTATAAGCAGAACAGGGTTGAAAGACAGGATATACTCTTCTCTCAAGGGTCTTGACGTTGAGAACACGGAAGAGCTCAACAGAGTATCAGAGGAGATCAGAAGAATGATATCCGAGGCAAAGATACCAGAAGAAATCGAAGCGGAAATAAGGAGGGCATATAGGGAACTTGGTGATGGGAAAGACGTTTTTGTAGCGATAAGGAGCTCCGCAACCGCGGAAGATTTGCCAAGCGCGAGCTTCGCTGGACAACAGGACACCTACTTAAACGTCAAGGGTGAAGACAACGTGGTTGAGAAGGTAAAAGCCTGCTGGGGAAGCCTTTTCACACCAAGGGCGATTTACTATCGAGTTCAGAAGGGGTTTAGGCACGAAGATGTCAGCATCGCAGTTGTTGTGCAAAAAATGGTGAACAGCGAGAAAAGCGGTGTGATGTTCACATCTCATCCCGTAACGGGAGAGAAGAAGTGCATAATCGAAGCAGTTTTTGGTTTAGGGGAAGCAATCGTTGGCGGACTCGTGACGCCAGACACTTACGTTTACGACAGAGTCAAGAGGACGCTTGAAGATGTGAAGATCGCGGACAAGAAGTTCATGATCGTCAGAAAGAACGGGAACGAGAAAGTTGAGCTCGGTGAAAAAGGAAAAGAGAGGGTTCTGAGCGATGATGAGATAAAGAGGCTTGTGGACTTGGGAGAGCTCATAGAAGAGCACTATGGGAAACCACAAGACGTTGAATGGGCGATCGAGAGTGGAGAGGTATACATCGTCCAGTCAAGACCTATAACGACCATAAAAGGGGCAATGGAGAAAGAAGAAGTTGCAGAGACAGGAAAGATTTTACTAAAAGGTCTTGGTGCATCTCCAGGGGTTGCTACGGGTGCAGTCAAGATAGTCTCGAGTGAAAGGGACATAGGGAAGGTGAGAGAAGGCGATATCTTGGTTGCAGTAATGACGACTCCAGACATGGTCCCAGCGATGAAAAGAGCTTCTGCGATCGTCACAGATGAAGGAGGTATGACTTGCCACGCTGCAATCGTTTCGAGAGAACTCGGAGTTCCAGCGGTTGTTGGAACCAAGAACGCGACGAAAGTTCTAAAGGATGGAACTTTTGTGACTGTAGACGGAGAAAAAGGGATTGTATACCTCGGAAAACTTGAAATTGCGAAGAAAGAAGAGACGAAGTTTGGTATTGCGCCGATAATAACTGCGACTGAAGTTAAAGTCAACATCTCTTTACCAGACGCAGCTGAGAAAGTTGCGAGAGAAACGAATGCAGATGGCGTTGGACTGTTTAGAATTGAGCACATGATCCTTTCGCTTGAAAAGCATCCGATGAAGTTCATAAGGGATGGTGAGATCGAGAGATACGTGGATCTCATCTACAACGAGATGAAAAAGGTCGTGAAAGCATTTTATCCGAAAACAGTTTGGATAAGAACGATCGACGCTCCTACAGATGAGTTTAGAGCAATGGAAGGTGGAGAAGAGGAGCCGATTGAAGCAAACCCGATGCTTGGATTCCGTGGCATTCGCAGAGATCTTGCGGAGGAGATGCACTTCAGAGCTGAAATGAGGGCGATAAAGAAGTTGATCGACGAGGGTTACAAGAACATCGGAATAATGCTTCCACTCATCGTGGTTCCAGAGGAGATAAGAAAGGCGAAGAAGATCGCAGAAGAGGAGGGAATTCCACTTGACAAAATAGAGTTCGGAATAATGGTCGAAACTCCCGCAGCGGCGTTGATAATCGAGGACCTAATAAAGGAAGGCATAGATTTCATAAGCCTTGGGACGAACGATTTAACGCAATACACGCTTGCGGTTGACAGAAACAACGAGAACGTCGCTTATCTATACGACGAAATGCACCCCGCGGTGATGAAGCTGATCGAGAGAACTATTAAGATATGCAAGGAGCACGGAGTTAAGACCTCGATCTGCGGTCAGGCTGGAAGTTATCCAGAGGTCGTGGAGAAGCTTGTGGAACTTGGCATCGACAGCGTTTCCGCAAATCCGGACATGGTCCACAAGATACGAGAAGTTGTGGCGAGGGTAGAAAGGAGGATAATTCTCGAGAAGCTCAGAAATCTGAAATAATTTTTTAAAATTTTAATAGCCCAAAGTAGTAGAGCATGAGCGGAAGGATCAGACAGCCCATGCAGTTGACCCTTCTCACCCCAAGGTAGGCGGTTGAAAGTCCCACTGGAATTGCGATCGCAA
>CALIUJ010000150.1 GCA_938048785.1 uncultured Archaeoglobaceae archaeon | reverse complement strand
AGCTACGACTCCTTTTCCCGCAAGCTTCTCTATAACTTTTGCAACGAAGAACGCGTAGTCTTCGACGCTCTTTACCTGGGCTTCATCGCTCTCTCCATGGTTTGGCAAATCTATCGCAAAACCTCCAATTTCTTCGAGTTGGTTTACCCAAAGATTTGCGTCGCAACCAGAGCCATGGATGTAAAAGATCGGAACCTCTTTATCTTTTAAAACAGAGATTCTCTTTGAGTCGATGAAAACACGAACCCGCTCCATGATGGAGGAGCACTGGTATGCTTAAAAATCTTGCTTTATTATGCGATTTATCGTTTTATCGACGATTCTGGCTAAAGCTGGTTTATAGACTGTTTTGTTCTGCACGGAGTTAAGGATGAGAGATCAAAGCTCTCCCCATCGGATTTTCTTACTTTGGCTTTCATTTTACGAGCAAACTTGTGAATAGCGCACAAAACCAGAATACGAATGCGGTCGCCGGGATTTGAACCCGGGCAACGGGCTCGGGAAGCCCGTGTCCTGCCACTAGACTACGACCGCTATTATTCATCGCATCTCTTGTTTATAAAAATTTCGCGAACACGAACTCTTAGGATCTTTCACTTCTTTAAATGCACTTAAATCCTCAAGGTCAAAAAAGGTATGGAAAAGCTCTAAACGCTCAATGGAACAAAGCTGGAAAAATACGAGACTCCTATTTTCAGCTTACGAGGTTTGGATTTTGAAACCTTCAAAAGCTCCGATTTATTTCAAAACTAAACCAGTTTTCATGCTCCAAAGCAAAAGATCAAGCTCGGAAACGCTTTTTCCTGTTCTTTTAGCAATTTCTTTGAAGTTTTCCTCAATCTCAACGTATTTCTTTCTGCTGAGACTTCTCTGGCTAACTCCGAGCCATTCAAGAATGTGTCTGTCTAAGATCGCGAAATCTCTGCCTATGTTTCGTAAAAAGTGACTCGCCTCCTTGTAGCCTAAGCCACGGATCTCTTTTACGAGAAAATCTCTTGCTCTCTCGTCATCGGGAATTTTCATATTTCTGAGCTTTTCAATTGCATCTTTTATGTAAAGGGCTTTTCTCTTGTAAAATCGAACACCTGCGGATTTCAAAAGATCTTCAAAGTCCAAGACACCCATGGCAAAGACGTCTTTGTCCTCGAGCATCTTCTGAAATTTTAATCCAGACTTTGCAGAGGAGTTTGCGGTTGAAATACAAAAAGCCAACTCAGTCTCAATGGTCGCATCGATTTCGAGATCTAAAAAAGGTCTAAAGTTGAACGTAACTTGTCCATTTTTGCCGAGCATTTCGAACTCTTTTATCCTCTGCCTTATACCTTCGATCACAAACTCCGGTGGTTCAAACCTGCATGATTTGCACTTAATCGATTCTGAGGTCTTTGACAAAAACTCCTTTCCCCTCATCGACATAACCCACCTTTTTTGCCCCAAACTTTTCCACTTTTTCCACTTCGCCTTCGGGCACTATGACGAGAAAGCCCATCCCCATGTTGAAAGTCCTGTACATCTCGACCTCATCGACATCGCCCAGCTTTTGGATAAATCTAAAGATCTCCTGCGGTTTTAAGGGAGAGTCGATCACAAACTTCACATCATCTCTGAGCCTTTTAAGCTTTCTAAAAGCCCCTCCAGTGATGTGTGCAAGTCCATGAACTTCGCACTCCTTTGTTATTTCGAGGATTTCCATGTATATCCTCGCCGGTGTCAGTAGCTCGTCGCCTATGGTTTTATCTCCGAACTTGTCAAAGTAGCTTAGTCCATTTGCCTCTATGACCTTTCTTGCAAGCGTCAATCCATTGCAGTGTATTCCCGAGCTTGGCAACGCCATTATAACGTCGCCAGGGACAACGCTCTTTCCAGTTATTATTCTGTCTTTTCTAACGTATCCAACCGCTGTTCCAGCAACGTCGAATCCGTTGATCATCTCCGTTAGCGTCGCAGTCTCTCCACCTACCAACGTGATGTTCGCAATCCTACAACCCTCTTCAAGTCCCTTGGAAATTTCAGCGATTACATCTTCATCTATCCTCTGCATCGCGATGTAGTCGACCATCGCCAACGGCTCGGCGCCAATTGCGAGTAAGTCGTTCACGTTCACAGCGACGCAGTCGATTCCAATGCCAAGGTATTTTTTCATCGCAATCGCAACGAGGATCTTTGTTCCTACACCATCGGTCGTTATTGCAATACCAAAATCTCCGCAATCTATGACTCCCGCGTAATGAGAAAGCAAAATTGGCTCTCCAAAACCTTTTCTTCTGTATTTTACGATGTCTGTGAGCGTGCTTATAGCCTTCTCGGCTTTCTTTATGTCAACTCCCGCTTTTGCGTAGTCAAACTTCATAACACCACTATGCTACAAATTTTAAAAAGCTTGTTGAAATTTTCACATGGATCTTCAATCTCTTCTCGAAAAGATGGAGAGAGTTGCGAAGGAGAGAAATGCACCGATTTTTCTGCACAAAGCGAAACTCGAGCCATACCAAATTCTGATTGCAACAGTTCTAAGCTCGAGGACTCGCGATGAACAAACAGCGAAAGCGGTGGAGAAACTTTTTTCAAGAGCAAAGGGAATCGAAGACATTGCGAAGATGAAGGTTGAGGAAATAGAGGAGCTTATAAAAAGCGTTGGTTTTTATCGCGTTAAGGCAAGGCGAATCAAGGAAATCGCGGAGATACTTAGCAGAAGAAAGTTCCCGGAGACGTTTGAAGAACTGACTCAACTTCCTGGGGTTGGTAGGAAAACTGCGAACATAGTATTAGCCTATCTCGGAAAACCAGCGATTGCTGTTGATACTCATGTCCACAGAATATCGAATAGGATAGGTTTGGTGAAGACAAAGACTCCGGAAAAAACGGAAGAGGAGCTTAGGAAGATCTTCCCCACAGAGCTTTGGGAGAAGGTGAATTACGTTTTTGTCGGCTTTGGACAGACAGTTTGTCTTCCAAGGAATCCAAAGTGTTCTGAATGCCCAATCGGTGACGTTTGTCAGAAAAATATTATATAGGCATCTTTAGGATCTCGCGGTAGATTAGGTAAGCGCTCAGCGAGAAAGTTATGAAAAAGACAAGGGTAGCGAAGCCTGTGCTCAGCGGGATCATTAGAACTTCTTTCACAATCTCGACCAAGAATCTACCTGAAACAAGAACGATGAGGTTTAGACTCACGAGCATTATCAATGTGAACGTCAATCCACTAACGACTCTTTTGATTCTTGGATCCACACCCCTTTTTTCGACAAGCAAACTGCATATCTCCTCTACATGGCTTTTGGTTCTTGCAGAAACCGCAAGAATGACTGCAAATACGAGTGCAAGGACGATCGCCAAGTTCACATACTTTAACTCCGATGCAAATACGTTGAGTATGTATAGAGAAGCGGAACCGATCAGCGAGACTACAACGACTGCAATCACGTTTCTGGCAACTCTAAAAATTAGGAGCCTTACGAATTCACCCCCCTTGCTCTCCACAACTCTGCGGAGGTTTATCGAAATGCTGTCCACAAACACTTTAACTTCCATTGGGACGATGGAGGCAAGTTTTTCAGCATAGCTGGTTTTTGAGCTGAGCTTCGAAGATGTGAGAGTTCCAAGGATTACCGCAATCGCTGACAAGGACAGAAACTCTCTCCCAACTAATCCAAGGTTCATAGCTTCGTAGGCTACGATCATCCCAAACTCTCCTACGGAAGTTGCGAGAAATCCGATCCTTATGCATTCATCGAGACTCGGTTTACTAAAAACCCAGCTCGAAGTTGTGAACGCATAAAATCTACCAAGGATTATTAAGAACGGGATTAAGAGCAAACTCGGATAAAACTCGCTCGGAAGACCAGCTTCAAGACCTAAGGAAACGAAGAAGAGGATTAAAAATATTTCCCTCAATGGCTTTAGGTAGCTTCCGATTTCCTCATTTCTTGGATGCGTCGAGAGGGCAATACCTGCAGCAAAAGCGCCCAAGGCTGGAGAAAGACCAAAGGACTTCGAAATTGCGGCAAACAAAAGCGCGGAGCTTATGGATATTGAGACACCTATCTCGTCTGGTTTAATTACTCTGGCGAATATCCTGTTGATCAAGGTAAGTCCGATAAATACAAGAGTTGCAGTTATTGCAAGAGAAAATACAAGTAAGCCCATTATTTCGAGAAAATGAACATTTCCTATTGCGAGCTGTGGAAGTATCGCAAGCACTATTATCGCGCAGACGTCTTCGAGGATTATAACGCTGAGCAAAGTTCTTTTTACCTCTTCGTCGAACTTCAATTCATTGAGGAGCTTGAAGATAACAGGAGTGCTACCGGACGATCCGATGATTGCAAGGACAAAAATCTCTACTGCGCTCAGATCTAACAAGTTTCCAACAACTAATGCGATCAAAAAAGCGGTTAAAATCTCAAACGCGAGTATAGACATCGGGAGAAATCTAAGATCCCTTACACTTTTAATCCCAAGAGTTCTGCCTATCTCGAAAACGAGTAAAGTGATCGCAATTTCAGAGAAAAATTTGAGAACGTTTTCGTATTCTGCGAGAGTTTCCCGAAATGTAAGGCTAAGAATGATTCCAGAGATCAAGTATCCTGCAACGTGTGAAAAGCCCATTTTCATGAATAAGAATGAGATCAGAGCGGAAAATCCAAGGATAACTGTGAGAAGAACGTATGCGTCCATCAACTCTACTTTGCACTAATTTTTAAATTTTTTCGATCTTTCGAGAAGCTTAAATACAACCTCGTAGACAAGAAGCAATGGAGGACTACGAGAAACTGCTCGACAGAGCGTTGGATTTGCTTTCGGAAAAGAAGATTGTAAGGAAAGAGAGGTTCGAAATTCCAAAGGTGAGCGTTGCAAGGGAGGGAGTTAGGACGATCTTGAGGAATCTAACGCAGATAGCCAAGACGTTGAACAGAACTGAGGACCACATCTACAAGTACATCGTTAAATCCCTTGGAACCGCTGGAATCGTGGACAACGGGAGACTAATACTGCAGGGGAAGTTCACCGAAGAAGAAATTCAGAAGGAGATAAACGAATACGTGAAAGTCTACGTGCTCTGCAAGGAGTGCAACGCTCCGGATACAGAGCTCGTGAAAGAAGGCAGAGTTCAATTCCTGAGATGCATGGCTTGTGGAGCGAAGCAACCGGTGAAAAATGTTTAGGATGAAGGTATACAACGTGAGGGGCGAAACCCTGGTTGCGGTTTGCGATTCAGAGTTAGTTGGTAAAGTTTTCAGCGAGGGAAAGTTGAAGATCGAGATTAAAGAGAGTTTTTATGGAACTGAAGAGTTTGAGGAGAAAGAAGTCACCAGTGCTTTGAAAAAAGCAACGATTGCGAACATAACTGGTGAAAGAGCTGTGAACCTTGCGATAAAAATAGGCATCGTGGACAAAGATAGAGTTCTAAGGATCTCTGGTTGTCCCCATGCGCAGATGGTGCTGTTATGATCTATGCAGGCATAGATGTTGGAAAAAAAGTCTGCAAAATGGCTATCTTAGGGAAAGAAATTATTTACATCGGCGAATATGATAAAGAGAAGATAAAAGACGTTTTTGCAGTTGGCATTGATGCACCACTTTCTTTTCCCTCTAAAGGAACGCTTAGGGAATGCGAAAGAAAACTTTTAGCCCTTGGGATAAAGCTTTTTCCATCTGGAGCCCCATTTTTTCGTGAAATAGCGCTCATAGGTATGAAAATAGCAGAAGAGATCCGCTCCCTTGGTGTTCAGGTTTTTGAAGTTTACCCGTATGCGACTCGAGTTATGATGGGGATAGCTCCGAAGGCAAATAAGAGATCTAAGGAGGGATTGAAAGAGCTTAGATCCGCGATTTCACGATTTTTCTCTATTCCCGAACTCTCTCACGATGAAATCGATGCTATTCTTTCAGCTATGACTGTTAAAGAGTTTTTTGAGGGCAAAGGCATGGTTTTGGACGGAGAGGGGGAGATCGTGGTTCCACGAAAGAGATTTAAGACCTCGGATGAGGTGCCATAGAGATGAACGAGAGAGGACTCTTGGATTTGTTCAGCGCCATGAATGCCCCGACAGGCTCTGCGCTTGAGTGCCCCTATTATCCGTGCCACTTTGAAGGTCAAGATTGTTCTCTCTGTTATTGCATTTTCTATCCATGCTTTATATACAAATTTGGAGATTTAATTGTTTCTTCGAAGGGCAACTTTGTCTGGAGCTGTAAGAAATGCGATTGGGTTCACGAAAAAGAGAACGTGGAAGAGATCATCACATACTTTTCCTCTTTTCCAAGGCAAATTCTCGTCGAAGCGAGTTGGGAGTTCTTTATCAAGGCATTACAAGAAATTCTCTTCGGTTCTGAGCTTGGATACAAAATCGGAAGAAGTTACAACCTCATGCCCACGAATTTCAGGTTTTCAAAGTGCAGAGAAGTTGAGTCAGGGTCTTTTCTCGGAATAAAAATCCATGGAACCAGTATAGAGCTCGTAAAGGAGATGCGCCATTTCGAAGAGGATGGCTATATTTTTGTCCCAAGAAGGTTTGGTAACACTATCGTTGGACACGATGGATCGAGGTTTGTGGAATGCGATCTATGATTGTCACGACATCGAGGAAACCAAGTAGAAGAACGAGAACGTTTGCAAAGATTTTTTGCAGATTTCTTGGTTGGAAATACCTTCAGAGGGGAAAAAAGAGCTTTAGAGATCTTGATTTAAAAAACTTGTGTGTGATCTCTGAAATCAAGGGGAATCCCGCGATCATGAGCTTTTACTTCGATGGTGAGAAGAAGCTCGAAATTCAGTTTTCAGTGGGCAATATCAAAAAGATGGAACTCAGCGAGGGAGCAATTCTGTTCATAGGGGAGAAATTTAACCTCTTCGGGGCGATAACCAAAGAAATGCTCGATAAATTCGATAAAAAACCTCAATTCGAGAAGAGGATCGTCGAAAAAGGAGGTGAACTCTTCTTTTACTTTAAAGGGGATCTCGTTTTCAAGATGAGGATCTATTCTCTTAGGCAAATTCACCAAAGTCCCTGAAGTTCGGTGGTATGTCCTCACGACCAGCTTCGTCGAGCACCTTTGGGTCTACGAAGATTGGGCAAGGCACGCGAAGCGCAATTGCGATGCTATCGCTTGGTCTCGCATCGATTTCGATCTCTTTCTCGTTCTTCTTTACAATTATCCTTGCATAAAACGTGTTGTCGATCAGATCGTCGATTACGATCTTTTCAACTTTTGCGTTCAGCTTTGAAATTATGTCCACGAGGAGATCGTGGGTCATAGGTCTTGGGGGTATTAGGCGATTCATCGCGGAGTAAATCGAAGCGGCTTCCGCAAAACCGATGAATATCGGCAAGATTCT
>CALIUJ010000149.1 GCA_938048785.1 uncultured Archaeoglobaceae archaeon | reverse complement strand
GCCAACGAGTTCCTTTCAATACCCGTTTTTAGGGTCTTTCCAATGCTACAAGAGGGTTTGGGTAAAGTATATCGGGAACAATTGTTCTTTCAATACCCGTTTTCAGGGTTTCACGACTGCTACATACTCGAAGCAGTTGAATATGCGAAAAGAGATTTCTCTTTCAATACCCGTTTTCAGGGTTTCACGACTGCTACCTAAGTAAATGACCGCGTCCGCTAAATTGTAAGCATCTTTCAATACCCGTTTTCAGGGTTTCACGACTGCTACCCTATCTAAAAATCGTGCAACTTGGGGAATATAAGCTTTTCCTTCCTCTTTCAGTAACACCGATTTGCAGGTCTCGAAGTTGAGGGTGGGTTTAAAAAGACCTGCAGTGATCATATAAGCAAGTTGGTTTCGAATTGGCGAGATTGAAAGAAAGAGGTTTCGAATAAAAAAGAATTCATGGCAGAAAATAGCCTATAAAAATCTTTCATCCACTTATTACCTTATTTCTCTACAGCATATATGATGATGCAAAAGTATAATTCGACAAAATCTTATACCTGCAGATTTTTATAGCTCGACAAAGCTTGGATCGATTCAAGAGCTTCGATTTTTATTGACCTCAAAATCCCTAAAGGTCATTTAAAGCAAAGAAAAATTTCAGAGAACTTGATCTCTTGGAATCCGAATTTTATAAAGCTCCACACGGCTTCGAAAATCCTTGATAGGATGTAGCATAATTTGGTATTACTAAGTAACACTAAACTCGATGAATGTTAACCACGAAGATCGTCAAGCAATCCCAAGGCTTGGACAAGAGTTTTTGCATCGGTGGGTAGCTGAAGAGATTAAAGGGTTGCCCAAATCAAAACCTCGGCAATCAAACGCTGATCTTTAAAAAACCCATGCCAAAGCTTGCCTTGGAGCCAGCGCCGATTAATTCGCCTATTGAAAGGAGTCTTAAGGTATTCTCATCGCAATCCATTATCTTGTACTTCGCGTATCCGGTAATTCCGTAGAAGACCCTTTTCCCCTTTCTTCTCGAGTAATTTACGAGTCTATGCTTCTTCCACTCTGACTCAAGGATCTCCGCATCACAATTGAACTCTGGAATTAAACCATCTCCGTATTCGTTTACGTAAAGCATCAACCTTCTTCGAATCATCTTGAGCAAATCGATCAGCTTTATGGGGGCATCTGCTTCTATTGGGGTGAAAAAATTCACGTTGAACTCATCGATTTCCCTTGGTTTGACCTCGCACAGGTCTATCGTTTTGAGCCTTTCAGCGTAAACTCTCTCCCCATCGTAGACTTCTTTACCGCTGAAAACATCTTTTATGCTCAACACCTCGTATTTGCTGTCCGAGTTGATCCCAATTTTCCCGAGAAATCTAAGTCCATAGATCAAGTGAGGTAAGAATTTGTAGAAGTCTCCGAAGACGTTTATTTCCATTTCGATCTCTCCTCTTCCGCTTACTTCCTCCCCGAAAAATGGTGGAATGAAGACTATTGGTCTCGGGGGTTGGCTCTTTCCTCTTCTCTGTCTCTCCTTCTCGTAGATAACATAGTATAGGCAATCCTCGCTTGAGTTGCAAACGTTGCACCTTGGTTTTATGTATCCGCAGATCGCTCTCACGAGAACTGCTCCGAATCCACCACGAAACTTGTTTCCAAGCCAGTATGGAAAATGGTATTTCGGGAAATAAAGCTTTACCTTAAGTTTTGTTAGTTTAAGCGAAAAACTCATAGAAATAGCCTCGCAAGGTTTGTGAGCTTGACTATGAGCGGTTTTCTTTTTTCTGCAGTTATCAATCCGGATTTTTCGAGCTCTATTAGGTGTCTCCTCACCGTGCTCTCGTCTTTTTCGAGTCTCTTCGCAATCTCTTGAACGCTGTTTGAACCCATCTCTATCAGTCTTAGAATTTCGAGCTCTGTGGCAGTAGGAGGCGACTTTACGAGCCTTATGAGATTGCTTTGGAAGTCTATGACTCCGCTGAGATCCTCTTTTTCAATCTCGACTTTTACGTTCATTGAAGCGAGTATGCAAGCGAGGAGCACGATCACGACTAAAACCCTCATCCCACCGCTCAGATTCACGATCGCTCTCCCATCGACTTTCTTAATGATCTCCAAGACGTTCTTTATCGCCTCTTCTGCATTTTCAACGTTCACTTCGAAAAGCTGAACTCTAACCTTCTCCGAGAAAGAAGTCTGGATTAGTTTCTTTATCCACTCATAAGCCTTTTCAACTTTTTCAACCTTTTCAGCAGTTATTAGAATTATCTCGTCTCCCTCCTTTATCCCGTGCCTTAGTATGGCTCGATAGCAAAACTTCTCGTCGAAACCAAGCGTCGCTATTAGTGTGGTTTTCATGCACTATTAGTTGTATCGTGGAAGTATTTATGCATTTCTCTCGAATTCGAATAGTAGAAAGCTTTATATTTATGGAGCTAACTATTTTTCATGGAGCGTTGTAAGCTCGACGAGGTTGCGAAAGTCCTCGCAGTTCTTGTCGCAGAAAACAAAAACTACAGCTACGTGGACAAGCTTGGCTACGCACCATCGAAGGATTTAGCCTTGTTTTATCTTAAAGAAGCGCTTAGAGATTTGCACTCGTTGATCGGGAAGGAGTTTGAGAACAAGGAAGCGAAAGAACTCGCTAAGAAGATAAGTTTTGAAGTCGTAGAGACTTGTTTGGACTTTATAGCGAAGATCTCGAGCAGAAAGGAGTTGAGAGAGGTAACGGCGATCATAGCTTCTAAAGCCTTGGCGATATCCGCGGGTTTGGGTGTGAGGACTGAAGCTGGAGGTGAGGTTTGATGTTCGTATCTATTCGTGGTAGGGTTTTGCTGAACGTCGAAGCCTTGAACATGACCGAAAGCGTTGGGAATTACGTGAAGCACAGAAGAGTTCCAGTTATACTTCCAGATGGTGGCTACACCACTTACTTCGTTCCCGCGATAAGTGGCGAAAGTGTAGCGCATGGCTTCCAAGTTGTCCTCGCTGAAGTTGCGAAGAGCAAAGGTTTGCCAGTCTGCAAGTTGTGCGAAAAAGGAATATTCTTGAAGAGCACGAACAAATCGGTTTTCAAATCCGCTTTTGGGACAGAAGTTCCGAATAATGAATTTGAAGTTGAGAAGAAAATAGTAAGCGATTGCGTGGTCGAAGACGTTGGCGGATTCCTTTACGCTGAGGAGATGAACGTGAAGAGAACTTCGAACTTCTTCACTGGCTATATGATCCCAGCAAAGGAGGCACTGGACAACGTGGTCATCGAACCACAGCTTCATTCTCGCTACGCCTTGGGAACGCAGTTCGCAAGAGAGCAAGGACAGATGATATACTACGTCGAGTTATCTTCAGCGGTTTACACGTTCAGCTTTGACTTTGATTCTAAGTTCATAGGAAAAACGACGTTTAGCTATGAAAACGCTGGTAAAGAAGTTGTGAACAACAGGAAGCAAAGGATTCAAGCGACGCTCGATGCAATAACGAAGTTCCTCATCGAGTTCTGCTTCGGTGCGAAGAAGACGAGATTCATGCCAATCGTTGAGTGGGAATCTCTTGTCATCGCAGTCTCAAACGACACTTGGACTGTTCCGAGTCCTTTCACGGAGAAATACATAGAAAACGCCCAGAAGAAGTTGGAGAAGGTGAAATACGATACAAAACTCTTCGTCTTCCCAAGAGACGGAAGCTTTGAGGAAGTCGTGATCAACGCGATGGATGAAGCGAAGAGAAGACTATGATCGGTTTCATCGCAGACTACGAGTTCGTCTGGGGATTTCAGGCGAGGATCGTTGGCTTATCTAAGACTTCACCCTCTTTCCTTTATCCCCCACCAACGACTTTTCTCGGCGCTTTGGCTGAAGTCATTGCGAAGGAGAACAGCTTTGGAGAAGAGAGAGGAATGGAAATAGTTTCTGAGATAAGCAAAAAACTTTGCGCAATAGGATTCAGGGCTTTGAACTGCGTTCCACTGAAGTATTCGGATATAAACAGAATTCTTGCGGTAAAGATCACAGGTGGAAAGCTTTATCCAAATCCGGAAGACCTTGGAAAATCCTTTGACTCGCCAGCAAGAGGAAAAACTATTCTCTCTTCACTTAAGGAGCGGAAGGAAAATGAACTCATAGTTCGTGCACCAACTATTCGTTGGTTTTTGGTTTTCAAGGAGCCTTTTATAAATCTTAACGGTAAGAGAATCGAGGTAGGGGAGGATCTTTTCTGGAAGATACATCGAATCGGTAGCAAAGAAAGCAGGGTTTCAGCTGTTAACGTTGAAAAAGTTGAGGTAGAGATGAAGGAGGGAGTAGTTAGCACAACTTTCAGCTTCCCAGTCGATCAAGGAATAGAAGAGCGAGTAAGACTGAGAAGATGGGAGTTCGAAGTTTACATTAACCCCTACGTTTCCGAGCACAGGGATCCGATTTCAAGTTATTTCTCAGGGAAAAAAGCGCTACCTTTCAGAGTTCCGATAGTCGAAGACCCCTTAGCCCCACCAGAGTTCAAGGTTAAAGTTGGGGGAGATTACGTCGCGTATTCCGCAGGAGATGAAACGGTGATCGGATGCCGAAGGTGAGACTTTCCTTTCCAGTAGACTCGAGCTTTCTAAGCTCTGTGATATACGAGGGTTTGCTCTACTTGATCCCAGAGTATTCTAAGAGCTTTTCTCTGAAAGAAATTGATTTCGAATCCGATTTTCTGTCGAAAGCATTTTCAAATCTGAAGGATGAGAGAATAAATGGAATTAGACTCTTAATGGCTGGAAATGACAACATAAACTCGAAGATCTTCGAGAAGCTTGGCTTGAATTTACAAAGCAAGAAAACTTTTTACGATCTGCTCAAGTTGCTCAAAGAAAACTCCAGTGCAATCAAAGTCTCAAGGGATATCGAGTTATCTAAGCTTTTCAGCAAAAAACTTGTTTTAATCGATTTGAAGAAGAAAGAGGAGGGAATCGCAGCACCTCAGATATTCAAAATCGACAGATACACTGGCTTCAGTTCCCTTGAAAGTGCCCTGACTTCCGAGCAGTTGACCCTTTATTTCTCCAAAGAAGTTGCCTTAATAACTTTGTTGGGCATCTATTCTTCCTTTGTAGTTTCCGTGAGAAAGGCAGTTCCCGCGGGAAACCAACAGCAGACCAATTGCTACTTCGTCTTCTTCTCTCCAGATGAAGTCCTTCATCTGATCACCAGCGGTAAAAAGGATCTTTTGAAGACGTTTATGTGGTTCAAAGAAAAAGCGAGGGAAATGCTAAACGAGGTAATCTCTAAACATTACTCAAACGAGTTGTTAGTCGCTGAAGTGGCTTTGAACGTCGAAATTCGAAATATGCTGAGAGAACACAACTTGGATAAGATTTCTCTTTTGCTCTTCAAGATCTCTCCCGAAGGGCAAACTTACAAGACCTATGAGGTCATTCCGATCGAAATCTTCGAAAAAACAAAATTCGAAGCCCTGTCTAAATATTTCATGAATCATGAAAGGATTATCAGTTCGCTTAGAGAAACCATATCTCCGAAAGGTTTAGTTCTCGAAGCCCTATCTTCGATGAACAAGAAGAAAAGATACGTTGAAGCGGAGAACGTTCTTGCTGCGATAAACGGTCTTTACAGATTCATCATCCTTGGAAACGCTGAGGGACTTCACGAGTTCATGCAGAGAATAAGCGAGGCGATTAGGAAGCTTGAGAACAGCGACGATCCAAAGGAGAGATGGAGAGCAAACGAGTATAGAAAAATAATCGCAAAATTGAGGTAGCATGCTCAAGGACTCTCTGAATTTTGTTTCAAAGGAATGGTTTAATTCAAAGCCGAGACCTTTTGTGGAATTTGCGATAGAGGAGATCGAGAAGGGATGGAGCGAGAACAAATTTTTTGTAATCGAAGCCCCCACTGGCTACGGAAAATCTACGATCTCAGCTTCACTTGCCTTGTATTCAATTGAGGAGGAGTTCAAGTGCATAGTTGCTTATCCGCTGAGGTCTTTGTTGGAAGACCAGTTCAAAAAATTCCTCAAGCTTGCAAGAAGGGAGTCAGTTGGAAAGAGATACATGCACAATCCAGAGTCTCCGTATTTGATAAAGCCGATAACCCTTACAACTGTCGACACCTTAGCCTTAAACCTTTTTGGAATTCCACCAGAGGACCTTGAGAACGTGCAAGCTGGGAGGAGCTATGGGCACTATTTCTTCTCAATCGCTTCCGTTCTCTTTTCAAATCTTATTCTCGATGAAGTCCATCTCCTCGCGGATTCAACGAAGTCCCTGACTTTCCTGGCTTCTTTAATTAAAACAGCCGAGGACTTCGATCAAAGGTTATTTTTAATGTCTGCAACTTTGCCAAACGCTCTTAAGAGGAGAATAGAGGAGATAGGTTCAGCGAAATTCATAAGCTTCGAGAAATCGAACGACCGAGATTTTTACTCGCAGAGAATCGGAAAGAGATACGATTTATGGGTTAAAGAGCTTAGCAAAGAAGAGAAGTTTGAAGAGATCTTGGGTTGGATAAAAGAGGGGGATTTTTCGAAAGCCTTGGTTATCTTCAACACAGTTGGAGAAGCGATGAATTTCTACGATATCTTGAAGTCGAATGGGTATGAAGCATTGTTGATCCACTCGAGGTTCACGGAGAGAGACAGAGAAGAGAAGGTGAAAAAGTTGAAAGATGCCAAAATCGTTGTCTCAACGCAAGTCGTTGAAGCTGGTGTTGATTTTTCCTCAGATCTACTCGTCACAGACTTAGCTCCCGCAAGCTCGCTGATTCAGCGCTTCGGGAGATTCTTGAGATACGATGAAGAGGAGGGAAAAATCTTTGTCTGGTTTGAGAAGATGGAGGGGGATTTTTACAAGGTCTATAGGAGAGAGTTGGTTGAAAAGACGCTCAGATGGTTGATTGAGAACTCGAAGAATTTGAACGTCCACCTACCGAGCGTTGATGATGGAAAAGGTTATTCGGATTTTCTCAATGCAGTTTACACTTATGGAGACTTTGAGGTTGACAAAGAGACAGTTAAAGAGCTCGAAATGACATACAACTATTTGGAGAAAATTTCTAAGAGGTCTTTGGAGATGCTATTCAAGATGATGGGGAGCTTTGTTAGAGATGAGATTCAGATACCGGTAACTTTTGAGAGGGCTGAGAATCTCAGTCTCTCGGAATTCGTGAGAGAACGCGTAATTCCAATCTCTTTCGGCTCTTTTTCTGCACTTAAAGTCGATGAAGCCTATCTTAGAGATGGCAACGAAATAAGGCTTGAAAGGATCGAGATGAACAAGTATGATGCAAAAAGTGTTTACAAGACGATCCTCAAGAAAAGAGTTATCGCTTTCCTAATCGATCGAAAATACGATCCAGATTCCGGGTTGAGATTGTGATAATCGCAAGGTATGATCCCATCCAAACGCTTGAAGGGCACATAGAAGCCTGTTTAAAAGCTTTTGAAAGTCTTAAGCAGAGAAAATTTTGGAAAATCTTTGGGGAGAAGTTTGAAAAAGAGCTTCAGATAGCAATAGTTCTTCACGATTCAGGAAAGATCTTCTACCAGAGAAAAAGGAACTTCCTGGGGCACGAGCTTTTTTCTGCCTTTGTGTCACACTTTTTCATAGATCTTCTTGACCTTGACTTAAGGCTCGTAGAAGCTACGATCCTATATCACCACTATGCGATGGGGATAAAGGAGAGAATAGAGAAATTCAAGTTTAAGGAGTTCAAGGTATGCGATAGGGTCGAGGAATTTGAAGGAATCGTTGAAGAGCATGAGAGAATTGTTTTAAAATACGTGGCTCTGGAGAAAAGCGTTGCAAAAGAAGCGATTGAGAGGGTGAACAACCAAATTCGCAAACGCTTAGAGGGTTGCAGATTGGATTACGGAGGCATCCTTAAAATAGTTAAGGAGGAGAACTCGGAAATCTGGAAGAGATTTGCGGAGGATAGAGAATTCAGAAAATCTATGCTATTCTGCATAAACATTATGACCCTCGTCGACTACGCAGGAGTTCCGGATACGGGGAAGAAAACGGACTTTGGAAAGATAGTTGAGGACTTCTTCAGAATTTATGCTTCACCTGGTCGTTTATGATATAACCGACGATGCAAATCGCACCAAGCTTGCGAAGTTGCTCGAGAAGTTCGGATTGACTAGAGTTCAGTATTCCGCGTTTCGCGGTAACTTGAATCCAAACGATAGATCTGCGCTTGCAAGACAAGTTGGGAGATTCATAAAAGATCCGAACGATTGCATCTTCATAATCCCGCTATGCCAGCGCTGTTCCTCTTTGGCGATAGTCGTGAGCAACAAAGGAGTTGAGCTCGTGAAGGATAAAAGCGTCGAGATAGTGTAGTCAAACGCAAAACTTCGCCATCTCGCAGTAGTTGCATCTTTTTGACTTCAAAACCTTTGGATAGCTTTCGCTTTCAAGCAAAGTTCTAATCTCCTCCAATATCTTTAAAAGAGCCTTTTTATCTTCTTGCGATATCAAAACTTCTTTCAACAACTCCTTTTCGGAAACGAGATATATGAGGGCTTTTTCAACCCTAAAACCGAAGTTTTCTTCGACGAGAACGCTGTAGGCAGTTAACTGCATCTTCCAAGCATAGCTGACTGAGCTAAACTTTGAGAACTTGACGTCGATTGGATATGCGAGGTCTTTGACTAAGATCAGAGCATCGAGCCTTCCTACGATGCCATGGCGATCACTTTCGAGCATAACGTTTGTCAAGAGTCTTCCCTTCATCTTCTCAGCGATTCTTTCAAGCTTTTTCAAGACCTCCTCTTGAACTCTCATTCCTTCCTCCATCTTCGCTCTTACAATTCTAAACCCAGCGACCTTGATAAAGTATAATTTCCTTGGGCAGTATAGAAATTGCACAACGTCGCTCACGTCGATCTTACCAGTTCTGCGAAAATCCAACATAGTCTTCTTTCCCATTCAGAAAAGCCGAGATTTCCCTTGCTTGAGCTAAGATAGCAGAGGAAAAAGAGATATTTTTCCCGCGATACTGCGTATTCTCTTCCAATCTTTTGAGAATCTCTGAAAGAAGCAATCTCTTCGCGTTGTCTTTTAAGTTGCAAACGAAGTTTTTTGTTGTGCAATCCTCTGGTTTTATCTGCGAGTGACCGATCAGCTTCAAAACAACTCTGTCAACGATCTGTTGTCTAAAGCACTCCATCAAATCCACTGCAAGCGAAGCTCTGCCAGAACGATCTGCGTGCAGAAATCCAGCATATGGATCAAGTCCAGCAAGCTCGATCGCTTTTACACACTCGGAAAACAAGATGGTGTAACCGTAGTTCAGCATCGCGTTCACGATGTCTTGCGCATACCTTGGACTTCCAGCATCTACTCCTTTCCTTCCCTTGAAACCATACTCAGGAGGTATGATTCTCCCAATAGAATCCCAGTAGACCTCGGAAGCTTTCCCCTCAAGCCCCAAGATCTTCTCTCGGACATCCTCTATCTTTTCCGCGTCGATCTTTGATAGCTCTTCTCTACAAACCTCTATCTCATCCCTACTTCTCAGGAGTTCTTCAGCGATTTCCGGTTTGGTTTCTTTTCTCGATTTCGCAAGATTAAAAAGAATCGCGGATTGGTTTCTCATCTTCGCACTCACAACCTCTTTTCCGATCTTCACTCCCCTTTTGTCGTTGTAAGCCAGATACTGCTCTCTCCTTGTTTTAACAGTCCCGATAAGTGGGCCACTTATCCTCGCAAAGGTTTCTCCGATGAGAAAAACAACGTCTACGCGATTGCTTACCAGCATCTTTATCGCTTCACTGCTGATTGCAGACTTTCCGCTTATGACCAACTGGTTCAACTCTTCTGGCTTATACTTCGCTATCATCTTTCCCTTCTCTTTAACCACGATGAGACCATTCTCGATTCCAACGAATTTTCCAAATCCATCGATTACGATCCTCATAGACAAAAGGCTTTGAATATGCAGGAGGAACTACAGTTTTCAGCTTTTCCAGGGTCTTTTTCTCTGTAGATTATTTCCGCTTTCCTATCTCTCTCCTCGATCCACCAACTGCGAAGATTTGCGTCGATGTAGTAGAGGTTCTTGACCACTCCGAGTCTGTCCTCGTAAAAGGTCACGTTTACACTGCAACCTATGTCCACGGGGATTTCGTATATGCTTTCGAGGACAAGGGCGTAACCAGTTGTGTAAAGCTTACTTCTCTCGCTGAATTCTCCGAGTTTCAAGTCGAAAACGATGTTTCGGAGGTAATCGTAACAATCCACTGAGATGAGCCCACTACATCCAAGCATCGATCCATCCATTCGATGTTCCACGAAGAATGGAATGGAGGTGAGGATAACGTCGTCTTCGTTTGCATACGGTTGCTCAGCTTTAGCCCTTAAATAAGCGGATTTGCATGCGGAAATCGTGAAATCCCATATGAGCTTTACAGCTCTGTCTATTGCTTCGTTTCCATCCATCTTTGGACTGGAGTCGAATCTTAGCCTTCTCGCTTCCCTTATCGCATTTGCAACAGCGTCGTGGATAGCTTTCCCAAGCTTAATCCAGAAGTTCTCTTCGCCACGGAGCTTTTTAACGATGGTGAGGTAGCAGTCCCTCGAAGTTGGACAGTAGTTACTGCAGATCAGATACATCGGCAACTTGACGTCATAGTATGGCTTCAGTGGCGGAGAATGCCAGTTCCAGCCACGAAGCTCTTCCGGAACTGGATTGAGTCTTGCGGTTTGACGAAGAGTAAAAGTTAGGAACTTCTGTTCTATTTCGTTGAGATAATACACCATAAAGATACTCATCAAAAAACTATTAAATTTTTCCTTTGAATCTTCTGAATCTCATGAATAATACCTTAAGAAATAGTATTTTTTAATAGTGATTGATTTTGAGAAGACGAAACCCTTAAATACAATTTTTTCTAATCTTTAAAAGGGTCCGTAGCTTAGACTGGTCAGAGCGCCCGGCTCATAACCGGGCGGTCGAGGGTTCAAATCCCTCCGGACCCAGCTTTTTATGAAATTTTAGATTGGGAGCTTTTTAGAGCTTCTCTTGCCTTTTTCAAGTC
>CALIUJ010000148.1 GCA_938048785.1 uncultured Archaeoglobaceae archaeon | reverse complement strand
CTACTTGTTCTTGGTTCTGTGGATAAGAAGCGTAAGGAGGATCGGAGTTGGTTAAAATTTGGTGGGGCATAGAGTCGTAAGATGTGTACGAACGGAGGTAACAAAACTAGGTAGGTGAATTGTATCAACCTCGCATTGAACACCCACTATTATGCAAAAAGGCCTGAATATAGTAGATGACTTCCTTAAACAGCCGATTGAGGGACTTCAGGACTTGGATTACTTGTGGCGCGTTCGGCTGGATCGTGCCGAAGAGAAGTCGTATTACTGGCACCCGTGTGGCGAAATGCCGGAAACACCGCTTCAGAAATTGTGCTTACTGGTCTGGGGTTCTTGGTTGGGGGAGGAGTTGTTGGACTATGAGGGGATTGAGTACTGGGTGGTCTACTATAAGCGGTCAGGTAATGTATGTGTGCATATTGATGACTGCGTATATTCTGATAAGGATTATCGTCCTGTGTACGGCTCTATTTACTACCCTGTGCCTATTACCTGTACTGGGGGTGATTATGTATATATGGAGAATGGATTGGATTCGGAGTATGTGGACGTGGTCAAGCCCCGTGAAAACAGATTGTTGTATTCCGAGCAGGGGACTGTGTACCACGCGGTCACTGATTGGGAGGGGGACAGGATATCCATCGCTATGAATTTATGGCGTAAAAAGCCACCATGTGAATATCCGTTAGAATAATGTTTGTATTCCTGACCTAATAAATTAGATTAGTTGTATGGACATTACACATTACATGTTTGCTGGGGTTACCCTGGCGTTGTCCGTGTTAGGATTTTTCCTGAAGAAAGTGAAGATTGAGGTGGATGGGTATAAGGACAGGTTGCGTGATTTGGAACTGAGTAATGCCAGAATGAATGAGCAGTTAAAACTCATGAATAAAATTCTGGAAGATAGGCGGAAGGATGTTCAGAGACTCTATGAAAAAACGCAAAGCAAGTAAGCCTAAGTCCAAGAAGGATGCGTGTTACCACAAGGTAAAGCGTCAGTATAAAGTATTTCCAAGTGCATATGCCAGTGGGGCAATTGCCAAGTGCCGGAAGCGTGGGGGAGCCAAAAAGAAATGAGAAGATATAGCAAATTAAGCAGGAAACTATGTAAAGCAGTAGCACCATTTGCCGTGAAACGCTGGGAGAAGCAGAATGGTAAAATGAATAGATATCAGGGTGGACTACTACTTTTTCTTAGAGATATGGATCCTGGTAGAATGCTTGCAAAGTTTAGGGACTGATGGCGGTACGCAAGGGAAAGGCGGGAGCGAATTTAAAGAGGTGGTTCAGGGAAAAGTGGACGGATCAGAATGGAAACCCATGTGGTGGTGGAAAGAAAAAGGGAAGCAAGAAAAAGGCGACCAAGGGAGTCAAGAAATGTAGACCTTCGAGAAGAGTGTCCAAGAAAACTCCAAAAACATGGAGTCAGGTTGGGAAACGAAAGAAAGCCCTAGTTGCTGAAAAGAGACGAGTAGGCATGGGGCGCAGGACAAAGAAAGCATAAAGGAGAAAATATAATGCCATCAGGAAAAGGTACATACGGATCAAAAAAAGGTAGGCCGCCCAAGAAAAAGGCTTTTAAGACATGTAGGGGATGCCCCACTCCCGCAGCTTGTAAAAGAGCAAAAAGGTGTAAGGGGAAGAAATGAGCCACTGTTGTAAAAAGTGCGCCGGAAAAGCCCGTGGAAAGAAAAAGTCAGTCAAGAAAACCAAAACCCGCAAGCGGGCAAAAAAGTACTAAAACGATGTTATCCGATGATATGCAGATAAAGGCGAATGCGTCTTTTGCCATTAAACTGGTGCTGGCTGTCGGTAGTGGGGTGTTCTTCTGGGCTGAGCTCACGAACCGCATGTCCAGTATGGAGATGCAGATGGGCAAGGTTCAGCACGAGTCTACTATGCTCGGGGACTTGGCGGGTAGGGTGATGCATCTAGAAAAGTACGCAGAGCAAGCCAAGGGCGATGTAGAGCATCTTATGAGCCTACAGGATGCCCCGATTACATCTGACCACCAACAATTCGAGCGCATTAAGTATTTAGAGAAGGAACTGGATAGGCTGAGAGACAGAGTAGAAGGGTATCCAAATGGCAAAAAGTAAATCTCCAAAATCTAAAATGAAGTGTGGGCAGGTAAAGAAGTCCACTCGTCCAGGTAAGAAAATAATGAAGCTCTACTGCTCAAAGGGCAAAAAGAAGTTAGTACATGCTGGAGCCAAGGGGTACGGCAACAACTACTCTTCTAAAGCTAGGTCTTCATTTAAAAAGCGTCACAAGTGTAGCACTGCTAAACCTGGCACGGCTCGTCACTTAGCCTGTAGAGAGCTATGGGGCGGTAAAGGTAAACGCAAGACAAGTTGTCCAAAAGGTCGTAAGTGCAAAAAGTAGACATACATCACACTCATGTGCTGAAGACCTCATGTACTGAGTTTCATATTATTACAGATACTGAGGACTTTAACTGGAATAACTTTCTAGACGGTAAACCTGTAGCTTCAGAGGTTTATAAAATAACAACAATCACCACCCTTCCTGATGGAAAAAGAATCTGTAAAATCTTTTCAGCAGTTTGATGGAGAAGGGATACTTAACTGCAACCTCTCTAAGTTGCATAAGGAGATAGATAAGGGGTGGCGTTATTTCTGGAAAAAAAGAGGCCTAGAAGAACCTCCTTGTCCATGGGGTGGTGCCCATTGGTGGGAGAAAAGAAATCGTGAAAAGGACAAGATTGAGGCCGGTAAGCAAAAAGCGGCAAAGAGAATGGAAAGAATACAAAGAGAAAACCCAGATTTTTTTAGAGAATAAAGTTTGTGAAAGATGTAATAAAAAAAGAAGACTTGATGTCCATCATAAGGCGGGTAGGGGTAGGTTTTATCTTGATGTTGATACTTGGATGGCAGTCTGTCGCGAGTGCCATGATTACATACATAAATGGCCGAAAGAAAGCAGGGAGAAAGGATGGCTGATATAAAATACCAAGAACAAGCAGATGCCTTTCAGTATGATCTATCCAACCTTATACATCGGTATAGGGA
>CALIUJ010000147.1 GCA_938048785.1 uncultured Archaeoglobaceae archaeon | reverse complement strand
AAGCGGGTAAAACCGCGGCAATGCTTGTTTTTGAGAGAATTGCAGGAAATGTGTCAAATGCTCCTCGTCAAGTTGTGCTTGAGGAAAAGCTTGTGGTGCGGGATTCAACAAGGTGGGTAAGTGATACGAGGAGGTGATAGGCGAAGCAAAGAAATGGCCAGGTCTTAAATTCTCTTTTGAGGTACGGCGGGGTTCCCGAGGAACAACTTGTGACGGGGTTCTCGTAAAGACTTTTGGAAAGCAAAAAGGAGGTGGTGGCATGAACCCAAAGCGTAGATCTTTGTTTTGGTTGCTTGTCTTTCCTCTTTCTCTTTTCTTTATAAGCCATACGTTTCCCTTTTTCTATGGTATACGCTTTTCTTTTTTTGACTCTCTTGGTCGCTTCGTGGGATTGAAAAACTATGCACATCTTTTCCAGGACAGGGTTTTTTGGAATGCTCTTGGTTTTACTCTTCTGTACGCTGGAGTAGTAGCCTGTGCCATGACTTTCTTGGGTGTATTTGTTGGTATTTTTATTAACTCCCTGGAAGTAGGACAAGGAGTGGCAAAGTCGATCCTCCTTATTCCGTGGGCTATTTCTTTAACAGCATGGGGTCTTCTTTCGCAGATTGCTCTGAGCCAACAGTTTGGTATCGTAAATCACTTTCTCTTGCGTTTTGGGTTTATTGGTCAGAGGTTATCCTGGCTTGGAGAACCAACTTTAGCAAGGATATCTGTTATTCTTGCTCGGATTTATAAAGATGTCTGGTTCAGTGGCCTTCTTTTCCTTGCAGCCCGCCAAAATATTCCTCTTGAACTGTATGAGGAAAGTAGCCTCTCTGGGGCAAGACCTTTGCAGAATCTATGGTATATTACCCTGCCTCTTTTGCGCCCTGCAATGCTGTATATTGGGGTTATCCTTTTTGTTTTTGCGCTTCAAGATTTTGACCTTATCTATGCCTTAACGGGAGGGGGTCCTGGTTTTGCCACGGAAGTAGTTTCCGTCAACATATATCGCCATGGCATGCGCTACGGGAATTATGAATACGGCATGGCTACGGCCGTGATTTGGAGCGCCATGATTCTTACCTTTGTAGTGCTTATCTTTGCTCCTTTGCAAAGGAGGGTAGTTGAGAGTTGAAGCGAAGAAGACTCCGAAACATTGAAAACGCGTTAAAGGTTTTGGGTTTTGCTGTCATTTGTGTGCTCACGCTTTTTCCCTTATACTGGATGGTTACTGTTTCACTTCTTCCTGAAAAGGAAGTTATAAAGTCTAACCCTCATCTTTTCCCTTCACCTCGAGTTGCGACTCTCAAATCCTACCAAGAAATATTTACTAAATATGAGGTACCCAAGTATCTGCTGAATTCTGTATCGATTGTTCTTCTTGCTTCTGTGATTACCCTTTTCCCAAGTTTTGCTGTTGCCTATGCCTTGGCAAAACACCGCTTTCGTTTTAAGCGCTTTCTGCTTTATCTCATCCTCTGGCTTATTACACTTCCTTGGGTGATTTATGTTTTGCCTATTTTCCTTATCGTTAGTCCTTTAGGGCTTTTAGATACGCATCTTCTTATGGTTCTCCTCTATGGCTTCAGTGGTATTCCTCTTTTTTCATGGTTTGCAATCCCCTATGTACATGCATTTCCCGATGAGCTTATCGATGCTGGGCGATTAGACGGTTGCGGTGAGTGGGGAATTGTGGTACGGATTGTCCTTCCTGCTTTGAAGAACGCCCTTATTGCTCTCTTTATACTGCGTTTTGTTTGGGCATATAACGATTTGTTGTACTCCCTTTCTTTTACTTTCCACCGAGCTAAAATGATTATGCCTGCTCTTCTTGAATTCCCGGGTTATCTTGATATCCCCTATGCCAAAATGGCAGCAGGAGGCTTTATCGCTGTTTTGCCTATTATTGTGATTGTTATTGTTTTCCAAAAGTACGTTGTGAGTGGCCTTGTAGGTCAAACCTTCAAATAAGGCTGATAGGAGGTGGTGCTCTGTGTGAGGCGTCGTAAGTTTTATCTGCATTGGTGCACCTCTAAAATCCACGAAGGGAGGATGATTTTCGTGAAAAAGGCATGGGCAATTGTTTTTCTCTTAGTGTGGGTTATAGGACTAGGAAGTGTGGCAGGGGCACAACGAATTGTCTTCTACATTCCTGCGTGGGGTGTGGAGCAGGGGGAAAAGGTCGTTGCGCTCTTTGAACGGGAGAATCCTGGAACAAAGATTGAGATCATTAGAGGTCCTTCTACCTGGGATGAGCATGTTGGCCGAACGTCGCTTTGGATTAAGACAAAGTATGCTGGGGTGGATGTTCTCTATCAAGATGACGTATTTACTCTCGATGGTGCTTACGCTGGCGTATGGGAGGATCTCACCCCTTATCTTTCAGAGGCAGAGCTTGCAGACCTTGTTGATCTTCAGAAAGAATATATGCAACTCCATGGGGGAGTTTATCGAATTCCATGGTGGAATGGAATGAGTTACATGTATTACCGTAAAGACCTCTTTGAAAAAGAGGGGGTTGCTCCACCTCAGACCTGGGAGGAACTTATTGAGATAGGCAAGCGGTTTGTTCGGGATACGACCGGAGATGGCACACCTGACCAGTGGGGTTATGTGACCCAAGGAACACCTGGAGAAATGTATAACAATTTCTGCGAATTTCTGTACCAAGCAGGAGGAGAGGAGTGGAAACTTGCTCCCGATGGAGTTCCAGATGCAAGGGCCAAACAGGCTCTTGAGTTCATGACCGAGCTCTATCAGAGTACGGCTCCGCCTGCGCTTTCTGCCATTGGCTATGATGAGAGTAGAGGTCTCTTCCGGGAAGGAAAGGTAGCCATGCTTCGTGACTGGGCAGAAATGGGACGTATTGCAGCAACTGAGGGACTGCAAGATGTTATAGGAGTTATGAACTTTCCTGCCGGTCCTGCTGGTCCTTACGGTATTGGACACTGCTGGGGTGTGGTGGTCAATAAGTACGGCGCAAATTTCAAAGCAAACAAGGATGAGGTGATTAAGTTTGTCCGTTTCATGCTCCGGCCAGATGTTCACAGGCTCACTGCAGTATATGAGGGACCGGCACTGAATTCAGTACTGGCCAGTGAGGAATATATGAGCGAACTGGCAAAGGAGAACATTGTTATCCCTTACTTTAAGGAGTTTCTT
>CALIUJ010000146.1 GCA_938048785.1 uncultured Archaeoglobaceae archaeon | reverse complement strand
GCGTTCTGCGGTGTCGTGTTGAAATCGTCCGTGTATATAAGCTGAACTTTGTCCCCGTCTCTTAGCTCTAACTTTTCCATGGAAATCGATGGCATCTCATCGTTCACGTAGTACAGCCAAAACTTTTCCCTCAGACCCATTATAGAAGTGAGGAAAAGACCCCAAGTGGTATTTTGCAACTCATAGCTAAAGCTAATCATTGCCCCATCGACGCCGACTCCCTTTGCTGAGAAGTGCAAAGCTCCCAAGGCTGAGGTTTTGCTGATCGAATACTCTTTTCCATCGACGATCTCGGTGTAATTCCCAGGAAAAAGTGTAACGTTTAGCTCTATTATTCCAGCAGAGCTAAAGCAGTAGAGATTTCCATCGTCTGCGCCTATGTATAGTTTTTCGTTCGCTAAGAATGGAGAAGACATTATGTTATAGGCAAGACCTTTGGGTGGAATCAGCTTGTATTGCCAAAGCTTTTTTCCATTCGTAGCGTTGACGGCGTATATAGTTCCTTCTGGTGTATTTGTTGCGAAGTAAACAATTCCGTTCGCGACCGCTGGCGATGAATCTATTTTACCATTTGCGGTGAAGTTCCAGCACTCTTTGAGACTTGTGAGATTTATGCAGTATAGCTTTCCATCCTTTGAGCCGATGTAAGCTTTATCTTTTGCAACCGCGGCGCTTGAAAGCGATCCGTTTATCGAGAAACTCTTTTTCAGCACACCAGATTCGTTGTAGATGTAGAGAGCTCTTTCGGTGGAAAATACGACGAGCTTTTCACCATTCACCTCGGCAATCGTTGGCGTATTCGTTATCTTTGATTCGACGCTAAGGTTCCAAAGCTCTTCAAGCTCTTCGTTCAAGCAGTAAAGTTTTTGATCTCCGCTTTTGTTTCCAGCGATGTAGATCTTTCCATCGCTTATCGCTGGAGAAGTGTAAGGACTGATCTCTCCTCCGCTTGAGAAACTCTTTATTATCTCTCCTCTCAAGCTCAGTTTCCAAAGAGTCGCGTTCGTGTGTGTCAAAACATAGATCGAGTTGTTGTAGACCACTGGCGAAGATGCTATGCCGTAGTAGGATTTTCTCTGGTCTAAGAAGAGCTCTTTTTCGATTTCTCCACTCGTTGCGTTTACTATGTAGAAATAACCGTAGTATAGCCAACCCTCTCCGCTGTAGTTCATCCCTCCAACGTATACCTTTCCACCATACACAGCGGGCGTTGAAGCACCTTGAACTCTCTCATTTCTCCAAATTATTTCACCGTCGCTCGCATTAATCGCATAGAGTCCCGGATTCCAGTTGCCCCAGCCATACCAATTTGAGACAAAGACTTTTCCTTCGCTGTAAACCGGTTGCGCACCAATTAGTCCACTTAAATAGATTTTCCATTCAACCTTCGGTATTATCGCTGTTGCGGTGTAATTTCCCGTGTGCTCCTCGTCTCCTTGAAACATGCCCGCTTCCGCTATTGCCATTAAGGTTATGAGAAGGGTTAAGACTCGCATGTGGGAACTTGATTCACAGAATAAAAAATTTTTGTTTTTGAATCAAGTATTTTTGATAGACGAATGATGTCAATTAAAGAGTGGCGTTGCGATTTTCAAGAACTTCCAAGCTTTGGATTGATAAAAAAATATAAATACTTCCGTAGCCCGAATAAAGACATGCTATCATGGAAGGAAATTGGTAGGGAAATAATACTCTCGGTGGTAATGGTTCTATCCGCTGTGGGACTTGTTTACAAGTGGCTTTCCGCTTTCGACAGAGTTGATGCGACGATCGTTTTTCTCGCAGCATTGCTGATCGCAAGCCTTGCGATGTTCCTCATAAGCATTGAACTTCGAATGCAGGCGATGACTGAGGAGTTTCAGAATGTTAAAAGAACGATCGCAATTAGCTCCGATGAGCTTGAGAGAAGAATCGCGACCGCCATGAGACCTGAGCTCAGGGAGCTCGCAGAAAAAATCGATTCCATACAGAGAAAGATGTTTCGATAAACTATTTAAACAAGGGCACGAGTTTTTTGGGAGGTGTCGATCTGAGTGATGAGGAGATAATAAGAGTCAAGCTTCCGGACAAGAAGAAGGGGGAGATGTTTGGAATCGTAACCTCGATGCTCGGTGCGGGACACATAAAGGTTAGATGCGAAGATGGTGTTGAGAGGCTCGGCAGAATTCCGGGAAAGATGAGGAAGAAGATCTGGATAAAGGAAGGCGACGTCGTTATAGTTATCCCTTGGAGCTTTCAGAACGACCGCGCGGATATAGTGTGGAGATACACAAATCCGCAAGTTGAGTGGCTTGAAAGAAAAGGATATTTGAAGTTTTAAAATAATTTTATCGAGCTTTGAACTCCTTAGCCAATTTTTCGATCTGTTCTTTTGTCATCGGTTCCGCAAAGCACACATGCATGAGATTCAACGAGTTCCGATGTAGCTCCAGTTCCAGGGCTCTGGCTTTACGGGGTTCGAAGGACGTTCCATTTTGTCATAACGATCCTCCCTGTCTCAAGGTAAGACTTGACGTTCGCGTTTCCATGACAATCATTGCAATCCTTCGCGTTTTTCTGAATTGCGTGCGTATAGAATGGCTGGAACGTTACGAACGTCTGGTTTCTGTAAACAGCGGTCGTTGACCAAAACTTGGAAGCCCGCGATCGGTTGAAATGCGCTTTTGGTGCTCTTCTGCGCTGTCGAGATGGCAGTTGTAACAGCTTATTACAGTTGATTAGTGGCATGCGGAGCAATGCACTTTGTCGCCGTGCAAGTGGCAATCTACGCACCTCATTCCGCGATCTCGATGAACGTCGCTCAGCTTAAGAAGCGCAATCTCCGTTCTCTGCTTTCCGTGGCATCCCAAGCAGATCGTATCGTTCACCTTGTCTCCTGGCGTAACATGGCAATTGGCTTATTTGTTAAAAGCTCCTCCTCTCTTTTCTGCTGAGTAGAAGGTTATCTTTCCTTGCCTTGTGTAGTGTAGACTCGTCTCGAAGTTTTTAGTCCAGTTTACTTTCTCCTTTTCAACAGCAGTTGGCTGAGCGCACCCCAAGAGCAGAAGACTCAATATCAAAGACCCTACTAAGAAGTCGAGGTGTCTCGTGTCCTCAATCTTTTTTTTGATTTAAAAATCTTTTGCAACATTTCCGCGTTTCAAATCCTCCTCAGAGAATCTACGTATAGCTTTATCGACCTGCGGTTCACGATTAAATGCACCAGTATCGCAACCAAAGCTATAAGTGAAAAGTATGTGTGTAAATCACTCCAATTTGCCTTGCTCAAGCCAAGAAATTCATACCATCCCGCCCTTGGTTTTGGCCAGAGGTAAAGAACGACCCCAGTGACAAGGCTAAGGGTTCCGAAGAATATCGAGATTAGAAACAAAGCTACTCTGAGCTTCGAATGCATGGAAAAAATTGTTTTTAAAATAAGAATCTTTTGGTTTTTGGCAAAAGATATATTCATTCGAAGAAGCGAGCTCCATGGAACTCGTCAGAATCCTCAAGAACTGCAAAGAGAAGAAAGCCCTCGTCATCGGCATCGGTGGCGGTGGAGATATAGTTAGCACGATCCCAGTAGCGAACTTCCTAAGGCTCTTCGACTTCGAGGTGATCCATGGCGGAGTCATGTGGGATCGGTTGATCTTGGATCCAAAACCTGGACCAAGGAGCGTTGAAGAGCTTTTGAATGCTGAAAAAGTTGCGGAAACGATTGCAATCATAAGCGAAGATACGAGAACAACAGACGGTGTTAAGCCAAATCTCGCAAGATCTGCGAAGTTCTTTGGAAAAGTGGTCGGGCTTGATATAACGAAAGGGGTGCGAAGGCTACGGGACGATCTTAGGAAATTCGTCGAGACCGAGGGCATAGGATTAATTGTTGGCGTCGATGCAGGAGGAGATGCGATCTCCGTTGGCTACGAATCCGGAGTAAGAAGTCCCTTAGCGGATGCGATTGGCGTTGCGTTGCTGAGTGAACTCGACGCATTAGTCGCTGTCACTGGATTTGGAAGCGATGGTGAGCTGAAAATCGAAGAGCTGATGCTCAACATCTCGGAAATTATGCGCATCGGCGGTTTTCTCGGATGTTCATCACTGAGTTATGAAGATTGCGTAGATATGGAAAAGATTTGCGAGCACGTAATCACTGAAGCGAGCAAGATTCCAATTCTTGCCTATCGTGGCGAGTTTGGATTGAAAAAGATAAGAAAAGGTAGAACTGTGCTCATAACTCCGATTTCAGCCTTGGTTTTTTACTTCAAGGCGAAGGCTGTGATGGTTGTGAACGAATCTGCAAAGCTGGTTCTTGAAGCGGACAGCATCGAGTCTGCGAATCGTATATTGAACAAAAATGGTATAATCACGGAGTTGGACTACGAGAGGGCAGTAAGCTAATATATGTCGTTTAGACCCATTATCTCCTCTTCTATTGAGTCGTCGAAGTCCTCTTCGGTTGTTTCCGATATCTCTGTCTCCTCTTTCA
>CALIUJ010000145.1 GCA_938048785.1 uncultured Archaeoglobaceae archaeon | reverse complement strand
CTGGACAGGAACACTATAGAGATGACATTTCCCTCTCCAAATTCGTGAATTTACGACGCTGAAAGTCTTATGGAGGATTTTTATCTTTTATCTCTTTCCAATCAAAGCCCGTAATATTTGGGGAAATCAGTCGGATTTAGATTTTGAACTCCTAACCTCTCGGTCTTGGGACACCGCACTACAAAACCATCCCCGGACTACTCTACGGGCTCACGAACAGCATGAGGAGGGAAGATTTGGTCAGAGCACTTCTTGAAGCGATAGCGTTCAGAATTGCGGAGATCGTGGAACTCATGAAGAAGATTGAGAAGGTCGACTCGATAAGGTGCGACAGCGAGATGAGTTCAAATGACTTTCTTCTTCAGCGGATCGCAGATGCTACTGGGTTA
This sequence comes from uncultured Archaeoglobaceae archaeon, assembly GCA_938048785.1. Lineage (GTDB taxonomy): Archaea > Halobacteriota > Archaeoglobi > Archaeoglobales > Archaeoglobaceae > WYZ-LMO2. Next base: position 6,160 of record CALIUJ010000145.1, on the reverse strand, counting down.
AGGGTTAGAAGGAGCTCTATTCTCTCTGGTTCACTGTTTGGCTCCTATCTGATCGCCGGAAGAGCAATTGGAAAGTGGAAAAGAGTCTGTGCTGACATTTCCAAGGAATTTGAGCCAAAAGAAGATGTTTCAAAGAAGTTTAAAGGGTGGAAAAAGCTTTTAGAGCTCACAAAGGGGATAAAAATCGAGTAGAAACTATCTAAGGACTTGTAAGCTGAAAAATAAAAAATTAAATCCCAAGCCTTTTCCTCTTCTCAAGAATCACTTGCTCGAGTTTTTCAGCAGCCTTCACGGGATCTTCTTCGATCAAGACTTTTCCGCCAGTTAGCTTTTCGATGTCCTCTGTCAACAGCTTAACCGCTTTTTCGCTCCCGGTTATCGGTGGAATCGGCGATACGTGGGTAATCAGTCCATAGGCAATCGCAAAGACCGCATCTATGGTAGCCTTTTGTTCCATGTATTCCGGAGCGGTTGCGACAACTGGGAGATCAGAAATGTCGACGCCAAGTTTTTCCGCAACTATTCTGAGAAAGTAAGAAGCTCTTCCAACGTCTGTGCAAGTCCCAAAGCTCAACACTGGTGGAATGTTCAATGCCTTGCAAATCACTTTGAGCTTTTCTCCAGCGAGCTCGATTGCTTCCAAACTTGTTAAACCAGCGACTTGCATCGCAGCGTTTCCACAGCCCATTGAAAGGACCAAGATGTCCCTCTTTATCAACTCCTTTGCAATGGTTACGCTGTTCCAATCTTGTGGTCCGTTCTTAAGAGTTGTGCAACTGACCAAGGCTGCGATTCCCTTCACGTCGCCTTTCTTTATAGCTTCGAGCAGATTATCGACTCCTACGAGCTTTTCAATCGCCTCAGTGGAGAAGCCAACCACTATTTTTTGCTTCTTGTCTATCTTAACAGCCTTGCTCTTGTCCCTTTGTTTAAAGTTCTCTATCGCAATCTCTATCAGCCTCTTAGCAATCTCCTCAGCCTTCTCTGGCTCGTAATCCAAGCCTTCATCTATTCCGCGAAATCTCACGAGTCTACTCACCGGAATTATCTTAACTCCGTATTTCTGATACTCGGGAAGCGATGGTAAAGCGCAGTTCATATCCGCTGCGAAGACATCGATGGCTCCGGTTGCCAACGCATACTCTTGGCAAATCCAATTTCCAGCGATTCCAACAAAAACTGGACTCTTGGTTCTTTGTATGACTTCTTGTCCAGTTTCTATGAACCCAATGATCCTCAACCCTTTTGCTCCGGCATCTTTTGCCATCCTTTGAATCTCTTCCCTTTCTGCGAGCTTTATCAACGCAAAGGCTATGAACGGCTCATGACCATCGACTGCGATGTTCACGTATTCTGGATCCAGTATTCCGAGATCCGCGTAACTTTCATGTGGCATCGGTGTGCCGAATAGAACGTCTTGAGTCGTTTCTAAAGCGAACTGCGCAGCCAAGCAAGTGGTTATGCTCATGGAAATGCTCTTCTTAGCCAAAGAAACGTAGTTCGAATCCACGTTGGTCATCGAAGAAGTTCCAACTGTGAGTAGTTCGCTGAAAATCCCTTCCGGAGAAATTCCTAGCTTCTTCCAAACTTCTTTTCTCTTTTCTGGAGCAAGAATTTCTACAAGCTTACTCTTTCCAACGCTGGAGAGGTCAGATATAACAAAGTCCGCAACCTTGATCGCAATTTCCTTGATGTCTTTCCCATCTATTCCAAGAAGCTTTGCAAAGTTCCCCAGCTTTTCCTCATCCTTAATCTCGAAAATCGTTTTCCCCTCTGCGGTTGCCTTCAAGGTCTTCGCAGCTTCAATTGCATGATACGTGTAAGCCTCGGTTCCGAGCATGTTCAGATGCACGAACCTCCTTATCACCATTCCCGCAGCGTCGATTCCACAAGCTCCGTAGGGAACTTTTTCTGAAATTCTGCATGGACCCATGCTACAAAGCTGACAACTCAAGCCTTTTGTGCAGAACGGACACCTTATCTTCTCCTGCTCCTTGAATCTGTCAAAAACGTTCGTTGTCTCCTTGCTCACCTTCTCATACATCTTTTTTATACTCTCGTGGTAGCTAACGACTTCCGCCTTCATGGAAATACAATCGCCTGAAAAACAAATATCTTTTCCCCCGAAATACTTTGTCAAATCTTAAAGTATTTTTCCAGAACTTTTTTCTGAGCTCTCCTAAGAATTTCAGAAAGCGTTGAAGGGGAGATGTCCAAGAGACTTGCAAGCTCCTCGAGCTTGATCTTCTTTGGATAATCGAAGAATCCCTTTTCCAATGCTATCTTCAGCACTTCCTCTTCTCTAAACGTTATGCTCTCTTTATCTTCGGGTCTGCCCTTGTATACGAGCTCAAAGTCGATTCCGAGCTTTTCAAGCTTTTTTATCAACCTTGGGCAATCTTTTTCGCTGCATATTATCGACCAAGTTATGCCGTTGCCATCGTAGTTAATTCCAACTATTATTCCGCCCGAAGATAAAATGGGATGGGCTATCAGGCAGGGATGTTCTCTGAGAAGCAATCTGACAGAATCTTTTGAAATCTTCAGCGACTCGCAGAAATCTGGCAATTTATTTGTTAACCTACTAACTTCTTCCGCTTTTACCTTTATAAGACCTTTCACGTTTTCTTCACTTATCAGAAAACCTTCGACTTCGATCAAGGCTTTTTTAGCCATTTCCTCTATCGCTTCGAGTGCGCAACCCTTGGGCACGGGGGTCTTGATTTCGATCTTGATCATCGCCGAGATTTTTTGACGATAAAGATAAAGTTTGCTCTCAACGATGCAAATCCTTTTCCACCGGATGTCACATAGACATCTCAAAAAACTTTTGTATTCCTATACGCAATTCATAGTAGAACCATGGTATCCTCATGCCGACTGGCTGAAATCGGGTTTGAACCGGGAAGCTGTTTGACGTTTCACGATGGAAAATGGGATTCAGCTTGCAAAGTCACCCTCAGATGGAAAGACAACACTCCATACAGACTAATTTATTCCTACGCGCACAAGGCTCCTGAGTGCTACCTTTCCATCTATCAATCTGGTTGCAACTGGAGCTGTTTGAAATGCCACTCTTGGCGTTTTACTCGATATGCCAAGGGAACTTGGATGTCCCCAGAACACGTGGCAAAGATTGCCTTGGATTACGCTGATCTGAACAAAGACAACATGTATAGGGAGCCAAGAGAAAATGCGACGAGTTGGCATGCTTATGAGCTTTGCCGTGCATGTGGTTCTTGCATTTTGATTGGAAAGAGGTCAAAGTATTGTCCGGGAAAGCTCGATCTCGATAAAATAACGCTTCTTGACGACGGAACATGGGGACCTGCGAGAAACATCGTTTCTTTCACAGGTGGCGATCTTGCCTGCAACCCAGAGTGGTATGCGCAATCTGCGCAAGAGATAAAGAGCTTGGGAAGGGATCTCTGGGTCTTGTTCGAGACGAATGGATATGGTTTGATTTCAGAAACTTTGGACTTGTTCAAAGATGCGGGAATCGATTCCTTTTGGCTTGACATCAAGGCTTACGATGAAAAGGTGCATAGGAAGCTCACCGGAGTTTCGAACAAAAGGATTCTAGAGTTGCCAGCAGAAATAGTGGAAAGAGACTTCGTTTTAGAAGTCTTGTCCTTATACATTCCCGGATGGGTTGAAAGTGACCAGATTGAAAAGATCGCAGAAATAATCGCTCAAGTCGATCCAAAGATACCTTTCACGATTTTAGCGTTCTTCCCCGAACACAAGCTGATCCACGTTCCATCGCCAAGCTTTAAGCAAATGCTCAACGCCTATTACGCTGCAAAGGATGCGGGATTAAAAAGGATTAAGCTCGGAAATATCGGGATTTTTGCCAAGAAAGAGGAGGATTACGAAACCTTAAGGAGCTTGGGATTGCTTTAAGGCTCATTTGGTCCGATGTGTCCGAAACTTGTTTGACAGATAACGGTTTTTAGTCCTACATCTCTCAGCGTTCTCCAAACCTTTACCATTTCCCAGTAGCTTGGTCTTCGAATCTCTCTTCTTCGAAACTCAGCCCTGTAATCGAGGACGCAGACCTGGATCTCGGAATCTATCTTGCAAATCTCGCTTCCCAAGTCGTGTATCTCTTCCAAGGAGATCAAATCTCTGTTGTAAGGGATACCGACGCCTATGAACACTTTGTCCTTGTATTCGTCCACCACGTATTTAACAGCTTTCCAGCTCGTTCTGTGGTATTTTTCCGCAAGTTCTTTGTCCTTCAATCCAGTTATCCTCATGAAGGTTTCCAAGCGCAATCCTTTGAGGTCTGGACCTATATCACTCATTCCCGCTTCCACGAGTTCATCGATGTAGTCTGGAGTTAGAATAGAAGCGTTCGTGTCCACATGGAACCTTGCCTTCTCGTCTGGATTTAGCTTCTTAAGCTCTTTCAGGTATTGCACGAGCCATTCTCTGTTCAAAGTGCTTTCCCCTCCAGAAATAGCCATTCTATCTACTCCGTATTTTCTTCTTGTCGCGGTCATCTTCACAGCAGCCTCTCTTGGTGTAAGCGCCAGCTCTTTACCATTGTAGGTTGTGGTCCAATTCTGGCATTGCGGGCAACGATAATTGCAACCGCAAGCGAAGACCGCAGCTTCTATGAATCTACGACCCTTAAGCCACCAAGGAGTTCCGACTCCGCCAACTGGATGCCCCATCCATCCGTGCAAAGCTCTCTTTGGGATGAATTCCTTGGGAAGCTCTGTGTTAACCTCCATTCCCTCCTTAACACCGGTAACACAACTTGGCATTATTTTTCCATCGATCTCGACTGCACAGCTGTAGCAACCGCCAACTTCGCAAGGAGCAAATATATCCCCTTCTCCGGGGAATCTACCAATTCTATATCCGATTATTTCAAGGGCTTTTTTGACCGTTATTCTCTCTGGAACCGAGATCTTTTCCCCATTCACCTTCATGGAAACTTCTTTCCCTTTTTCCCTTTCCTTCATCTCCATCGCTTCATATGGGCATGCGAAGCTGCAAGCCCCGCATCCTATGCATTTTTCAACGAAGCCGACGTAATCGCTGGAACATGCTACTATTTCCTCGCATATTCCGCAGTTCATGCACTTCTCCAAATTCTTTACAGCGTAGTAGAGCACGAAGAAGGTTGAGTTGAACTCTTATAAGCTTTTCATAGGTTTTCTAACTCTTTCGAATGCGTGGAAGTGACATGCTCGCAAAGATTAAATGCAATCAAGTTAAGTTGTGTCAAGGTGGTATAAGTGTGGCATAAGGTGTTGTTGGTATCCCTACTGCTAAGTTTTGCCGTTTCGATTTCGCAGGCGATAACATCTTCTCCAACGATCTTAATAAAGCCCGTAGAGGGCACAGTTGGTAGCTCCATAAGCATATCTGGCAATTATTTTCAACCAGAAAGTAAAATTTTAATCTACTTCGGCAACGAAGTTCGTGGGGAAGCGAAATCTGACAAGAATGGTCGATTTTCAGCTTCGATCTCTGTCCCACAGGTGCCGGGTGGAGAGTATAGAGTTATGGCGATGGACGAAGTAAGGCTGAACGCCTACACGATGTTCAAGGTTCTACCGAAGATCTCGAAGTTGTCCACGAACAAAGCTAAGATCTATGAAAACGTAAGCTTGACTGGGAACGGATTCTCATCGAATGGGGAAGTCAGAGTTTACCTGATGAACGCTACCGATGCGTTCAAGGATCACGTGCTTGTAGCAAAGCTCTTCGCAAACGAAAGCGGTATAGTTGATTCGCAGTTCACGATTCCAGAGATCGAAGAGGGGAAATACAAGATATACGCAATCGATTTGAAGAGAAACGAGAAAACATCAGCACTGGAGTTCACTATTTTGCCGCCAACTCCAAAGACTACAAGCGGGGCGCAGACTACGCCAACGGGAGCTCCGAGCCAAACGCCGGGAAAGACTCCACTCAAAACGCCCGCTCCAACACCAACACCTATAAAGCTAGTACCAGGATTTGAAGCCATCCTCGCAATCGCTGGACTGATCGCGATTGCGTCTCTAAGGAGAAGACGATGAAAAGTCTTAGTAGAGAAAAAATTAGATAGCCGTTGACGATGTTGTTGCAACAACTAAAGTTTCGAAAGGACTTCCAGAAAGCGTAGATTCCCTTCTTTCCCGGTCCTCCGGTGTAGCCAGCT
>CALIUJ010000144.1 GCA_938048785.1 uncultured Archaeoglobaceae archaeon | reverse complement strand
TCCATTTTATACATCGTCAGCGGGTCTTTTATCTCACCTATCTTGAATGGTAGAGTTGGCATAGTTGGTGACACGAGAACGTCGAATCTGCTAAAAGCTTTTTTGAACTCCTCAATTATCAGAGTTCTCGCCTTCAAAGCCTTGAGATAATACTTCCCGTAATATCCCGCGGAAAGCGCATAGCTTCCGAGCATGATCCTCCTCTTCACTTCTTCGCCAAAGCCCTCAGCCCTTACTCTTGAGCAGTAATCGAACCAGGAGGAGAGTTGCGAGTAATGACCATATCTAACACCATCGTATCTTGCGAGATTCGAGGAGGCTTCACTCATTGCTATGATGTAGTAAGATGCGAGAGCATACCTTAGCGAGGGGAGATCGACTTCTGCGTAATCGAAGTTGTTCATACACCCGTAAACCTTGTCCATCACATCTTCTTCCGCGGTCATGTTCTTTATCAACCCAATTCTCTCGACCTTTTCTTCTCTGAAAACGAAACTCCTTCCAGAGTTCGTCGAATCTCTTTCGTCTTTTCCAGCTATAACTTCCAAGAGAGTCGCGAGATCTTCGATGCTGTTCGCCATTGGTCCAATTTGTTCAAGGGAATTCGCGTAGGGAATTAAACCGTATCGCGAGACAAGACCATATGTGGGCTTTAATCCATATACTCCACAAAAACTCGCAGGACATCTTATGCTTCCTCCAGTATCGCTCCCTAAGGCTAAGATTGCCTCATTCGCAGATAAAACTGCTGCACTTCCGCCACTACTTCCACCAGCAACTCTGCTTAGATCGTAGGGGTTCTTGACAACCCCAAAGTAAGAAGTCTCAGTCGTCGTCCCCATTCCGAATTCGTCCATGTTTGTCTTTCCTATTATTATCGCTCCCTCCGCTTTCAATCTTTCAACGACGTGTGCATCGAAAACTGGAACATAGTTTTCGAGCATCTTTGAAGCGCAAGTCGTTCTGATACCCTTCGTAGTTATGTTGTCCTTCACAGCAACTGGAACTCCCGCGAGCTTACCCTTCAAATTTCCCTTGTCAAAGTTCTCAGCAAGTTTCAAAGCTTCCTTCTTGCAAACTGTGATGTAACCATTGATCTCACTTCTTTCAATTCTTTCAAGCAATTTGCTTATCGCCTCATAACATCCAATATCGCTTAAAAGAGCTTTCCACTCAAGAAGGTTCACTCTACCACCCTTGGTCCAACAAAGTAGCCTTCTTCCTTCCTTGGTGCGTTCATCAAAGCTTCGCTTTGCTCAAGCCCCTTCTTAGCTTCGTCGTTCCTAAGGACGTTGGTTATCTCGAGAACGTGAAAGGTTGGCTTCAAGTCTTCGCGAATTTCATCGAGGACGTCGAAATAGGATAGAATTTCTTCGAACTCCTTCCTAAATTTTTCCGCCTCATCTTCTTTGATGAAGAGCCTTGCAAGCCTCGAAACGTGGTAAACGTCTTCGATCGAAACCATGCTGAGACTTGACTGCGTTGCAAATAAAATTATTGTGAGGCAACCTTTTTTCCCGCGATCTTTACTGCGTTTAAAAGATCTTCCTTCGGGATTATCGTCACAATCGGAACTCTGACAATTTTTTCGAGCGTTGGGCTTAGTATTGGGGCGCAAACGATGGCTTTAGCTCCATCTCTTTCTGCTTTAACAGCTGATATGATCGCCTCTTCAAAGCTGTTCGCAGAGTATTCTCGAATCAGAATTCTCTTCCCATCGATCTCCACGAAATAGCTCATGAGCATGTTGAGCACAGATCTCGAGGCTATCACTGCAATGAAATCCTCGTTTTTCTTAATCTTCTTTGCAATAAAAATCGCTATTTGTCTCAAAGTCTTTAGATTTGGTTCTCTTTTTCCGGAAACTATTTTGTAAATCGTGCTTTCTGAAATTCCAGCTTCTTTGGCGAAATCTCTGATCTCCATTTTTAAATCGTTTTTTATAACAGACTCGAGCCTTCTTCCAAAGTCCTCCGCGAGCACGAGTTCTGCAATCACTTTTTCGAGTTCCATAGGGTTTATTGGGCAAAGGAATATATATTTTTTCCTAAAGAGGAAGAAATTTTTGGCATTTTAGGAAAAATTTTTATATTCAACTGCGTCCTTGTGGTATGAAGAGGTTACTGGTTCTTCTGATACCACTCTTGCTCCTCGGTTGCGTCGAGGAGAAAAGCGAGGAGCTCAAGGAGATAAGGGTCAGCCATCAGCCGGGATGGCATCACGTAGCGCTTTTTGTGATAATTGAAAAAGGCTGGGACGAGAAAGTCTTGGGGAAGAAAATAGTGACGACTTCTTTCCCCTCCGGTCCTTCGCAGATGGAGGCATTTTCCGCGAAGCAACAGGAAATTGCATACGTTGGCTCAGCACCGCCACTTTCGATAATTTCCCGCGGTTTTAATGCAAAGATCGTAGCAATAGCGAACGTTGAAGGATCTTCATTGGTTTCAAGCCCAGACTTCGAGTTTAAGTCGATCGAATCGCTTAGTGGTAAAAGAATAATGACTTTTCCACCTGGCTCAGTTCAGTGGACGATTTTGTCTTATTGGTTAAAGGAAAAGGGAATTAAGGCAGAGATCATTACAGCTTCGGGCACTGGTGAGATAAGGGAAGCTTTGAGGAGCAGATCCGTTGACTTAGCCTTTGTTCCAGATCCAGCACCTTATGTTATGATGCAAGAAGGTGCAAAATTGGTTATGCATTCTCGAGAGATGTTTCCAATGCATCCGTGTTGCATCGTCCTTATGAATGGGGAATTCATCAAAAACAACAGGGATTTGGCTGTGAAGTTTGTGGCTCTTCACATAATCGCGAGCGAGTATGCGGAGAATGAGAAGAATCGCGAAGAAATAGTTGGTATCCTCGAAAAATGGCTTAAAATAGATAGAAGCGTGGCTGAGAAATTCCCCGGAACTACGAATCTACGAACAGATCCAAGGGACGAATCTTGGATGCGTGGATTGCAAATGCTCTGCGATTCTCAGTTCGAATTGGGTGTTACGAGAGATGCAGATGGTAAGACGGTGAGACTCGAAGCTGGAAAGCTCGTTGACGTTGAAATCTACAACGAAGCGCTTAAAATGGTCCCAAAGATTAAGAAACAACTCGGGATAGAATGAAGCTGAGGATTTTTTACGTTTCAATCTCTGTTTCAATTTTTCTGATCTTTTGGGAAACCTTTTACTATTTTTTCATCCGTGACCCGTTTCTCTTAGCTCCGCCATCGAAGGTGATTCCAACCTTCGTAAAACTCATCACTCTTCAAGATCCGAGCTTTAAAATGCCAGTAGATATCGTCTTTAGCCTCTACCACTATGCTCTCGGATTTTCTTCAGCCCTAATAATTGGAATTTCTCTCGGATTGCTGATGGGTTTCTCGAGAACATTGGAAAACCTTCTCTCGCCCATAGTTGAGCTTATTCGTCCTATCCCGCCGATAGCTTGGATTCCAATCTCGATTTTACTTCTAAAGCTTACACACACAGCGGCGGGTTTCATAATATTCATAGGTTCATTCTTCCCAATACTGCTGAACACCCGCCATGGGGTTGCGAGCGTGGAAAAGAAGTTTGTAGAAGTTGCTTTAACGCTTGGAGCGAGTAGATTCGAAATTCTGAGAAAAGTAATAATCCCGGCTTCGATGCCTTCGATCTTCACAGGGATCAGAGTCGGTTCAGGAGTTGCTTGGATGTGCGTAGTTGCAGCGGAGCTCTTTGGTGTCTCTGCTTACGGGCTTGGGTATCAAATAGAGATTGCTCGGCTTTACCATGCACCAGAAATCGTGATCTCCTACATGGTCTGCATAGGTCTCGTAGGTTATGCGTTGGACAACGTTTATAAGTTCTTGGCAAGCAGATTTTTGAGGTGGAGGAGGGGACTCGTTGTCGAGTGAAGTTCTTCGCGTATCCAATTTGAGGAAGAGGTTTAACGATCTACTCGTCATAGATTCGATTAGCTTTTCCATAAAATCAGGGGAATTTTTCTGCATTCTTGGACCAAGCGGTTGTGGTAAAACCACTTTGCTTAGGATAATCGCAGGATTCGAGGATTACGAAGGAGAGGTTCTGCTAAAAGGAGAGAAAATTAAAAAACCCGGTCCTGACAGGGTTCTTGTTTTCCAAGACTACGCCCTCTTTCCGTGGAGAACCGTGATCGGAAACGTTCTATTCGGCATTGAATCCAAGCTTCAAAAGAGGGAGGCTTTGAAAGTTGCGGAGGAAATGCTGAAACTCGTCGGACTTGAAGGCTTCGAGAAATCTTATCCTCACGAGCTTTCTGGTGGGATGAAGCAGAGGGTTGCACTTGCAAGAGCTTTGGTCTGTGATCCAGCAATTCTTCTGATGGACGAACCCCTCAGCGCCTTGGATGCGCAGACGAGAATGGAGATGCAAGCAGAACTCGTGAAGATTTGGCAAAGGACGAAGAAAACAATCGTTTATGTGACGCACAGCATTGAAGAAGCTGTTTTTCTCGCAGACCGAATTCTAGTTCTTTCAAAAAGACCCGCAAGGGCTAAGGCTTTGGTCGAAGTTAAGCTCGAAAGACCGAGGAACAGATTTGATGCGAAATTCACTGAGATTTCGCAAAAAATCTACGATCTTTTGAAAGATTAGGAGAGGGGATTCGATGTCTTTCGAATTACGAGTCTCGATGAAACGGGGGAAACATTTAAATTTCGTCTTAAAGCAGCTAAACCCCATGAAGCTTTGGAAAATAATGGTCTTGTTGCCATACGTCGGGATCTTAATTCTCACAGCTTATATTCTCCACGAGATATCTAAACCTGGCGCGGGTTTACTTGCAGGACTTGCGCTGTTGCTACCGATCTACTTGTTTATACTTTACACGATCGTTCTTGGAGTTGCACTTTTTGCAAGGTGGTTGATCCTCAGGTTGAGAAAGTTATAATTCAAGGGATATCTTTTAAGAGCTCTGTGAGATCTGAAACTGTGGAGCTTTTTACGGCTACCTTATCTCAATTGTAGCATTTCTAACACTTGCGGGCGCGAGTATAAGATTCCAAAGCCTGCTATAAATTTATATAACCTTCAAAATAGCGGGCCCGGCGGGATTTGAACCCGCGACCTGCAGCTTAGGAGGCTGCCGCCATATCCGTGCTAGGCTACGAGCCCTTAACTTTTTTGGTTTCAAAGTTTTATGAGCTTTTTGGTCTCTTTCTCCTT
>CALIUJ010000143.1 GCA_938048785.1 uncultured Archaeoglobaceae archaeon | reverse complement strand
ACAGCGAGATGAATTTGAAAGCTTTAAAAATAGGCTACGAGTTCAGATCAACCCAGCCCTCTGCAGTATGAGCAAGTCTTCGGTATCTATCTTTTCTCCCTTCTTGAACATCTCGTAGATCTCTTTCGCCTTCTTTATCAGTTCTTCCCTTTCGATCTGTTCCTTTGTCTTGAACTGCTTCGACTTCAGCGTCTTTATGACCTTTTCAAGATCTCTTATATCTTTTCTCCTCTTTACAGCTTCTTCGTGGCACTTGTCAGCTTCCTTCTTGCTCTCCGAGAACTTTAAATGCATCTCGTCCGCTAACTTCCTCTTCTCGTCGAGCTCGTTCACGAACTTCGTCATATCCTCGTGGTATCTGTCCGCCTCATCGCCGTAAGCCTTTATTTCCGACGAAAGAACTCTTACTTGGTCCTTTAGCTCTCTTATCTTAACTATCAGCTTTCTAAACTCCTCGTGTTTCTCCAACTGTGCCTTTCTCTCTTCCAACTCCTTCTTTAGCTTTGAAATCCTGTCAACGAGTGCTCTCTCCTTTTCTATGGTCATCACCGTTGTCTGTTGTTTGAACTCCAGCTTTCTAATCTCCTTTTCTATCTCTCCCAAGGGTCTCCCGTTCTTGTCTATGCTCTTCCTAAGCTTGTCAAGCTCCTTGTATAGCTGATCAATCTCCTTGTATAGCTCGTTCTTCTTCGTCTTCAACTCTCTAACCTTTGCGTTAAGCTCGTCCCTCTTCGCTCTAAACTCCTTTACCTTTTCCACAAGCTCTTTCACTTCTTTGTTCAACTCATCTCTCTTCTTCGCGCAGTCCTTTGCAAACTGATTGAGTTCGTCCCTCTTCTTCGTGAACTCTTGGAGTTCTCTTTCAAGCTGTTCTTTCCTTTCCTCGAGCTTCTCTATCATCATAGTCTCACAACAGATCTCTTTTTGAGTTGTGCTCAGCACGACTCATCTGGATTTAAACTTTTCTCTCTAACTCATCTGGGGATAGGGAATCGATGGTGCAATCGTCAACACTTTTGTCGTTCCTTAGCCTAAGAAAAACCGGAGCTCTGAGCTTCATATCCTTTGTTAGCTCCAAAAACTCAACTTCGCAAACGAACTCTGGCTTGCACCAGTGAACTTCTCTACTCGTCTCGATTTCAAAGGGTGCAACGTTTACTTCTATTTCCCGAAGCTTTTTGATGAACCACCTCGCAAATTCTAACTTGAACCCAGTGCCAACTTGTCCAACATGAACAAAAGAGTCTTTGGATTTGAGCGCAAGAATTAGAGATCCAAAGAGCTCTTTGCGCTCTCCCTCTCCTTCGAGCCATCCGACGATGACGCAGTCCAAGGTTTTTCTTTTTTTGATCTTGACCCAAGACTCTGATCTCTTTCCAACTAAGTATGGGCTTGTTTTCTTCTTTGCCATCACACCTTCAATCCCAAGTTTTACCGCTTTTTCGTATAGCTCCTCTCCTTTTTCATCTACGAAGTCTATGAGCGCAACTCTTTTCGCATTGGCGCTTATATCCTCGAGAATCTTTTTTCTTTGAATTAGGGCTTCTTTCATCAACCATCCGCGCGATGAAGTGTAGAGAACGTCGAAAACGAAGTAATTGGCGGGAAACTTCTTCGATAGGATCGAAGCCCTGAAACTATCGACGTGTTCTCTTTGCTGTAGAAGGGAGAAAGAGGGCAGAGTTCCGTCGAATACAACGATCTCCCCATCGAGGATCGCACTCTCCTTCACGGAGTCAAGTAGGTCTATCTCCGGGTATCGATAAGCGATCTCAAGAAGTCTTCGGTTTTGTAGTCTAATCCTCTCGTTTTCCAAGTCGACAAAAGCGATTGCCCTTGTTCCGTCAAACTTTATCTCGTAAATGAACTCTGAATTGCTGAAAGGTTTTCCCTTTACCGCGAGCATTGGCTTTATTTTTTCGTAGAACCAACTCATTTGATTGCCTCAAGACTTGCCTTCAAAGCATCTATCAAAGATCTTGCAGTTTTTGTCTCTTCCGTGACCATTACCTCTTTCCCCGCAAGCTTTGCATCGATCAACTTTAACAAAGCCTCTTTGTATTCGTTTCTAAACTCTTCGATGTTCAACTGCTTTTTCATCGCCATGATCAGCTTCTTTGCAAGCTCGAGCTCTTCATCGCTTATCTCAACGCTGACGTTCCACATCGGAATCTCTGCGGGATTTCTTATCTCGTCCACGTAGTGGAGGTTTACCAGCACGATTCCGCCGTTGAAAGATTTGAGTGCAACCAAGCTCTCTTTTCCCCTTAAGCTGATCTTTCCTATGCCCATTAGGTTCGTAGCCTTCATAGCTTCTCTCAACAAAGCGTAGGCTTTTTCTCCCCCTTTTTCCGGTGAGAGGTAGTAGAAACCGCTGTAGTAGATCTCTCTGAGCTCCGAAGGATCGAAGAATCGTTTGATCTCAACGTTCTTCGTGCTCTTCAAGGGTATTTTTTCCAAGTCTTCGTCAGTTAGTATTACGAACTCGTTCTTCGCTATCTCATAACCCCTGACCATTTCTTCATCGCTGATTTCTTCGCCACACTTTTCGCAGAACTTTCTATATCTTATTCTTCCTCCATCTTTGGAATGAAGCAAGTGAAATCTAACTTCCTTTGAAATCGTTGCGTTATACGCTTTGACCGGTATTGAAACAAGTCCGAAGCTAATCGCCCCTTTCCAAACTGCTCTCATAAAGTAAGCTCACTGAAGATAAGTATAACTATTTGTAAAAAATGGTTATTTAACTCT
>CALIUJ010000142.1 GCA_938048785.1 uncultured Archaeoglobaceae archaeon | reverse complement strand
ATGTACAGTGAATCGATAGTTTTCCCCACGGAAGAGAGTCACGGTAAACTCTATAGGATTACCTTCAAGATCGTACGTCAAGCGCTCACTGAGCATGCCGGCAGAACCTGGCGCAACCCCAAGAAGCCGGGCCTGTTCTTCGTCCTTAATAATTACAGCTTCCATATCCTGCTTTGCCCACGCTGGAGGCCGGCCAAATCGCTTAAAGGTCCCGTACAAGGATTCCCTTTCGAAATCCACCTTCTCAATTCCTGAGAAAAACTTTAAAGGAATATAGGCAGTTTGCAAAGCCATCGGTTCTCCCGAGGCGTAACGGATTCTCTTGAGAAAGAGAACCTTCTCTCCCCGACTGAGCCGCAATAGTTCGCGTATTTCCTTAGATGGGGATAGTATTTTCTTCTCAAGAAGCCTAGTGCTAGGGACAAGTCCTTTTCTCATCATGTCTTGAGTAAATCCCACAAGCTCAGTAAGCTTTTCCACAAATTTGGGCTTGGTAACAAACGTTCCTTTACCTGGAACGCGGGTAATGAAACCTTCCCGCAGAAGATCGTCCATGACCCGGCGAACCGTTAACCGACTCACACCATATTTCTCCATGATCTCTTTTTCCGAGAAGAATCGATCTCCCGGCTTATATGTTCCATCTTCAAGAATGCGTTTCAAAATCTCTTTAAGTTGAACATGTAGGGGTATTGGTGAACTCCTCGTTATTTCCACCGTGTTTCACATCCTTCCCACAAATGTTGGCAAATTGAGAAGCGAAGGATAGCACAGAGGGCAAAAAGGAACGATACATACTGTATTTTCCCGTGTAATAATGGACGTAAGGTTCTTCAGGAAAACATGTGGTTTCAAACCAATTTCTGAAAAAGTTTTCAAAACTCCTATTTCCCATGGCACGCATTGCCAGAAGAAAAGCACCCATTGAGGCAGTATCTTGATACCTAAAAAGGGTCACAGGGAGACCAAAAACGCTGCTCACTATCTGGGAGAATAGCGGAATGCGCGCTAAACCGCCACTCAAAATTACTTGTCGAACCTCTTTTACGAAGGGTGCAACTCCGTCCAAAGAATCCCTTAACGCAAAGACAATTCCCTCTAAAATCGCCAGGAGTATGTCCTCTAGTTTTTGATCCATTCGTAAACCCAAGAAAGCTGCCTCGGTTCGGTAATCAAAATAAGGCGTTCCTGTACCCAAAAGAAAGGGATAAAAGAGAAGCGTAGTCTGTCGAGAAATTTTTTGGAGTCCACTTATGTCTATCCAAAGGTTCCTCGTGCTTCTCTCCTCAAACAGAGAAAGAAACCACTGCAGAGAAGCGCCACCCGCAGGAACAGTACCTAAAGCAAAATACTCCTCTCCCAAGGAATGCAAGAAAACATAGAGCTTACCCAGGATATTCTCATTGATGTCGTCCAGGGAGAGGAGGAGCTGCCCAGCTGTACCTACACACAGAGAAATCCTCTCCTTGTTCCCCATACTTGTAGCCAAAATTGTTGTGGCAAGGTCTCCCCCGCCTTTTATAATCGGAATCCCAGAGGGGAGAAAAAACTCCCTCCCCGCCGCCTCGGAAACGTGACCAATAACCGAATCACCAGAAACGACTTCAGGGAGCATCTCTTGAGGAAAACCAAGTGCTTCCCATAAATCTCTCTTCCAACACCTCGTGCGTATGTCGTAGTAGAGAGACCCTGAAGCATCAGAGTAGTCTGTCGTGGGTTCTCCACCCAAAAGACAACCAATATAATCCTTAGGAAAGATTACAAAAGAGGCTTCTCGAAAAGCCTCTGGTCGATGTCTCTTTAACCAGAGGAGTTTAGGCAAAGTAAAGCTCTGCTGTAAAGGATTTCCCATCTTTTCCAAGAACAACTCCGCAGAGAACTCCCGCTGCAAAAACGCAACTTCTTCCCCAGCTCGAGTATCAGACCATATAATGCAAGGATAAGTCGCTTTCCCTGCTTTCCTCGAGAAGAGCACTGGTCCATGCATTTGTCCGGTAAGTACCACCGCATCTATTGCGCGCAGCTTTTCAGGACATGCCTGGTGCATTTTCTTTAGTACTCTCTTCAGATTTTTCACCCACTCTTCAGGGTTCTGTTCAGCGTAAAAGGGCCGAGGGTAGTAGGTGACGTTAGGTGAAGACTCTCTAAAAAGTTGATTACCCTCTTTGTCAAAAAGGATGCATTTTAGATTAGTCGTCCCTATATCAATGGTCAAAATGGTTTCCGTACACAAAACACTCCTTCCTCAAAGCATTTTGACCAGACTCCGGTATTGTTGCACCAACTTCCGGTTTTTTTCCTTTCCTCCTGGAAAATTTCCACTCACAAAAATGGGCGGATAGAAATTCTTTTCCACTAATTTAGAAACTGCTTCAACAAAAAGCAATTGCACAATTACCACTCCAGCGACGGTTGAAGTAGGACCAATCTTTACCCCAAGCTCGCTTATTTCCACGCTAGCATCGCCTACTTCTCCCTTGTTATCAATGAATACGTCACAATACTCCATTATACTCTGTCTCCCCGTTGTCTCCTTCAAATACTCGATATATTTTCTACTTCCAACGGCAATAACAGGTATTCCCCTCTTCTTGGCTAAGATTGCCATTTCCACAGGCACAGCGTTTACTCCCGAGTTGGAGAAAAGCAAAAGGGCATCAGGAGGATGGGGGTCGAAGTGATCCAAAATCGCTCCTGCAATACCGCTACAATTCTCAAGAACGGAGGATTTCATCGCTCCAGTGTGAAGCATAAGGCTTGGCTCAAGCATAGGATTCACACAAGCCAAACCACCCGCACGGAAAAACGCCTCCTCGGCGAAAATATGGGAATGTCCCGTACCAAAGACATGAATAAGACCTGCATTCTC
>CALIUJ010000141.1 GCA_938048785.1 uncultured Archaeoglobaceae archaeon | reverse complement strand
ATTCCTTGCATCACGTGGCACAACCCAAGAAGTAAAGGCATCGACCAGGAGGCTGAATTAGAAGAGGTAAAAAAGACTACACAACAGTTCAACTTGATATTTCTTCCTATAGAGAGAAACAAACCTGAGAGTCCTTGGATGCAGATAACGGAGAAAGCCTATGAGGCAATCAAGAAAGTCATTGGTGGAAGCCCTTGGTATAGAGCACATGCGGGTGTAAATACAGCGTTGAACCAGGTTTATTGGATTGAAATCTTGTCCGAGACACCTGATGGTTTACTGATAACTAATCCCTCATTACCCCGTCAAAAGAAAAAGGTGAAGCAAGTAAAACAGGTCGTGGAAAAAGACCTGGTTTATCCTTTAGTTAGAGGAATGGATGTTAAGAGATGGTACGTAACCAAGAAACATTTATGGATAATAGTCCCTCATAACCCGACAACAGGAAAACCTATCGAGGAAGACAGACTGAAGACGGAATATCCAAAGACGTATGAGTACTTCATCAACTTTAAAAAAGAACTTGAGAAGAGCCCATCTTATAAATTCTGGGGTGAAGGTAATCCATTCTATTCGCTTTACGGTATAGGCAACTATACTTTTCATTCTTATAAGGTCGTTTGGAAAGCAGTAGCTGGAGATATAACAGGAAAATTCACAGGATTCGCTGCAGCTGTTTTGCTTCCAAAGGAAAAAACTGTAATTCCAGACGTTGGATTGACGCTAGTATCCGTAGATAGTGATAGTGAAGCATATTACCTTTCAGGATTACTTAATTCCTCAGTAGTGCTTTTACCCATAGCTGCCTATTCTTACGAATGCGGAGGATCTCCTCACATTCTTAAATATATCAGAGTTCCAAAATTCGATCCTCAAAATACTCTTCATCAAAAGATTTCTCAGCTTTCTCGGAAGGCTCATGAAATAGCAAGTAAAATCTACGAAGAGGGTAGGGAGGACTTGAAGGATGATCTGAGAAGGACGGAGGAGGAAATTGATAAAGCGGTTGCTGAGCTTTACGGGATTACCGATGAGGAGCTAGTGAAAATCAAGAAATGTTTAATGATTTTGAAGGGAGAGGGTCTTAAGGTTTCACTGGAACCGCTACTCATAAATGAGAATGAGCAAAAGGATATTGTTGTCAAAATTTCTAATAATTTAAGCGAAGCGTTAAATGATGTTAGAATAAGAGTGATGCTTAGGGATAAGGTTTTACTGGATGAGTATGTAGGTGCTATTGAGGAAGATGGGGAAAAGCTTCTGAAGTTTTTAACTCCTAAGTTAAAAGCAGGTCAATACAAAGTTAAAGTAAGTCTCGCTTTCGAGATAGGGGGTCAGGAGAAGGTTGTTGAAGAGAAGAAGACGTTGTTCGTGGGGAACGCGAGTAAGAGGAAAACTAAAACAGCCTTTAATGAATTGGATAAACTCTTAGGTGAATGAAATGGTGAAGCAAGAGCTAGGGTGATCCAATGGGTTTCGTTCTCGGCATCGACGCAGGCACGACTGGCGTTAGAGCAGGCGTTTACTCTCCTGAAGGAGAGCTTGTTGCTCAGAGCTATGTTGAATTTCCGAGCTACTATCCAAACCCAGGATGGGTTGAGCAGAACGCCGAAGACTGGTGGAAAAGTGTTGTGAAAGCTTGCAATTCTGTGATAAAGCTTGCGAAAGCGGAAAACGAAGTCTTGGCAATTTCAGTTGCAAACCAACGTGAAACAATTGTGCCAATTTCGAAAGAAGGAACTCCGCTTACGAGGGCAATGGTTTGGCAAGATAGAAGGACAGTTGAGGAAGTCAAGAGAATAACTTCGACAATGGGCGAGGAGATCTTTAAAATAACGGGTTTAAAACCAGATCCATACTTTTCACTGCCGAAGATATTGTGGTGGATGAAGAATTGTCCTGAGGTGGTTGAAAAAACTTGGAAATTCATGCTCGTCCACGACTACATAGTTTTCAAGCTCTCCGGAATTGCTGTGACGGACTTCTCAAACGCGTCGAGAACTATGCTGATGGATTTGAAAAGGCGAAAGTGGTCTGAAAAGATAGCTGAAATCTTTGGTATTGACTTGGACAAGTTTCCAGAGATAATGAACTCGGGAGAGGCTGTTGGAGAGCTGAAAAGCAATGAAATTGAGTTAAAATCAAAGCCTATAATCGCAGTGGGTGGTGGAGATCAGCAGTGCAGTGCTCTTGCCCAAGGAGTCGTGGAGGAGGGAAAAATAAAGTCTACGACCGGCACAGGAACTTTTATGATCGCTCCAGTGGAGAAAATACACGGCGGTGATTTGATTTACTCCGCGCACGTGGTGCCGAAGATCGTGGCTGAGGTGAGCATATTCACAACTGGGAGTCTTCTTGAATGGGTAAAACGAAACTTCTTCTCCAGTGAAAGCTACGACGTTCTCAACTTGGAAGCCAAAGCTTCTGGAATTGGAGCCCGTGGGCTTATGATCTTTCCGTTCTTCACCGGTGCTGGATGTCCGCACTGGAACCCAGAGGCAAAGGGAGCGATTTACGGGCTGACCCTGGGGCATTCTAGGGGAGACATCGCAAGGGCGGTGATGGAAAGCGTAGCCTTTGAAGTGAGGACGAACGTTGAGTTGATGGAAAACCTTGGAATAAAGGTCAACGAGCTTCGCCTCGATGGTGGAGCGGCGAGAAGTCAACTATGGAACCAGATATTTGCGGACGTATTGAGGAAGCCCTGTCTTGTTTCTGGAGACGTTGAAGCTACAGCAAGAGGCGCAGCAATGCTTGCTTGCCTATCTTTAGACTTTTCGCTGGAACAAGTTCTCGAGAAGTTTGTTCCGGAGTTCACAACCGTTATTCCCTCTGGTGT
>CALIUJ010000140.1 GCA_938048785.1 uncultured Archaeoglobaceae archaeon | reverse complement strand
GAAGCCCTGTCTTGTTTCTGGAGACGTTGAAGCTACAGCAAGAGGCGCAGCAATGCTTGCTTGCCTATCTTTAGACTTTTCGCTGGAACAAGTTCTCGAGAAGTTTGTTCCGGAGTTCACAACCGTTATTCCCTCTGGTGTCGACTACAGCGAAGTTTATGAGAGGTATAGGAGGATCAGGGAAATTTTACTCTCCTTAAAAGGCTGAGCAATCTTTTTGATTTGATCTCTTCATCTATTCCCCGGAGCTTTGGATCTTGAGCTATTGAATTGATTTAAAGCTCAAATGAGTTATAAAAAAACTTCTGCAATTCCCAACGCTACCTTTTCCTCGTTTTGATTCTCAGCCCATAGCTCAACCTCGCAGAAGCTCTCGACTTTTCTCGGATGTTTTGCAACGACCTTGCCTTTGAACTTTATCGTGTCCCCCACGAAGATCGGGTGAATTAGCTTTACGTCGATTGACTTCAACCTTCCACCATCCGCATAACACCAGTTCGTTACCACTTGCGTCAACTTGTCGATCGCCCACTGCCCATGTGCGATCGTTTTTCCATAACCCAAGAGGTTCACCTTCTTAGCCCAAACTGGATCTATGTGAATTGGGTTAAAATCCAAGGATGCACACGCAAATCTCGTTATCATTTCCTGCGTAACCTTGACTTCGATACTCTCCAATTCTTGTTCAAGTTCAACCTCTTCAAACTTCATTTTCTCTCACCCGTGAGCTTATGCTCCTCTTCACTCCTTGAAAACGGGAGGATCAGGGTCCCCCACCATTTTGCAACTATCTCTCCTCTCTGGTTTACGAATTCGTTGTAGTATGTGAGATATCTCTTTCCCCTTTTTATGAACTTGTCGTGTGCCCCATTTTTACTCTAATCACGTCCCCAACTCTTATGGGCTCGTAGAATTCGATCTTTTGTCCAGGGTTTATTGCTCCCGGAGTCTTTATCCAACTTCCAACAAAGGATTCGCCAATAAGCCAGAATGCGATGGTTGTAAGAAACATCCGAGAGCTATCATCTCCTTCCAGAAAACTTGGTTGTTGTTTTCCGTTGCCTCTAAATAAGTCTTAACGTCTTCTTCCTTCACCTCAAATTCTCTCTCACTCCACGCTTCCATCCCGATTTCTACGTTTTCCCACTTTATGTATCTCTCCTCGTCTAAAAAGAAATCGAAATTGTACTTCTTTTGCTTTTCAGTTTTCAGATACTTTCTAACCATCCGCTCCGCTTCCTCCGACAACTTGATTCGCACCATGATCAATTTTGCGTTTAGTCCTTTATTACTCTATCCACTCCTTCAACTTAAATTTCAGGAACTACGAAGACTCTGCCATCGTATTTCACGACTTCAGCCCTTATACCATACACCGCCATCAGGGTATCTTTGTTTATCACGTCTCTTCCGCCAAAGGCAAAAACCTCACCATCTCTTAGCATCAAGATCTTCTCCGCAAAGTTAATTGCGAGATTTATGTCGTGCATCGTAACGATTGCAGAGATTCCGTTTTCTTTTACCGCTTTTCTCAAAAGGTTCATGACCTCAAGCTGGTTCCTTATGTCCAGGTTGTTCGTCGGCTCGTCTAACAAAAGATATCTTGGTTGCTGAGCAAGAGCTCTTGCTATTAAAACCAACTGCAGTTCCCCACCGCTTAGCTCGTTGATTCTTCTTAAAGCCAAATGCTCGATTTTTAGCATCTTTATCGTATTCTCCACGATTCTTATGTCCTCCTCACTCACTTCCCATTTCACGTATGGCTTTCTGCCCAAAAGTATTGCATCGAAAACATTCAAAGATCTGATTTCACCCCTCTGTGGGACATAACCAAATTTTCTTGCAACTTCCAGGGGAGAAAGCTTTCTTAAATCGACTCCATCAACGTAGATCGAGCCTCGAGGTTTTAGTATATTGTTTAAGCACTTTAGGAGCGTTGTTTTCCCACTCCCGTTTGGACCAAGGATGAATAGCATTTCTCCTCTGCTCAAAGAAAAAGCGATTTCACGAAGCACAGGTCTTTTTCCATACTCGTATCTTATTCCCTCAACTTCTAACACCTCTACCACCCCTCAACAGCAAGTATATGAACATGGGAGCCCCGATGAGCGAGGTTATGATCCCAACGGGAATGATCACGGGGGATATGATAGTTCTGCCAACAGTATCTGACAAGAGGAGCATTAGAGCCCCAACAAGTGAGCTAATTGGAATCAAAAACCTATAGTCTCCGCCTATGACCAATCTAACAACGTGTGGAGCGACAAGACCAACGAAACCTATTATCCCGGTGAAGGAAACACAAACTGCGGTGAGAAAAGAAGATAAGATCATTCCTTCAATCCTAATTCTCTGCGGATTTGTTCCAATAGAAATAGCGACCTCATCTCCAGCGAGTAGAGCATTGTAATCCCAGCGACGGTAGAAGAAGTATAGAAAGCAAGCGAGGAAGGTTGCGATGATTATGTATACCTCGATCCATCTCGCCCTTCCGACGTCGCCAAACGTCCAGAAAACGATCGAGGCAACTTGAACGTCTGTTGCGAAGTATTGGATTAACATAACTCCAGCTTGAAAAAGCGCAGACATCGCAACTCCTGCTAAGATTATCGCTTCTGGCGTTAAATCTCGAAGCTTTGCAAGGAGCAATATAACGAAAACACCAATGAGAGCACCGCTAAATGCAAAGAAAGGTAGAACGTAGGGATTGAAGATGGTCAAAGTTTCGCCAACTCGATGCATTCGACCGATGTCAAAGAAAACGATTGCAACCGTTGCACCGAAAGCAGCGCCTTGTGATATTCCTAAGGTGAAAGGCGAGGCAAGGGGATTTCGAAGGATGCACTGCATGACCGCTCCCGCAATTGCAAGACTTGCACCGACGAAAATCGCAGAAACTATCCTTGGTATCCTAACGTTCCAAACGACTGGATTTCCATTGAAAACGGCATATAGTAACTCTAAGATCGACATGTGATAAGCTCCCAATCCCATTGCGACAAGAGAAGCCAAAAAAAGGGATAAAAGTAAAGTAAATCCGAAGTAAATCCTCTTTCTAACCAAGGCTTTGTAGTCACCAGCTACTGACATCTATTTTCCCCAGTTCACCGTATCTTTCAACGATCTTATCGTAAAGCTTTTTACCAACGAAAAACTCGTAGATCTCATCAGCTTTCTTTTTCATCTCGACGTCCTTGAACCTATCTGGATAGAGGACTTTTCCAACCCAGTAAGCATTGACCAACGCTTGCTCAACGTTTGTGTTGTAGAAGTTGAAGGGGTAAATTCCGTAAATCTCCTTGTTCTTGAAAGCCTTAAGCGATTCGTAGAAGTTCTTGTCCTTTGCATAATCTTCTCTGACCAATCGAACGTTTCCAAGATCGAGGAAGATTATGTCTGGTTGCTCCTTGAGCAAAAACTCCTTATCGATGAAGACGTGTGCGGTTGAGTTTACTTTGCAAGCGATGTTCTCGCTAAAAACGTTGTTAACTTCGAACGGTGGAAATCTGCAAGTCGTAGAAGTTATCCCATGCCCACCTTTGAAGCCCAAGGCTCCGACGTAAACTGTCCAATTTCTCTCAGCATTCTTTGTTCTGCTATCTAGGTCTTTTACTACGCTTTCAATGTATTCAATTACTTCTTCAGCTCTCTTCTCCTTACCAATCACTTTTCCCATGAGCCTCATGGATTCGAAAAGCTCCTTCGTGCGGAAGTTTCCAAGTGCGCCATAACTTACCACGATCACTGGAATCCCGGTTTTCTCTTGCAAACTCTCTGCGTATTGTGCATTCACGACTGCGAAGATAACGTCGGGCTTTAGCTTGATGATCTCTTCAACATTCGCCTTCGGATCATCTGGTCCACCAGCACCAATCGTTGGTAATTCAGCGAATTGCGGATTTGCAAGTCTATAAGGTCGACCAAAGGTTTCCCATCTCTTTTCCGCGTCTTCAACACCAACGAGTTTATCTGTTGCTTGCAAATAAACCACGAGCCTCAAAGCTCCGGGACCAATTGCGGCGATCTTTTCTACCTTCTTTGGAACCTCTACTTCTCTTCCAGCAAGATCCTTCACCTTTAATTTCTCCTCCACCGCGCTCTGTTGAGCTTGCTGAACGCAACCAGCTAAGGCTAAGAGAAGTACCAGGATTGCAATTTTTCCTAACTTCATAAAAACACTTAACACATAGGATATAAAAAATTTTTGTTTCATATTACAAAGTGATAAAGATTAAGTTTTTAAACACAAAAGACGATGAATTGTATGCTGAGTTTGGAGGAAGCGGTTAAGATGCATGGGCACAAGGGACCTTGGCTCGTGCTGGGATACAAAGCGGGACTTCGAGCTTTAGAACTTCTAAAACCAGAAAATGAGCACGACCTCATCTGCGTAGTCAGATGCCCACTCAGAACACCATACACGTGCTCTGTGGATGGAATACAAGCTTCTACTGGTTGCACCCTTGGAAAGATGAGCATCAGAGTCGAGAATAGCGACACAGTAGAGTTCACTTTTTTCAACAAGAGAAAGAAATCTTCTCTAAGCCTAAGGCTCAGGGAAAGCGCGAGGGAGAAAATAGAGAGTATTCTATCGAGCGAGGGTATGATTTCAGCCAATTCTTATGTCGAGAGAGCTGAGCTCAGCGAAATCTTCGAAGAGAGCTTGGATTGAGCTGAGTTAGCCGAGGAGGCGTTAAGCGCTAATTCGCGAGCATCCAATCGAAAATTATTTATAGTTTAGTTCCCAATGCCATCATGGCCCAGCACTCGTATCGATGGATAATTGCGATTTGCCTCTTGGTATTTTTAGCGGGTTGCGCTGGACCGCAAGTTTCTCCGGGTTTTCCGGTCTACAAGGGCTCCAAGGAATACTCCGCTCCCAGTCAGTATTATCAACTTCTCGGTATACCGACGCACGGAGTTACGGTCAAGACATACTTCGTCGAGGGCGGTAATGCAAAGGATATTCTAAACTGGTATAGGAATGAGTTACCCCGTAATGGCTATGAAATTGCACAGGAGCCTGTATTTCAGACCCTCTCAACTCCTCAGGGCTCTTTTGAGTGGGGAATGATTGTAGGCAAAAAGGGTGAGATAGGAGTGGGAATCTGGGCTATGAGTTTTGTGGCTGAAGGTAAACGAGGCACGAT
Source organism: uncultured Archaeoglobaceae archaeon (assembly GCA_938048785.1). Lineage (GTDB taxonomy): Archaea > Halobacteriota > Archaeoglobi > Archaeoglobales > Archaeoglobaceae > WYZ-LMO2. Next base: position 6,188 of record CALIUJ010000140.1, on the reverse strand, counting down.
GTACTACGTTGTTGAGGGTAAAATTCAAGATTTAGCCCCTTCAAAAACTCCCTCTCAGGTTGGTGAAAAATTACCGTCTTCAGACCAAGCAAGAGGAGAAGAGCCTATACCGAGGTATCCGAATTCCGTGATGCTATCATACAGCAAAAGCGAAGGCTTTCCAACAATTATAATAATCGACTATGGGACAAAGGACAGCTTCCAGGCGGTAGCTGAGTGGTATAAGAGGGATCTTCAGTCCAGGGGCTGGAAGGTTAAGGACGAGAAAGTTGATGCCGAAAGAGCATCTTTACACTTCGTGAAGGCTCAGGAAGAAGTGGGGGTCATAGTTTATGCTCCGACAAGCGAGAAGGGATACACTTTAATATCGATTCATTATGGTGTATACAGGCTTCCATCTAAAGATGTTGCGAGTGGGAGCGAACCCGTGCAGAGGTATCCGGGATCTGTGATGCTCAAGTATTCTTCGATGACCTACATGGGTCTGAGAATTTTATTCATAACGTATGGAACGCACGACAGCGTTGACAGAGTGGCTTCTTGGTATGAGGGTTACTTAAAACAAAACGGTTGGCAGATTGTGACAACCTCGGCAGAAGATGGAACAAGAAGCATCACGAGTCTAAAAGAAAACGCAATGATCTCTGTGGTCATTTCACCGAAGACTGGATACACGGAGATAGAAGTGACTTACCAGGGAGAGTATAGGGGGTCGTAAAGCCAAGGAAGTTGTTGTTTAGCTAAACTCTTTTTTTGTGGATTCTGGACTAATTAGGGTGTGGATATGAGGCGGATCGGGATAATAGCGTTGTTTGCGGTAGCCTTCTTCCTTTTGGGTTGCGCAACGCAGAAGCCAACACATCAAGGCGAAATGGGTTTGGAAAGCTTTGTTTCACAAAAAAAGCCTGAAAAAATCCCTAAGGAGTTTTTACCATCAAAGGTTCCATGGAAGATGAGGAAAAGCAACGCTGAAAGCGACATGTTCTACACTTCAAGTCTTCCGAGAAAGCCAGAAGTCGTTTTTTCGGTTAACATCTCTGCCATCATGGCTGATTGGTTGGCAAATGCTATAGTTGAGGGGGATAAGATCTTCTTAGCAGACCACACCGGAGTATACGTGCTTAGAAAAGACGATGGAACTTTGGTCTGGGGTGCAGAAATTTTCTTTGATGACCTTCACAGTAGGGAAAATTCTCCTCTTCAACCAATAACTAAGTGGAGGGCTTTGGGTTTGTATAGACTCGTCAGCGCGTATGGTGTTGGAAAGCACCTCTTCGTAGGAACCACTAACAGCGTAGAGAACGATGCCTATCTTCTCGCCTTTGATAAAGATAGTGGCGAACTTGTTTGGAAGGTTAAGCTCGAATCTGAAGCAAATGCCTCATCTCGTTCAGCGGTGACATCAAATCTAATAGTGGCGGAGGGAAAAGTATACGTGGGAAGCGTTAGAGATGAAGGCTACGTGTTCTGCGTTGACGAAAATGGAAATTTTATTTGGCGTAGCAAAGTGGGGGCAACCGTTAGAGGCTTAGCTTATGGCGATGGAGCTCTGTTTGTAACATCAGATCCATCAAAGAAACTTTATGCACTCGATGCAAAAACCGGTAAGGTTATTTGGGTTTTCGAGCATGATGATATGTTAACTGCCCCATCTTATCGAAACGGAAAAATAATTTTATCCGACTCTCAACGAAATCTTTTAGCTCTATCGAAGGATGGAAAACCAATATGGAAAAAATCCCTTGGCGTAAGTGGAGACGTTTGGGGCGATCCCTACATTGCACTAAGTGACAAAAGCATTTATGCGGTTGGACTCAGGACCCTTTTCACTTTGGACTTTGATGGAAATCTTGTAGGAAACTTCACATTGGAAAGCAACGAGAGGGGAGGGAAACCATTGGTATCAAGGGACATTATCATCTTGCCAGTAGAGAAGGACGGAGGTGGCAAGATTTACTTGCTTTGGCGTGGCGGGGTTAAGTTATCGGAGTTCGAATTCCAAAACGTAGATTGGATGCCCGTCGTCAGCGCTGCCTATGGCGAGATATACATCGCAACTCCAAATCTTCTATACAAGCTGGCTGATACGGAGAAACCTAAGATAGGGTCTGTAGAGACCAAATTGATCAATGAAAGCCTGGTTGTTAACTTAAGGGCTTACGATGGAGAAAGCGCTCTATATAAAGTGCTTCTGGTATACAGCTTAAACAACTCGCCGTGGAATTACAAGGAAATGGAGATCGCAAGGAGATACGTCATGGAGCCCATTGGAGGTTATGGTCTAATGGAGGAAGAGTATACCGCAACGATAAAAGCGCATTCTGGATTAACCGTGGAGTTTTACATAGTGGCAATAGACAACTCTGGAAATTATGAGGTTTCGAAGGTTTACGCCTACCGCATTTCAAAGTAGTCTTTTAACCCGATTTTAGCATTTTTTAGATTTTTTAAACTCCAAAGCACTTCTCACGAAACCAACGAATGGTGGCGAGGGAGCAAGGGGGCGAGACTTGAACTCTGGGTGGAACTGGGTAGCCAAGAAGAATCGATGCGTTGGAATCTCTAAGGATTCCATCCTTCGCCCGTTGTCTGAGTAACCACTGAAAACGAGTCCTTTGCTCTCCAAGAGCTCTATGTAGTCTGGATTAACTTCATACCTATGCCTGTGTCTTTCTCGTATCTTTTCAGCGCCATATAGTTTATGTATTAGAGTTCCGGGCTTTATAGTGACCTCTATCTCCCCCAATCGCATAGTTCCGCCGAGCTCCTTTATATTCCTTTGCTCTGGCAATATGTCGATGACGCAATGCCCACCTTTGCCCATTTCCGCACTGTTTGCATCGAGGTTGCAAACATTTCTCGCAAATTCAACGACTGCAAGCTGAAAACCGAAGCATATACCAAGGAATGGAATGTCTCTCGTTCTTGCATAGTTTATAGCCCTTATTTTTCCTTCTGCACCTCGTTTTCCAAAGCCGCCGGGAATAAGGATTCCATCGTATTCGAGGTTAAAGCTTTGGTTTTCGAGTTTTTCGCTGTCGATCCAAACGCAGTTCACCCTACATCCCACCGCAACTCCAGCGTGCTTTAGGGCTTCCCTTATACTTATGTAAGCATCTTTAACGTCAACGTATTTTCCAACGATCGCAATGCTAATCTCTTCTCTTAGCTCTTTCATCCTCTTAACGAATTCTTCCCAGTCTTTGCTTTCTCTCCTCTTCTCAAGCTTGAGCTTGCTTAGAATCACTTTATCTAAACCCTCTTCCCTAAACTTCAGCGGGACCTCGTATATGTCGCAATCCTCGTTGCTTATCACCGCTTCAACTTCAACATCGCAAAAGAGCGAGATTTTCCTCTTCGTCGATTCTCTGAGCTTTTCCTTGCATCTCCCAACGATCACATCAGGATAAAGCCCGAGTTCCCGAAGCTCTTTAACGCTGTGTTGCGTTGGCTTTGTTTTCTGCTCCCCACCAGCATCGAGCGGGATCAAGGTCACGTGGACGAGCAAAAAGTCCTCTTCTCTCTCCTCTATTCTCATCTGCCTTATTGCCTCAAGGAAAGGCATGCTTTCTATGTCTCCTACGGTTCCTCCGATCTCGATGAGGCAGATCTCAGCATCTTTTTTCTTCGAAACCTCTCTTATCCATGATTTTATCTCATCTGTTACGTGAGGAATTATTTGCACCGTTTGACCGAGGTAATCTCCTCTTCGCTCCTTTTCGATTACACGTCGATATATTTTGCCAGTTGTTATGTTGTGCTCCCCTGTTAGCTCTATTCCGATGAAACGCTCGTAATGCCCAAGGTCGAGGTCGACTTCGGTGCCGTCTTTGAGCACGTAAACTTCGCCATGTTGGAATGGGTTCATCGTTCCAGCATCGATGTTGATGTATGGATCGATTTTTATCGGCACGACTCTGTAACCAAGGTCAACGAGAAGTCTGCCAATTGAAGCTGCTGTTATTCCCTTGCCAAGTCCGCTCATCACTCCGCCGGTGACGACGATGAATTTCATAACTCTGGAATAAAGTTTGGAATTCCATCTTCGATTGGATAAACCGCCTTGCAGTTTTTGCAGATGAGCTTTCCGGAGATTATTTCCTCGTTTTCTTCTTGAAGAACCTCTAAATCGAGATCACCCTTACACTTTGGACATGCTAGAATTTCGAGCAGGGATCTCTTCATGAAGTCTTAGGGCATCGCAAAGAATATAACGGTTTCCTTATAGCTAATTTTTTAAAGCCTGCGCAAACTGTGACTGTGAACGTAGTCTATCCCGATTCGGGTTTCGGAAACATCGTGGGGCAGTTGTTGGAGCAAAAGTTGAAGAAATCCGAGAAGGCTGAGTTTGCGAAAAAAATGCGTGGCGAAATAACAGTAGAGGTGAGAGACCTTGGCGTCTCTGCGACAATTAGGTTTATGGGTGAATTTGTGGAGGTGATAAATGGTAGCTCTGAGAAAGCAGATTCGACCATATCTGCTAACTTCAAAGTTATAAACGAGCTCGTTTCCGGAGCAACGACTTTGAGGGTTCTGAAGCTCATGCTCACTCGAAAGTTGAGGATAAGGGGCATTTCGATGGCGAAAAAGTTCAGCGCCCTCCTCGCTTGATCAGGTTAGATCGATAAAATTATAAATGTGTATAAAAAAGGATTGTTATGGTGAGAGTTCTCGGGGTTGAAGGAGAGAACATAAGGGAAGTAGAGGTTGGTAAGATCAGTAGGGTGTGGGTTAAGCACTACGACGCCGGCGTTCGCGCGCAAATAACGTATCCAACGATTCCAGCTTATAAGATGCTCGATGAAACGGCACAGAGGATACCTCATAACCCGTGTGCGTTCTTCTATGGCAATTACGTGACTTTCAAGCAATCAAAAGAAGCTTCTGAAAAAGTCTGTGGTTTTCTGCAGTCAATAGGTTTTGAAAAAGGAGACAAGGCATTGGTATCGCTTCCGAACACACCTCATTACGCTCAGATAGCTTACGGAATAATGAAGGCTGGCGGAACAGTTGTTCAATGCAACCCACTTTACACAACAAGGGAAATAAAGTTTCTCGTTGAGAACAGCGAATCGGAAATCGTTTTTTGTATCGACTTGATTTATCCAAATGTTCAACCCATATTGGAGGAGGGTTTGTTGAAAAAAGTAGTTCTTTGTAGCCTTCAAGATTTCATCCCCGGGGCAAGTGCCCCAGATTTACCTGAGAAGAGAGAAGAGCTGATAAAATACGAAGACGTGATGAAATTCGAGAGAAGCGAGAAGTTTCCGGAGATAAATCCGAGAGAAGACGTTGCAATGCTCCAATACACGGGCGGAACAACTGGTTCCCCCAAGGGGGTTATGCTCACACATTACAATTTAGTTGTAAACGCCTACCAATGCAAGGAATGGGACCCAAAGGCTTCTGCGAACGACGTGGGCATAGGATTGCTCCCAGTTTTCCATGTATATATGGTATGACGATGCTCAACGTCTCGATTTTGCTCGGCACGATGGTGATACCTATGCCCGATCCGAGAAACTATGAAGCAGCGTTACAACTCATAGAGAGCTTCAGAGTCACCACATTTACCGCGGTGCCAACGATGTTCGTCGGTATGATGAAAGTTCTTGAGCAAAGAAGGTTCGACTTGACATCACTTCGCGTTTGCACAAGTGGCGCAGCGCCTTTGCCAATAGAGGTGAAAAAGCGTTGGGAGGAGATGACAGGCGTTAGAATCGCGGAAGGCTATGGCTTGAGCGAAGCTTCTCCAGTTACACATGCGAATCCGCTTTATGGCTTGAACAAGGATGGAAGCATCGGAATCCCTTATCCTGATACGATCGCAGTCGTTGTTGACGACGAGGGCAACAAGTCATGAAGGGCTACTGGAAGATGGAAAGCGAAACCGCGAACGTTCTTATCAACGGATGGCTTCTAACTGGAGACATGGCAAAGATGGACGAAGATGGCTACTTCTACATCGTCGACAGGAAGAAGGATCTCATAATCGCGGGCGGATACAACATCTATCCAAGGGAAGTGGAAGAAGTTCTCTACGAACATCCAGCGGTGCTCGAAGCTGCGGTAATTGGAGTCCCAGATCCATACAGAGGAGAGACCGTGAAGGCTTTCATAGCTCTGAAACCAGAGTACAAGGGAAAGGTGACGGAAGAGGAGATAATAAAGTTCTGCAAGGACAAGCT
>CALIUJ010000139.1 GCA_938048785.1 uncultured Archaeoglobaceae archaeon | reverse complement strand
CAAGGTGTAGGCAAAGGGAGCAAAGGAAAGCCTTTAATTCTCTTCTCACCTCAGATCCTCCTTTGCTCGGTCTGCAGACTCACCCTTTTAAAACCAAGAGTTTTAACTATATCTAACACATCCACAAAGAGCTGTAAAGGTATATCTTTATCTGCCCTGATGAGAATTGAGGTGGATCTATCGAGTGAGGAGAGAGAGGTTTTGAGAACTGAAAGTGTGACAGGTTTAGAGTTTAAGTAGATAGTTCCCTTTTTATCTATTTCTATGGTTTGGGTTTTTAGGGGTTCCTGATAGCTCTTTGAAGCTTTTGGTAATTCAATAGGAATGATACCTGTGGCAATAAAGGTAGAAGTAGTAAGGACAATAGTTAGGAGCACCAACATCACATCCACTAATGGTATAACATTAATATAATCAAACTCCTTGTCTTCCATTTTTGATCTCCCATTCAAGAAGGATTACTTTTACCTTTCTAAGAAGGAAGTTATAGAGTGTAACTGAGGGGATGGCGACAAGCAAACCGATGGCAGTTGCTTTGAGGGCAAGGGCAAGTCCACTCATAATCTTGCCAGTGTCTAAGAAACCCTCTTTGCCCATAGTATAGAAGGTTATCATAATGCCAAGGACTGTGCCAAGCAATCCGATATAGGGAGCATTACTGCCTACCGTGGCGATGATATGCAGTCTCTTTGTAAGTTCAAGTTCTAAACTCCTTTTATCAGGGAAATCTTCAATTTTCACGGTTCTGAGAAAGAGATATCTCTCTATAGCGACTGCAACTGAGAGAATACTCAACCCAATGAGAAGTCCTATGATGCCATAATCAATGGCAAAACTCATCCACTCCATCTGCCTATTTCACCTCCCTTTATTTAAAGCGATTTTCTTTTAAATCCTACTGCTATGAGTCCAATTAGTAGTAAAAAGACCAAGAGGAAGAGGTAGGGAATGGGTGCTGATGAGAGGCCTGCTTCTATAGTACTCTCTTGCATCTTTCCTCGCAGACCCTTTTCCGTAACTCTGGATGAGCTATAAATTACCTGCCCAACTTAGATCGATTCACCAAATTATGAAGGGTCTCTCTTTTTAGATCTTCCATCAGAATATACCTTGCTCCAAGGGCTTGGGCAAGGTTTAAAGCCAAATTAAACTTGATATAACTTTGTTTGTTCTCTGTATCAACCACTACAAAATCAGTACTTGGTAGATCCCTCAGAAACTTGCAAATCAGCTCTACCTCTTCCATAACTGGTCTATTTGTTATAGTATGATTTGCCATACCATCAGTAAGCAAAAAGACTACGAAGCGTGCCTCTGGTTCCTTCAGCATGGCTTTTTGAATGAGCTTATAAGCCTCCATAAGTCCTGCACTAAGAGGTGTTTTTCCACCCGTTGGAATGTCCTTTAATTTCTTTAAAGCAAGTTCAACAGAGGAGGTTATGGGAAGTATGGTTTCTGCCCTATCTTTCCTAAAGACTATTAAAGCCACCTTATCTCTTTTCTGATAACAATCTTTAAGAAGGGATAGGATGGCACCCTTTGTTATACTCATTCTCTCCTTTACCCCCATTGAGCCTGAACCATCAACTACAAATATCACAATATGGCGCATCTTTCTCTCTTTTTCCTTAAATCTTAAATCTTCTTCAGAGATTATGAGTTTGTCCTTTTTTCCTCTTACTTTTTGAAAGGGAGCTGCTGCTCGAAGAGTCGCACTAATAGCTATATCAGGAGTCTTCCTTAACGTGCTCCTAATAAATCTACCCCCTCTACCTTTTACCTTGGTCTTAGTTCGCTTCCCTGTTATTTTCCTAACCTTTCTGTCTCGTCTAAAGAGGATGGGTCTTACAGAAAAACTCTCTCCTATAGGTAAAATTCTCTCTTTCCCGGAGGAGGGAATAGCCTGAGAGGTGACATTTTCTGCCCTTGCTTCTCCAGAGGAATATTCACTCTGAGCTTGCTCCTCTTTTCCACCTTCCCTCTCTCTTTTATCACCGCCCCCTTCTTGGTTTGGATTCGTAGCCCTTGCTTCTGATCTTTTCTTGTCCTCACTCTCCGAAGGTTGAACTTCCTCATCCCTTGACACATTAAAGTACCTTTTTCTATGGATAAATACCAAGGGGGCTACTCTTCTTACTGCTTCTTCGCTAACCTTTCTCTCCCCCAGTAAGGCTGTATAAGCCTTTGAAGCATAGTAAAGATAGATCTCTGCCCGGTGGGAAAAAATCCCTTCTTGAATCACTAACTCTGAAATAAACTCCAGAATTTCCTCTGAAACTTGAACCTCCTTTATTAACTCTCGGGCAAATTTCACGCTCTCTGCCAAAGCTTTAACCCCCTCAGGAGCAAAGCTCTCAAACAAATTGGCTTTAATTACCTCTCTTCTCTTACTCTCCTCCCTCAGGGTTTCCATATAGACGCACATCCCAAATCTGTCTAAGAAGTGCATAGAAAGGTCTGATTCCTCAAGGTTCAGCGTAGCAAGAATCTGAAACTTTGCAGGCTCCCTAATCTTAAACCCCTCTCTTTCAACTATTACCTCCCCTCTGCTTTGAACTTCAAAAATCACAGAGAGTATTTCTGGAGGAAAAAGATCAATGTTCTCAATTACCAGAAAACCCTGGTTTGCCTTTGAGAGAAGCCCTCTTTGAAATACCCTTTTACCACTCCTTAGAGTCTCCTCAAGGTCAATACCCCCTAAGAGTGTCTCCTCCGTGACATTTAGAGGAAGATATACAAAGTTGTAGCTTTTAGCCAAGTCCTTTAATGTTCTCAAAAGAGCTGATTTTCCAACTCCTCTCTCCCCTGTCAGAATAACTCCTCCACAGCGCGGTTCAATGAGATTTAAGAGTAGAGTTAATTTTGCTGACTCCTGTTCAACCACACTAACAAAATCTATCATCACTTACTCCTAAACAGCTCCTTCAATTTTTCCGTTTCTCCAGAGATTTCTTCAAAGGGAAGTCTCTTTAAACGATGCCTTAAACAAAGAGGAGCGACCTTTTCCAGATCCTCCCAGGTAATACTCGTTTTCTCCATAAAGGCTGCATAAGCTCTGGCAGCCTTTAACAAAACTATATCTGCCCTATGTCCATCAAGGCTAAGCTGTGATGTAATCTTTACAACCTCCTCTATCACCTCATCGGTGATGGGAATTTTTTTATATAGCTCTTTTGCTCTTATAATCTTATTCCTCAGCTCTATCTGTTTTTCCTCCCATTCTTTGTAGAAACCCTCAGGGTCATCATCAAACTCAATTTTCCTCTTCAAAACCTCCACTCTGAGGGATTTTTCCTTTAGAGAATTAACTTGTACACATAGACCAAACCTATCAAGGAGCTGGGGTCTTAGCTCTCCCTCCTCTGGGTTCATAGTGCCAACGAGTATATACCTTGCTGGATGCTTAAAGGAAACCCCTTCTCTTTCAACCACATTTATTCCCATAGCTGCAGAATCAAGCAAGAGATCAACGATGTGGTCCTCAAGAAGATTGATCTCATCTACATAAAGAAAATTTCTATTGGCTTCAGCCAGTATGCCCGGTTCAAAGCGCTTTTCTCCGTATTTGATGGCTCGCTCAATATCAAGGGTACCTACTACTCTGTCCTCTGTCACACCCAAGGGAAGCTCAACCACTCGCATCTTCACCTTCTCAACACTTAGATTTTCATTATTTTCTATTTTCTCAAGGCAGGCACTACAAAAAGGTCCCTCAGAGGCACAATTGCAAAAGCATCCCTCAACTACCTCTATTTCGGGAAGTAAGTCTGCCAAAGCCCTCACACTTGTTGACTTAGCAGTCCCCTTCTCCCCCATAATTAGCACACCGCCAATGCTTGGGTCTATCACATTAAGAATCAAACCCAATTTCATTTCCTCCTGATCCACTATGGCAGTAAAGGGATAGATCATCCTAATACCTCCTGCATTTTTTCTTTCCAGGCTTTTATCTCATCAGCTGTGATGATATCTATACTTCCTCCCTGAAAACCATCTCTTATATCACCTGTTCTTTCTTCTAACCAGCCTTCAATTTCAAGATAATAAAACTTTAGAGCATCCTTTACATCCTCAGCAGGATTCCACAAACCCCGCTCCATCGCTTCAATTAGTCTTCTTGCTGTTTCCTCAAGGGCCCAGGGATTGTTTTCTCTGAAAAATTCCCTGTTCTCCTCATTCATAATGAAGGTTCTGGCTATTTCATCAAAAATCCAGTCATCTACTGCCTGGGTGGTTGCCTCCCAGCCATAGACCCTGCCCACTCTCTTTGAGATATCACCAGCTCCTTTGTAGCCGTGCCGTTTCATTCCCTCTATCCATTTCGGGTTTAACAATTTAGTTCTCACCACCCTCCTTATCTCATCAGCAAGATCCCTCACCTCTACAAAATCTGGATTCCTCGTATCCCCATAGTAAGTTTTCACCTCTCTTCCACTTAGGTATTTTGCTGCAACTGTAAGTCCCCCCTGTGTCCCAAAATAAGAACAGCAACCAAAGAGATCGTATTCATCACTTACTACCTTATTGTATGTAATATCAACCGTCTTTAGTTGCTGAGAAAACTCCTTATGCCTACTCTCTCCCCATATGCCCTTGCCATAGGCATATCCATTCCAGTAGAGAAAAACTTCAGCCAGGTCCTTTTCCTCCTTCCAAGCTGAGGCATAAACAGCAAGTTGAGTTCCTGCTAGATATGTCCCAGGCATTGAGGAAAAAATTCTAAGTGTTGCACTCCGTAGATCGCCTCCATTTTGAGTAAGTCGTTCTAAAGTGTGCTTTCTTACAAAGTTCATCTCTAACGGCTCATTCAAAGTAGCGACAGATTGAACCGCCTCATCCACTAATTCTATACACATTGGAAAATTGTCCCGTGTAATCCCAGATACCCTTATGGTCACATCAATCCGTGGTCTCCCTAATTCCTCTAAGGGAATTATTTCAAAACCCTTTACTTTTCCATTAGGAAGCCAAAGAGGTTTAACACCCATTAGATAGAGAATTTGTCCCATCCCCTCACCATCAGCCCACATAATATCAGAGCACATCCAGTAAATGGCTATGTTTTCTGGATATCTACTTTCCTCCCTTAAATATTTTTCTATAACCTTTTCTGCCAGTACTTTTCCCACTTCAAAGGCACTCTTTGTCGGAATCCTGTGGGGATCCACACTATAGAAGTTTCTACCCGTAGGAAGTACATCGTCTCTACCTCTGGTTATCAACCCTGAAGGACCAGCAGGTATATACCCTCCAACCAAACCATTAAGCAGTGCCTCAATTTCCCTTGACTCTTCAATTCTCTTATTTAAGTCAAGTACCCTCTCCTTAATCTTTCTCCAAACCGGATCTTGCCAATTGATTTTCTCCAAGAGCATCTCCTTTCACCTCCTTTAAAATTTCTCTTATTATTTCCTTCCCCAACCCATCTATTTCTTCAGCTATCTCTCCATAGGACTTCCCACTCCTCTCATCAATTTTCTGAGGGAAGGCTAATATCTCCTTTAGGTCATATCCAAGCAATTTGGCTATTTCTCTTCTTAAGGAAATTTCCTCTCCGTGGTCGTAGCGGAGAATAGAATAAATAAACTCTACTCTTCTCTCTCCCTCAGGAATTCTTCCAAAGATGTGCATCCCCTCTTGAATCTGGGTATTTCTAATCAGAGATAGCCTTGAATGAGCTTCCTCCACAATTAATTCAAAGGGCACTTGCTGAAGTTCTTCCTCCGTCAATTCAGAAAGCACCCTTCTTTTTCCCTCAAAGGGAATTTTAATTTCCCTGTCAAGATTTGTTTTCCTGATAGTTTGTATAATTAGGTGCTCCAAGATGTGTGCCCTTGAAGGTTCCCTTTTCTTTACCTGCTCATACTCGCCAAGGAGTCTATCAAGCTCTAAGAGTTCATCGTATAAACCACCTGTTGTTAAGACCGTTTGCATATGATCTACAAGCACTGCATAACTGCGCCTTTTTGCAATGGTTCCCTCGGGGGGATTATCTGCATTATAGATGTAAAGATGAGGCACAGTGTCAATACAGATATCAGGTAGACATTGATTACTTAGAGCAACCCCCTTTCCCGGCAAAAACTCAAGATTTCCATGCGTACCCACATGAACAATACAATGTGCCTTAAATGCTCTTGAGAGCCATTTGTAAGTTGCAATGTACTGGTGAGGGGGTGGGGTATCAGGATCGTGAAGAATTTTGCAGACCTGTCCATCACATCTACTACCTGCACAGCCCCGTTTAGGTTGTACCATCAATACTGCGTTCCCAAAACTTACTCCAGTGATAACAATTTTCCCATTATAGACCATAGCTGGTGGAATACCATTTTTGTATTCACCTGGTGGCTCACCCCAGGACTCAATAACTCTCTGCCTTGTGGAAGGGGGGAGTTCATTAAACCATTCTAAGTATTTTTCCTTTTCAACCAAAGCCAAAGCTCCCCCCTTCTCTACAATTTCTCCAACGGTAGTCCATCGGAATTCCGATATAGCTTTTCTCCCCATTATTAGTTCAATTAACTCCTTTCCACTCTCTGGAGGCTCAACTCTATACACCATCTCTTTCATTCTCTTTAGGATCTTAACCACACTTTCTAAACTATCAAGATGAGCAGCACTTCCTACGGTAGCTTCAACTGAGGCACAGGGATTATTGTGCAGAATAAAGGCTACTCTCCTTTCCTCTGGGGGAGTTCTCCTCAATTCAAGCCAGCGCAAAACCCTTCTGACAAATTTCTCCACCCTCTCCTCAATAGGTTCTCGCCTTCTCTCAAAACCTTCTTCCCCCTCTCTCTGAGCAGATACAATAATAGGCTCAATAACTCCCTCAAATTCTGGAAGAGCAATAGTCCAGGCAATATCTAAATTTAACTCCTCTCTCTCCCATTCCTCAACTGTTTTAAAGTAGGACTGGATAGGACAAAAAATTGGTACATTTAATCTCTTTAAAATCTCAATCCCCTCCGAAGCTACATCTTTGCCCTCATATTTCTCCCTTCTTGAGCCAAGCAGGAAAAAGATGGATTTTATGAGCCCATCAATTCTTGGTCTCCCCTCTCTATCTAAAAACCATTCAAGGACAAGTTCATCCATTCCCTTATTGCCAAGAGAGGCGTCCTTTATAGCATAAGCAAATCCCGGGATTACCCAAACCCCATTCCTCTCAAGCTCATCAATAATTAACCTCTCAACTTCTATATTTCCATTAATCCAATGGAGCCTGCTAAAAAGTATTCCCACCTTTGGACAATTCTCTCCCTTCGGTGAAATTCCTCTATACCACTCAAGATACTCTTCTACATCCCTAAAAACTCTCTCTCCCCTGGGGTGGTATAATCCCTCCCAGGGAATCTCTTCCACAGGCTCATATGAAATATTCATTCCTCCCACCCTGTTTGCTATGTACAAAAACAAATTCACCAAATTTTTCTCGCCATTAACTATAAGATACCTATAGACAGTACTGAGTATATCAGGCGAGACATTAGAAATAGCAATAGAAGCTGGGTCATTCCCAAGAGAGAGGATCTTTAGTTTTGACCTAAGTTCTTTCAATTTTCTCTCTATCTCCTCCCATATCCCCTCCGTGGAACGATAAAGAAAGACTATGTCAGAATTCTCCAAATCTCTTAGGGCACACTCAAGGAGGGAAAAGTCCCTCTCAAGTATTCTCGCAGAATACAGATTTATTCTAAAATCCTTTATCTTTTGTGAGGCTTTAAATAAACCATTGTAATAACTCTGCCAGACAATAGCCGTAATTGTAAGCATTTAGTTTTCACCTCCCTAAATAATTGGGTAGATATAACACTTATCAGTATTTGAGAGTATGGAGACCTCTATTTCATATACATTGTGTAAATTGGCTGGATTTAGGACCTCCTTTGGACTACCAGTACACAAAATAGAACCCTTATTTAGTAACACAATGCGGTCCGAGAAAATCATAGCAAGATTTGGGTCATGGAGGGTCATAACTACCGTTAAGTTTTTCTCTCTTGCAAGCTCCTTTATTTTCTTCAAAAGGGTTATTTGGTTTTTGAAATCCAAATGACTGGTTGGCTCATCAAGAAGTAGCAGGGGGGTCTGTTGTGCAAGGGCCCTTGCGATAAGTGCGAGCTGACGCTCCCCTCCACTTATCTTGGTATAATCTCTGTCCCTGAGATGTTCTATGCCCAAGAGACTTAGCGCCTCCTCTGCTATCTCTTCATCTCTTTTTGTTGGCACTGAAAAAAGACAAACTCTGCTTACCCTTCCCATCAAAACCAACTCAAAAACGGTATAGGGAAAGACTGGCTGATGCTCCTGTGGTACCACTGAAATGATCTTTGCTCGCTCTCTGTAGTTATAATCTTTGATAGATTTCTCCCCAAAAAGAATATCCCCCTTTGAAATCTTCCATATGCCAGCAATGCACTTAAAAAGGGTAGTCTTTCCTGAGCCATTTGGTCCTAAAAGGGTTGTCATTTCTCCTTCCCGAGCCTCAAAAGATATATCCCTTAGGATATCAATCCCTGTTCCTCTATGTCTAAAATAGAGGTTTTTCACGCGTAGCATAGGCTATCTCCAAAGCTCTCTTCCACTCCTTCTTAAGAGGTAAGCAAAAAAGGGAGCTCCGCTTAGGGCAGTGATTATCCCAATGGGAATATCAAACTTAGTGATAGATCTTGCTATGGTGTCAGCAAGAATAGTAAAGGAGGCTCCCCCAAAGATAGCCAGGGGGAGTAAATCTCTATGATTCGGTCCAATAACCATTCGGATTATATGGGGAACAATCAAGCCCACCCAACCAATAATTCCACAAAGGGAGGTGGCAACTGAAACTGCAAGAGTAGAGAGAGCAACTAAAATCAGTCTCTCCCTCTCCACATTAATACCCAGAGTTTTGGCTTCCTCATCCCCCAAGCTTATCACATTAAGCCTCCAGCGCATTAGCACAAGTGGTAGAATTCCCAAAACAATTCCAAGGAAAGCGGTCTTCACCGCTCTCCACTCAGCCAGATTGAAGCTCCCCATCAACCAAAACACAATACTTTGCAATCTATGAGGATCTACTAAAAACTTTACAATAGAGACAAGGGCAGAAAAAAAGGCAGAAACAATCACCCCTGCCAGAATAAGGGAAACCCTGGGAACTCCCTCTTGAGTTTTGGCTATAGCATAGGCAAGTGTTACCGCAAGAATACCAAAAACAAAGGCTGAGAGCTGAAGAGGTAAAAAATGGAAAAAACCAACGGCAATAGCACATCCAAAGGCTGAACCTGCAGAGATACCAAGAATGTAAGGATCCACTAAAGGATTGCGAAACACTGCCTGAAGAGTAACACCAGCTGTAGACAAAGCTGCTCCAACTAACCCTGCCATAATAATCCTCGGAAGTCTAATATCAACCACAATTGCCCTCTCTGCAGATGCCTTTAGCTCCCCATCAAAGCCAATTAATTCATTTAGAAGAATCTTTATAATCACCTCGGGACTAACTCCATATACCCCAATAAAGAGCGCAACCAAGCTAACAAAGAAAGGAGAAAGAAAAAGAACAGCCTTCTTAGTGCCCTTTCCCATATTTTCTTATTTCATCAATGCTCAAATTGAAGACCCTTTTGTAAAAATCATCTATGGTCTTAGTAACATCTATGTCCTTAAAATACTCGGGATAGAGCTTTTCTGCCATAATTAGAGCAATCACAGCCAGGCGCGGAGACCAGGTTGACATATGGGGAAGTTTATATACCCGCTTGTTTTGAACAGCCTTGACCATTCTCCACTGGGGATTTTCGTATAGGGCTTTCTCATCGTATTTTGCAAATCCCCAAATGAAGATCACATCTGGATTCCACTGAATAATCCTTTCAAGGGGCACATCGCTATAGTTTGTTTTAAGCTCAGAGGCTGGATTAATGGCACCCGTTAACTCTAACACACTATTAGGCAAACTCTCACCGCAGGCAACCCTTGTAGGTGTCCCCATCACATAAATAGCTTTCACTCTCCTTTGCTTTGGAATTTTAGCCACCCGCTCCTTAATTAGCTGAAAGATCTTCTCCATCTCTGCAATCACCTCTTCTGCCCGTTTCTCCTTTCCAAAGATTTTCCCATGCAATCGGGTAACAGAATAGAGCTTCTCTATATCATTAGGAAAGATAGCTATGACAGTAAAGCCCTTTCTCTCAAGGAATTGCACATGCTGGGGGTAAAAGCTCCAAGTAATAATAACCTCTGGCTTATGGGCAAGTAAGCTCTCCACATTAATATCAGTTCCGCTTCCCACCTTGGCAGGTCTCCTCTGAATAGAGTCCTTCCTTAGTGCCACCCTAAAGATATCACATTCTTCTTCAGCATGCCTTGAGACCCCAACCACCCTCTCCCATAACCCCAGGGCTGGAATAAATTCATAAGTCTGAAGGAGGACCCCTCTCTTCACAGGAACAGAGAGGCTTATCCTCCTTCCAAGCTTATCCGTTAAAGTTAAAGTTTCAGCAGAGGAATCTTTAATTTCGCTCACTATCAAAGGAAGTAAAATCAGTACTAATCCAAGGTATCTCTTCATTTCAGCTCCTTAGCTAAAATTTAATGGATAACTCTCCAAACCAAGATCTACCTGGTGCTTTATAGAAAATAAAGTATTCTCTGTTGAATATATTGTTTACGAAAAGTGAAAGGGAGATATTTTTGTTAAATTTATAGGAGAGGCTTGCATCTACTACAAAATGAGGATCATATGAACCATATACTCGATTTACTTTATCTTCATTAGTATCTGTAGTGTAAAGTTTACTTACATATCTACCTGTTAGTAAACCTTGGAATCTATTTATTTCAAAGCCAAGCCCTACATTAAACATCCTCTGGGGAACATAGCTTAATCTTTTGCCCTCGGTTTCAGGTTTGACTTCATTTTTTCTAAATTTTGCGTCATTGTAAGTGTAATTTGCAAAGAGGCGAAGCCAGGAATTCAATTTCTGCTCTGCCTCAATTTCAATGCCTCTAATTAGCGCTCGTCCGGCATTCACCTTGTCCTTATATGTGGCATTCACATCGCGACTATATATAAGATCCTTTACATCGTTGTTAAAGTAGGTAACTCTAATTTTTGAGCCATTCCAAAGAATTTGTTCCCAACCTATATCCCAGGAGAGTGTAGTCTCTGGTTTAAGATTAGGATTTGAAGCATAGGTTATCCCACCGGTTGTAGTCCAGGTTTTGTATAGTTCATAAACATTAGGTGCTCTAAAGGCTTTTCCCAAATTTGCTCTAAGAGTAGTTTTCTCAAAAGGTTTATAGAGGATCCCTATTTTTGGGCTGAAAGCAGAAGAGCTTCTTGATGGATAAAAAATGGGATAATTTGGATTGTTATCTTGGTAAACATATCCATCCTTATTTTTCCACCAATCCTGCCTGAAACCCACAAAGAGGGTTAACTTTTCAAAGAGAGGTATTTCATCCTGCAGAAAGACTGAGTAAGAGTAGATCTTTCCACGTGCCCTGGAGAAAAGTCTTTCCTTTGAGTCCTTATCCCTCCATTTAGAAAGATCGTGTTCCTTTGAATCTGCCCAGCCATAAGCATAGGTAAAACCAAGGGTTATCAAGTGTCTATCAAGGAGGGGAAAGTTCAACTGAAATTCAGTATTATAATATCTTGTAGGGGTGTCAGTAATTTTGCCCTTACCTTCTCCTGAGAGCTTTGCAGTTTGTCTGTCAGGAGCAACGTACCAAGAATTTAGTTCGTTCAAGAGAGAAAATTGAGCTTTTATCTTTATATCTTTTATCGCTGTATCGTATCTTATACTATAGAGATCTATTAATCTTCCTCCGTAGGTAGAAAGAAAAGCTCCTTCAGGCACTCTGTTTGGTCCTGTTCCATAAGACCAAACTTCAGCTCCTGTTGTGGCATTCCTCAAATAAGTGTGGGGTTTGTCATAGTCATATTCATAGGCAGTTCTCATATAGGTGAGAAGCACCTTAGATCTCTCAGTTAGATCTAATCCAATTCTGATATTAAAATTATAATCCCACCAAGTATTATCTCCCCTATCACCAATTAAATATCTAGTATTTCCTCTGATGTCTGTGGTTTCTTTCCATCCTATAATGCCTTGAGTTGGCCTTGCTCTTTCCACAACAAAGTCAGAGGGATATCCATTGGTAGATTTGTAGGAATAACTTAGACGAAAGCTCAGTCTATCAAGTAGCCTATCACCGTAGGAGAGGTAGACCTTCCATAGATCATCCTGAGCCTCTCCCCGTTTAAAGCTTGAGCCATATCCCGTTTTTATATAAACTTCCCTCTTTTCAGGCATTTTGGTTAAAAAGTTAACTACCCCTCCCATAGCATACCCACCATATAGATTAGAGAAGGGTCCCTTTACTACTTCTACTCTCTCTAAATCTTCCGTTGGGATGCCTGCAAAGGTTGCCCTGCTTGAATAAGCATTATTTAGGGGAATTCCATCAAGTAGTATGAGTGTTCTCTCTTGGCCAGAAAAACCCCGCAAGGAGATTGTCGCCAAGGTATCCATAAGACCCTTTCCTCTTCTCACATGTACTCCCGCAACATCATTTATAGCCTGATCAATAGTAAGAATGGGTTTTTGCTCAATCTCCTTTTTAGTTACCACCTTTGTGCTTGCAGGGCTTAACTCAACTGGAATCTCAGTCCTTGTTGCAGTAACAACTACCTCCTCTAAGGCATGAGCCTTAATCTCTGCCTTTCCCCCAACACCCTCAACCGCAAAGACCTCAAAGTTTAAACTCAGAAAAAAGAAAAGAGAAAGGAATAAACTTATCACTCCCTTCATCTCCCTACCCCTTCGTTTTATTTTATATTACTTTTTACAAAATCATAACACTTTTTATATATTCTAAAAAAATTTTTAAAATCTTTTGCTAAAAAATTCACAAAATGGGGTTCCGCAGGCTTTAGCCTTTGAAAAGATTTGTAGGGGCAAATCACGCTTTTCCCGAAATTCAAAACCTGTAGGGGCAACCCCTGCGGTTGCCCAAATGCGATTTTTAAAAACCCTTTGGGCTGGGGCAAGCACTGCCCCTACTGTTTTAGTGGCAATTCGTGAATTGCCACTACAAAAAAACTCTTGGGCACGACATGTCGTGCCCCTACAATTTTAAAAAATTTGTGAATAATACAAAATTTGTATGGGCACAGTATGCTGTGCCCAAGAAATAATAAAATTGTAGGAGCAAATCAGGATTTGCCCAAAAATTATAGAAATGTAGGGGTAGCCCTTGCGGTTGCCAAAATGTGGTTTTAAAACCCTTTGGGCACGGCAATGCCGTGCCCCTACGAATTTGGGGGCGATTCGTGAATCGCCCCTACGCCCCAAATTATTTCGGGCTGGGGCAAGCCCAGCCCCTACAAATATTTAGGGCGATTCAAGAATCGCCCATAC
>CALIUJ010000138.1 GCA_938048785.1 uncultured Archaeoglobaceae archaeon | reverse complement strand
CAACTCGAAGAAATTGGAGGTTTTGCGATAGATTTGCCAAACCATGGAGAGAGCGATGAAGCCCAGGTAAAGAGCGTCGAAGACTACGCGTTCTTCGTTGCAAAAGTTATAGAGAAGCTTGCGGGAAAAGGAGTCGTAGCTGGACACAGCCTCGGTGGGGCGATTGCTCAAATGGTCTACCTAAAGCACAGGGAAGTAGTAAAAGCGTTGGCTTTGATCGGAACTGGGGCGAGGTTAAGAGTTCTCCCACAGATACTCGAGGGACTTGAAAAGAAGAGTGAAGAAGCTGCAAAACTCGTCGCTGAAATGGCATTCTATAAAAAAGAGTTTGTCGAAATCTATTCGGAACTTTTCAGCAAAAACTCGGACATCTTACTAAAAGATCTGAGAATCTGCGATAAGTTCGATGTTCTCGAAGAATTTAGATCGAGAAAGATAAAGTTCGAGGTGCCAACGATTGCAATAGTCGGCGAAAGAGATTTACTCACGCCGGTGAAATACTCGAAGTTCTTCGCAGATTTTGGCAACGCAGAACTCGCGATCGTAGAGAACTCGGGACACATGGTGATGCTCGAAAATCCAAAAAAGCTCAACGAAATCCTCAAAGACTTCCTAAGGAGAGTTCTCTGAGCAATCTTTCTTCGATTTCCTTTGGCAAAGGAATTACGCCATAGAACTCTTCTCTTAGTTTGTTTAATGCAAGAATTGCTGCAGAAAATGTTAAATCCATTGCCTCAATCGGAGTGCCAAGACCGATTGCGAGATTTGCTGCGTATCCATCGGAGACAAGATAATACCTTTTTCCATCCTTTCTGTAGCACTTTACGATGCCGTAGTCCTTGACCAGTTCTCCCTCTGTCCCTATGATCTCCGCACCCATGTTCACGACGATCGCGTTGTCAGAGACCAATTCAAGACTTGGCTTTGAATCCGTGCAGAAGATAAAGACATCCGCGTCTCCATGTTCTGAAACTTCGTAACCGGAAAAATCCGCTTTCAACCTCTTTTCCTCGTCTTTATCCCAAACAGATACTTTGCAACCAATTCTTCGCATCATTTCTGCGCATCCTTGCCCTACTTTCCCAAACCCTATGATCTTTACCCTTTTTCTTGGCAAGTAGATGTTTAGTTTAAGCAAAGCTTCAAGTAAACCGAATGCGGTTGCGTAAACGCTTTCTATCTCCTTGATCCGAGAAGAGTCGATTGAAATCGCTCTAACTCTGCTCATTCTCATTAAATATTCCTCACCAGTCTTAGTTAGCTCCACGACCTTTATCAAACCCTTAGCTGATTTCTCCGCTATTCTTGAAAGAACTGCGGAACAATCTAAGAAGTAATCCGCTTTCACCGCATCTCTTTTTCTCGACAGCTTTATTCCCTTCTCCTCAAGCCATTTCACCGCCTCCTCTTTCGTAGAGAAGTCGTCAAGTTTGACTGCGAACACCTCTGCGTATTTCGAGAGCTCGTAGATCATGCAAGCTGTCTTAAACTCAAGCGGAACGCAAATCGCAACATTTTCCACTTCCAGTTCCCTAGCAAATCTCTTCAAGAGCTTCATCCTTTCGCAGAACCATTCCATCGAAAGCATGCAGTTAATTATCAAAAATGTTTTAAACGATTGCCAAACTTAACGCATGGATTGCTTCGAATGTCTTGAAAAAATTATAAAGGATAGGAGGAGCCATAGATTCTTTCTTGAAAAACCTGTAGAAAGGGAGAAGATTGAGAAGATCCTCGAACTCGCGATGTGGGCTCCTTCTGCTATGAACAGACAGCAATGGTTCTTTGTAGTTGTAGGAAAAGAGAAAATGGCGACCCTGAAAGAGGTAATTGCAAAGAGCTACAACTCGATTCTGTCAAGACTTCAGAAGTTTTTCGCAGAAAATCCGAAGGTTATAAGCCTCACGGAGCAGTTCTTCAAAACCCTCGGAAACGCTCCGGTCGTGATCTTTGTCTACTACACCCCGACTGGCGACGACTTCGCGGATCTACAAAGCGCTTGTGCAGCTATTCAGAACCTATTGCTTTCTGCCCACGCTCTTGGGTTGGGGGCATGTTGGATGACTGGTCCCGTGCACATGGAAAGAGAGATAAACGAGGCGCTTGGAATCCAAGACAAGAAGCTTGTCGCAGTTATTCCACTCGGTTATCCAGCGAAGAAACCACCAATTCCGCCGAGAAGAGACTCAGAGAAAAAGGTAATCTGGATGCTCTAATTTCGAAGTATAAGCCAAAAGCTAGAAACTCTATTTCTTTGTGAGTTGGATAAAAACGTCTTCCAAGCTCTGCTTCTCAACTTTCGCCGAATCTATTTTCGCGCCCTTCTCATTCGCGAGAGAGATTATTTCTGGAAGAACTTTGCTACCGTTTTTCGCGTATATCCGAATTGTATTTCCAAAAATTCGAAAACTATACTCTCCAAGAAACTCCCTGAGATTTTCAAGTCCCTCTCCTTCAAGAACTATAACGCTGCCTGCAGAATCCATGAGTCTCTCCGGTTTATCGATTGCCACTATCTTTCCGTGGTTCATTATCGCAACCCTGTCGCAGAGCTTTTCCGCTTCTTCGATGTAATGAGTGGTGAGAAAAATCGTCGTATCCTTTTTCGCTTCCACTATGTATTCCCATATCTTTCTCCTCGAAATCGCGTCAAGTCCAAGAGTCGGTTCGTCTAAAAAGAGCACTCGAGGAAAGTGCAGAAGACCTCTGGCAATTTCGAGGCGTCTCTTCATACCACCGCTGAACTTTTTCACCGCGATGTTCGCTTTCTCTGTGAGTTCAACGAGTTCGAGGACTTCGTCGATCCTCCTCTTCCTCTCCTCTTTCCTCAACCCGTAGAGCCTTGCGTGAAAATCCAAGTTCTCCTTCGCAGTCAACTCCAGATCAAGCGTTGTTTCTTGGAAAACAATTCCTATTCTCTTTCTAACCATCGAGGGCTCCTTTACAACGTCGTGTCCAGCGATGAGGGCTTTTCCAGAACTTGGCTTCAAAAGAGTTGCTAAGATCATTACTACTGTCGTCTTTCCCGCTCCATTTGGTCCAAGAAGTCCAAAGATTTCCCCTTCCTCTACTTCGAAGCTAACTTCATCGACCGCGCGAAAGTTTCCGAACTCTTTGACGAGTTTGTCCACGATCACATCCACAGAAAAAACTTTATTGCCACGGTATATAACTTTACGAGGCTTGGGGGACAAACGCATGAACCCTTTCATAGTCTTCTGGGAGCTTACTAGGGCTTGCATGCTTGCCTGCAAACACTGTAGAGCGAAAGCGGTTACGAGAAGGGATCCAAGAGAGCTAAGCACAGAGGAATGCTTTGATTTGATCGATGAAATTGCAGAATTTGCAAAACCGATGATCGTCTTCACTGGTGGAGATCCCCTGATGCGTGAAGACCTCTTTGACATCGTTTCTTACGCTTCGAAGAAGTTTCGAGTTTCGATTGCCTTCAGCGGAACTGAGCTTGCAAGTTTTGAAAGGCTTGAAGAGCTGAAAAGGGCGGGCGTTTCAAGGATCGCTGTGAGCATCGATGGATTAGAGTCTTTGCACGACGAATTCCGTGGGATAAAGGGGACGTTTAGAAAGAGCGTAGAAGTGCTCAAAATTGCAAAGGATGTTGGTTTAAGCTTTCAAATAAATACGACGGTTTTTAAGCAGAATATAGCCGAATTGCCAAAGGTTGCAAAGCTTTGCAAGGATCTCAACGCAGACATGTGGGACGTTTTCTTCCTCGTCCCCACGGGTAGAGCGAAAGTCGATTTGATGCCAAGCGCTCAGGAATTCGAAGACATCTTGTGCTGGCTCTACGACTTGAAGAAGTTCATGAATGTAAAAAGTTCAGCTGCCGTTCACTTCAGAAGAATCGAGGTTATGAGAGACCGAGGAGAGATGCCAAAAGTAAGCGAACTCTATTATCGACTCCTCAACGAAACCAAAGAATTTGGAGAAGCGAAAAGTGTTAAAAAAACTGATAGCAGAGCTTTTGTAACCGATGGTAGAGGAATGTTCTTCATAAGCCACATAGGCGAAGTTTACCCAAGCGGATTTCTGCAGATCTCTGCGGGAAACGTTCGCGAGAAAAGCGTCAGGGAAATTTACGAGAACTCTGAGATCTTTGTAAAACTAAGAGATCCAAACAATCTAAAGGGTAAATGTGGAGTTTGTGAGTTTCGATTCATCTGTGGCGGTAGTCGGGCAAGAGCTTATGCGCTAAGCAACGACTACCTTGCAGAAGAGCCTTGTTGTATTTATAATCCAAAGGGATAAAAATGAAGGTGAGCGTTGTTCTTCCCGCATACAACGAAGCCAAGAGGTTGCGAAGGGCGGTTGAGAAAGTTGAGGCTCAACTCATAGCGCTGGGATACGAATACGAGATCCTGATCGCAGAAGATGGTTCAACCGATGGAACTGATTTAATTGCAAGAGAAATAGCGGAAAAGAATCCACGGATCAAGCACTTACACTCTGATGAAAGACTCGGAAGGGGAAGGGCGCTTATGAACGCTTTCAGAACTTGCGATGGCGAAGTTGTGGTCTACATGGACGTCGACCTTTCCACCGATTTGCGCCATCTGGGCGAGCTGATTTCCGCAATAGAAAATGGATACGACGTTGCAACGGGTTCGAGGTTGATGAAAGAGAGTAAAGCCAAAAGACCTTTGAAAAGGGATATCGCATCAAAGACCTACAATTTTCTCGTTCGACTTTTGCTCCGTTCAAAGATCCACGACCATCAGTGCGGATTTAAGGCTTTCCGAAGATCTGCGATTTTGAAGATCTCAGAATTAGTTAAGGATACGCACTGGTTTTGGGACACGGAAGTGCTCGTTTTGGCTCAGAGACTGGGATTCAAGGTTAAAGAGATCCCCGTTCAATGGGAGCATGGAGGAGAGACAAAAGTGAGGTTTAAAAAGGACGTCTTATACATGTTCTCCCAAATTCTACGGGTATTTCTCGAAGATCTGTCGAAGAGTAGAAAATTCTACCTCTTCGCCTCCGCGCTGGCAATAGCAATTCTTCTCCTCCTCGCAGTGTCAACTGGGGTTTCGAACTTTTTTGCGAGCGTTTCCCTGCTCAAAGTGGAGCTTGTGGTAATTGCCTCATTTCTCTATTCCCTTTCATTCTTTCTCCGTGGATTTAGATTTAGATACATAATCTCAAGCATCGGAGAGAGAAGTTCGTTGAAGACTTCAACCTTTGCTGTAAGTATAGGGCAAACTGTGAACGTCATAACTCCTGCGAGAATTGGTGACGTTGCGAGAGCTTACGTTTTAAAGAGATTCGGAGTTTCTTATACAACTTCCCTTGGCGCGACTGCGGTTGAAAGACTCTTCGACATAATTTCGATTGCGATAATTGCGATCGTGGCATCTTTTTATCTTAGAACAGAGAGTTTTGAGATACTCTATGCAGTTCTCTTCGCATTTTTGATCCTCTTCACGATCCTCGGACTTTCCAAGATGAAGAACGTGGTTGGAACAATCATGAAAAAGGCTCGGGTTGCGTTGAATCCGAGGGATTCCCTGCTCTTGATCCTCCTGTCGTCACTGCTGTGGTTAAGCGACATTTTCGTTTGCTACCTAATTGCGCTTAGCTTTGGAATTCCATTCGCAACCGTAGCCCTCGCAGTTGCTGTTGGGAACATCGTTAAAGCCATTCCAATAACTCCTGGCGGAATTGGAACTTATGAACTTGCTTTAACTGCAATAATAGGGCTTCAAAACCCATATTCAGCTTTTGCGATCGCATTTGCGGATCATGCTGTTAAAAATCTTATAACAGTGATCCTCGGAATAATAGCACTTTCTGCGACGAATTTGAGCATAAAAGAGGTGAGGGGTTGATAATTTATCCAATTTTGTTTCAATTCTCGTCTTTGCTAATAACATTGCCTTTTCTTAGGTTTTTTCCATATCCCTTAGCGAGGTTTGCTTCAATTCTTATTGCAACCTCTGTTTCTTTCGCAATAGCCCACTTTGTGAACTTTAAGATCGCTTTTTTCATCGTTTTCTCAGCTCTAATCCTCTTCGGTCTCTTCACCTACAAGCGCTACAAAAAAAAGCCAGATGAGGGCGAGATCGTATTTTCATCGATTTTTTACTTCTTCATTCTGCTGAGATCCTTAGATCCAGCGATCTTCGGCGCGGAGAAGTTCATGGACATGGCTTTCATCAATTCCATATTGAAATCGCCAAGTCTACCGCCAAACGATCCCTTCTTTGCAAATGCAAAGCTCGATTGCTATTACTACTTTGGTCACGTTCTCGGTTCCGCTGTTGTCTTGCTTTCATTTTCCCCACCAGAAATTGGTTATAACATTGCAGTTTCAGCGATTCCCGCATTTACAGCAACACTAATATACGGAATCTTCCGAGAAAACAAAAGAGTCGCAATTTTGGCTATCTTCTTCACCATTTTTTCGGGAAACGCATACTCTTTTTTCGATTTCATATCACGTCCCCTCTCTATAGACTACCTTTACTACTGGAACTCGAGCAGAGTGATTGAGGGCACGATCAACGAGTTTCCATACTTCAGCTTTATCCACGCAGACCTACATGCACACGTTTTCGCAATTCCTATGAAGGTCTTCTTAGTTTCAATTCTCCTCGAAAGAGGGAAGGGGAGCTTTATGATCCCAATAACGCTCTTTGCGATCTTTGCAACGAACTCTTGGGATTTTCCACTGATGTTATTCTTCGCATTGGCTTTTGCGATTTCACAGAGAGATAAGGGGGCACTGATCTATTCTCTCGCATCTCTTCTGCTCGTGGTCCCTTACTATACTATGATGAACCTGCCAAAAACCGAGATCTTCTTTAAATTCGAGAAAACAGATGTTTTTCAGTTCCTCTCATACTCTGCAACTCTGCTAAGCTTAGCCTACGTTTTTTTGGATAAAAAGCCGATCCTGTATTCAATCCCCGTTGCAGGCTTTCTTCTACTCATTTCTCCGACTTTTGCTGTAGTTTTGCCTATTGCGATCGCATCCGTGATCTTGATTAAAAAAAGAAATCCTGCTGGTCCAGTTTTGCTGACAGGCGCCTTATCTTTTCTTTTACCAGATGTTATAACGATAGACTCGAGGATAAATACCGTGTTCAAATTCTACTTAATTGCCTGGCTTTTCATCGCCCTTGGAGCGATGATTTTGGCTAAGGAGAGGGAATTTCGGAGAGAAACGAAGGTTGTTTTGCTAATCTTGATCATAATCTGCTCAGTGTATCCGATCGTTGCCACTCCAATTAGATACCATTCCGCGAACTTTAGCCTTGACGGCATGCAGTTCACGAAGCTCTACGGCGAATACGAAGCAATTCAGTGGTTGAAAGATAAAGAGGGGGTCGTGATAGAAGAGGGGTGCACACACGGTGTTCTTTGTGGATATAAATACGGTGGAAGAGTTGCGGTTTTCAGCGGGAATCCAGCGGTTGTTGCTTGGACCAACCACGAGTATCAATGGCGAAGAGATTATGCGATAATCGCGGAGAGAGTGAAAGACGTGAGAGAATTTTACAGCGCAAATGAATGCGACAAGATGCGGGAGATCGTAAGAAAATACGACGTTGCCTATATATTCGTAGGTCACGAGGAGAGAAAATTCTTTGCGATAAACGACACCTTGATGGAGATCTGCTTCAAAAAGGTGTTCGAAAAGGGACAAGTGAAGGTATTCCAACGAAATTAGCGGAGATTTTTAATCCCGGATAGATGATAATAATGAGAAAAGCTTAAATATAGTGGTGTTGATTATTATTATAGGAGAGGTGAAGTAGATGACAAAAATAGTTCACGCGCAAACCGTATTGCCCGAAAACGTGCTTGAAGAGTTAAAGAAAAAGACCGGCGAATCCGCGACAAAGGATGCGATCGCAAAGGCGGTAGAACACTACCTGATTTGCCCTTACACACATCAAGAGCCGCTGGAGAAGAAGCTCGAGGAAGTGATAAAGAAAAAGAAGCAAAAAGAATAATTTATTTCATAGACTTTGTTTTTTCATTTAAAGAGTATGCTTGTTTGATATCGCGGTAGAGGAAAGGGGATTTTAAGCCGAGACGCGAAATCGTTCAATGGGTATATTGCTCTTCACGGGAAAAGGTGGTGTGGGAAAGACGACGGTTGCAGCGATGACCGCGATAAAGTCGTCGAGTTTAGGCTACAAGACCCTCATAATTTCAACAGATCCTGCACACAGTCTTTCGGATTCTTTCCAGTTTCAGTTTGGTGCAGAACCAACGAAGGTTTCTGAAAAACTCTACGGAATGGAGGTGAACGTTGAACACGAGCTTAAAAAGCACTGGGATGTTATAAAGGACTATCTACTGCTCTTCTTCAAGTCCCAAGGCATAGAAGACGTTATCGCGGAAGAACTCGCAATACTTCCGGGCTTTGACGAGGTTGCGAGTCTCTTGAATTTGCTTGAATACTATGAAAAAGGGATCTACGACGTGATAATACTCGATTGTGCACCAACTGGAGAGACCTTGCGCCTTCTCAGCGTTCCAGAAGTTGCAAAATGGTATATGAACCGATTCTTTGGTATAGAGAAGAAGCTGATAAAGATCGTGAAGCCGATCGCTGAACCGCTGATAAAGATCCCGTTGCCGAGCGAAGAGATAATGGACCGAATTCAAGAGATGTATGTGAAAATAAGTAAGCTCAAAGATTTGCTTGAGAGCGAAGAGGCAATGGTTAGAATCGTCATGAACCCTGAGAAAATGGTCGTAAAAGAGAGTGAGAGAGCTTTCACGTATCTTAACCTTTTCGGCTACACAGTTGACTGCGTGATCGTGAACAAGGTTTTCCCGCCAAACGCGGGTGACTTCTTCTCGGATTGGATAAAAATGCAAGAACTGTATATAAATCAGATACGCGAATCTTTTCCCGTTCCAATCATCTTTATACCATTTCAGCGTTCCGAAATCGTTGGAGAGAAGCTTTACGAGCTTGCGGAAAAAGTCTTCGACTTCGACCCGACAAAAAGATTGATTTCGGAGAAACCGATGAAGATTGAGAAAGACGGAGATTCCCTCCTGCTAAAAATAAGAGCGCCATTTCTAAGAAGGGAAGACATAGAAATCTACCGTAGGGGAAACGAGCTCATAGTTGTTGCGGGACAGTGGAAAAGAACGATTTTTCTCCCGCAAGCCCTTGCTCTGAAAGAAACGGTTGGAGCAAGTTTTAATAACAACGAAATTCAGATAAGGTTCAGGTGAGAGAATGCCGAAGGAGGTTAAAATTGAAATTCCGACGTTGGAAGACATTTTGCCCCCGGAATTTACGGAGCACACCTTGAAAGCTTACAAAGAGTTTCTCATCGCGTTGCGAAGCTTGATCGATGCGCAAATAAAGAAGATCGAGGAGATGGAGAAAAAAGAGAAAAAGGAGATAAAGAAGATCGAAATCGAGTGATTCCATGATTTTAATCGAGAACGTAAAGTTCTTGGTGGGAGAGAATTTAAAGGAAGGGAACATACTGATCGATGGCAACAAAATAGTGGCAATTGGAGATGCAAAGGACAAAAGCGATTTTGTGATCGACGCGAAAGATCTTGTAGCAATTCCAGGGCTTTTCAACTGCCACACGCATTCAGCGATGACTTTGTTTCGTGGCTACGCGGAAGACATGCCACTACAAGAGTGGCTTGAGAAAAAGATATGGCCCGCAGAAATGAGGTTGAACGAGAAAGTCGTTTATCTCGCTTCAAAGCTTGCATGTGTTGAAATGCTGAAAACGGGAACTGTTTTTTTCAACGACATGTATTTTTTCCCGTCTGCAACTGCGAGAGCTGTCGAAGAGACTGGGATTAGAGCTTGCTTGTCTTCCGCCTTTTTCGACTTCTTCAACAGCGAAATCCTCGAAGCAAATATGAAAAGAGTTGAAAAAGAGTTGAAAGAGTTGAAGAACTTTGAAGTTCTTCGAGCGATCGCTCCGCATGCTGTCTACACCGTGAGCATCGAAGGCTTGAAAAGATCGGTTGAGATTGCGGAAAAAGAGAACGTTTTCATCCACTTCCATCTCGCTGAAACGGAGAAGGAAGTCGTGGAGTTCAAAAAGAAACACGGTAAGGGAATCGTAAAAGCTTTGGACGAGATCGATTTTCTTAGCCCCAGACTTTTCTGTGCACACAGCGTCTGGCTTGATAAAGAGGAAATAGCTTTGCTGGGAAAAAGAGGTGTGAACGCAATCCATTGCCCGACGAGCAACATGAAGCTGAGCGTTGGAAAGGTTATGAACTTCCCAGAGATGAGAAAAAGCGGTGTCAACGTTCTGCTTGGCACCGATGGTGCTGCGAGCAACAACTCGCTTAACATGTTCAACGAGATGAAGTTTTGCGCACTACTACAAAAGTTCTACTACGGCGCGGAAAGTTTTAGAGCTTTTGAAGCTTTTCGAATTTCTACCGAAAACGCTGGAAGAGCTTTTCGAATAAATTCGGGGAGAATAGAAGAGGGCTGGCTTGCAGACCTCGTGCTGTTAGATCTGAAACAAGTCCACTTCGCTCCTTGTCACGATTTGATCGCCAACCTCGTCTACGCCAACTCTACGGTTGACACTGTGATCGTTGACGGAAAAATAGTTGTCGAGAACCGCTACTTTGAAGGCGAAGAGAAGCTTTTAGAAGAGTTCTCGAAGGAAGTAGAGAGATTTTTCACGTAGAAATTCTTTCTGCTATCCCATTTCAGCTTTCTTATTTCATCCATAACTCTTTCGCTCACGACGTAAATTCGCTGTTCTCTGCAAACCTCGTAAAAATCCTTCTTTTGCACGTTCAACCAACTTAACTCATCGAAATCGTTCTTTGCGATGACTCTGATCGTTTTATCCCTTAGCCTCAACCGAACGCTCTTCTTCGGCACCTCTTTTCTGAGCCTCCATCTCGCAACCACCACTGGTTGAACTTCTCTAATCGCTTTTTCGACTTCAAGCCCATCTATGACGACTTTCAGCACGATTTCTGCAATGTGGTTTATCCTATCCGGAACTCCTATTATGTCGCCTTTGAGCTCGATTCTGCGTCGATCGCACTTAATTCCCGCTTTTTCAAGCTCTTCTCCAATTTTCGAAGTCAAGTCTCTGTTCTCTCCTTTGTCCACTATCCCTCCAATGACGTAACAACTCGCTTTTTTGTTGTCAAAAAGCTTTTCACCCTTGGGATCGAGCAGAACAACTTCCTCGATACCTTTGTTCTTCAAGAACTCCTCCAGACTTTCGCAATAAACACCAACGCCGAGATCTTTGCCTGCTAATAAAAGCTTCTCATCCCACATGAACTTTCTTACGACTCCAAGCGTTTGCATCACCTGAAGTCTTAAGCTCGATTTCTCCTTCTCAGAGTGCGAATCGTAGAATCTACAATCGACCGCGATGTATGGAAAATCGTTCAAAAGATCTTCTTTTCCAAATATTGCGCTTTCACCATAGCCCACAACCGCTTGAGGGGGTAAATCGAGCTTTTTACCTTCGAGAGAGAAGGAGAACTTCATACCATGATCGCCTAAGAGGACCTTGGCATCGTAGTTCATGATGTGAAGAGCCATCGAATTGATCGGATCTCTCCAGTCTGTCCTTAAATTCGCTCCTATCCTTTCTATCCCAAACTCTCGCAACTTTTCAATGAACAAATCCCTTAGTCGCACAGAAAAAGTGCGGTTGCGGAGATTAAATTTTTTTAGATGAATAGCTTAGCCTTTATTTCCCTGAAATCCCTGTAGTGCTTCACTATCTCCTTTCCTTCGACGAATGGTATTCCTCTTTCCTCAGCGAACTTCATAGCCTTTTCCTTGCTCAAAGCTTTTCCGGTTTCGCTGTCGAGCATCTCGCAAATCGCGACCGCAGGAGCAATTCCGGCAGTTTCGGCGAGAGCTACGCTTAGCTCGGTCTGTCCAACTCTCTCGTAAACCAAGTTTTCCGACGCTCTTAGAATTGCGACGTGTCCTGGGCTTCGAAATTCCTTGCCAAAGTCGACGCTACCGTTCATCATCACGATGTCGACGATCTCGCCAATTCGGCGTATCGTCTTAGCTCTGTCCACATCGGTGATCCCAGTGAACGTGTCCCTATGATTTACCCAGAGCGAAAAAGAACTCCTTGAGTCGTATTTTATGTCGTAGTTCGAGATCGAAAAAAGCGAAGGAATCTTTTGGCTGGCAATCTTCAGTATATCGTGCATAAAAGGCAATCCGAGCTTTTTCGCTGCGACTGGATGAATTGAGACGCAAATAAGTCCACCAGCTTCGATTCGCATCATCGCAACGTCTTTGGGCTTAACGAACTGTGCAGGAATTGCAATATCGGTTTCACCTTCTCGGTCTTCGAAGTCGAAAATAAGAACGGGTTTTCCTTTTCTAAACGCTTTTAGAGCTTCCTCGATCATAGCACCACCTCAACTTCAACTATATCGCCGTCTTTCAGATTTAGCTCATCTCTGAGCTTCTTCTCAGCGATTATCTCGATGACGTCGCTCAGATGATGAGTTCTCTTTGGCATCACGATGAACGCGCTCAAGCCATTTACCTTGCACTTAAAAGCCTTTACCTCTCCAAAAGTTCTGTTTTCTGCTGTAAAACCGTCGATCTTTATGCCTTGTTCTGCATCAAGTCTCTTCTTTATCCCAATCTCCTCCTTCGGAATTCTTAGGTTCAGCGTTCCTGGAAAAGGATCGATTCCAAGTTTTTTTCTAAACTGCTCCCGATAGCCATTGAGCGAAACGTAGTAACGACCTTCGCCAAGACCGCTGAAAACCATTCCGTGAAACTTGAGCGTTTCTTCTCTCTCGAAGATCTTTTTGTAGTCCAGGTATTCCCTATGCAAGAGATCTCTTCCCTTTTCGGTGATCACCACAAACTGACCGTCTTTTGTTATCGTTCTCTCGATCAAACCGTTGTCTTCGAGCTCTTTTAGTCTCCTTGAAGCTGTTTGAACACTCTGATTTATCTTTTCCGCAAAATCCTTGCAACTGATCTTGACGACTTCTCTCGTCGCGTTCATCAGAGCCAAGGCTTTGAGTGCTTCTATCATATCAATTTTGAGATGCTTCCTCCAAGTGATATAAATTTTTTGCTCAGATTTCGATTAAAATAATTGTTAAAAATTAATTCAAAACCATGACCGCGTCTACGACTTTAAGAGCTTTGTCAAAGTTTTGTCTACCGCATATAGCCAAGCTCAAACCTTCGACTTTTGAAATTCTCTCCAAGCATTTCTCAAGAGATCCAAAACTAATCGAGATCTCAGAAGAGATCCCTTTCGTCTCCAAGTGATGTCGAATCTTTTCGAGCTCAGCCCTTTCACTTTCCCAGCGCTCAGAAAGTATTTCCACAATCCTGGGGATCGGTATCAGCGGATGCATAATCTCTTCCTTGCTAACTTTTCCTTCCAAAGCTTCTTCAAGCTCTGTAATGCGAACAAGAATTACCTTCTTTAGTCCAAAATGCCTCAGTTTTTCTAAGATCTTGAAAAAATCGCCACCTGTCTTTTCAACGATAAAAACTGGCTTTTCAAACATATTTCTGAGGGTGAACTCGTAATAACTCTTTCCCGCATCAGCTCTCGACTTTAAAACAAGACACGGAATCTTCGAACTCCTAACCACCTTTTCCGCTGTTTTCCCCAAGAACAACTGGCTTCTGCTGCTAGATGGGATTACAAGTAAATCGAAGTCGTTCTCTATTTTTGCAATCTCTATAGTTGGATCAAGCGTGGCGGTTACTTTAACCGAAACTTTCCGAAAGTCTCTCGAAAGATCTTTTACGACTTCTTCAAGTTTTTTATTTGCCTTTTCCCTCAGGTTTGAGATGAACTTATCTACATCCACTATACCTCCTTCGATGAGTTTTGCTGAATCGTATTCTATCGCATGGAAAAGAGTTATTTCCTCGGCTCCATACCTTTTAAGCTCCTTCAGTGCACGGGCACAGGTAATTGAGACATCCGTAAACTCTACCGGGTATAGAACTCTCTCGAACATATTACAAAATTGGCCACTGAGATTTTATAAAACTATTCCCCATTCCATTTTCAAGTTCCGCAAGCTTTTTGTTAAACTCCTTGAAGATTTCAACAGCCTTATTTCTTTCCTTTGGACTCGTGTCGGAGATCTTAACAACCCCCAATATCTCTCCCCTCTTTATTGCCTTACCGGTCTCCGAATACAAGACCGCAGCGTTTATCTCGCTTCCCCTATCCGAAATTAGAAGGTCTACGACTTCAGCATTATAGTGTTTTAAGACGTTCAGGAGAATTACGATCGAATTAGGAGGAATGGGTATTTCTTTTATCTTTAGAATCGAGAAACTACCTCTCGACGGCTTCTTGTCCTCATCAGCAATTATGAACTCCCATCTACCAAGTATGCTCAACTCTTTCGGGACTACCTTTGAATCATGTTGTTTACGGTTTCCTCATCCATCATATTCTTTATTCATATCCAAAGTAATTAAACTTTGCTATGTAAAGAAAATCTAAAAAATAAAATCGTAAAAATAATAGATCCGTTCACCTGACTTTCTCCCTTATTTCGAGCAAGGGAACTTCTTTCACAAGCTCTTTTATCTTCGGGGTATACTTTGACTTTACGACTATCACGGGAGCGATGGTTTCAAAGATTATTCCCTCATCGCACTTTCCCTGTATGACCTTCCTAAAACCGCTTTTCTTCTCAGCCCCGTAGATTATGAGGTCTGGTTTGAAAGTCTCTTCGATTCTCTTGATTTCCTCGTCTCCAATCCCTATGTGGTAGCCAAGAACTTCGTACTCAATTCCCACTTTTTTCAGCTTTTCTGTAGTTTCAATTATCTTTTTCTCAGCCTTTGCGATCATTGGGGCGTATCTCTTTCTCTCCAAAGTCTCTGAAGGGAACACCACTGGTTCCTCGTCTTTTATATAGAACACATAGATTTTTGATTTCAAACCAGATAGATGAAGATCTATCGCGCACTCCGTCGCTTTTTCTGACGATTTGCTGTCATCAACTACCAACAGAACTTTCCAAACAAACTCCTTCATACTTCCTTCTTACTTTTAGCCTTCTTAACCTTAATCCCCATACCTTCGAAGATGAAGTATATCGCAAAGCCCCACCAAAGCGTGTATATCACGTAGAAAATCAGCAAAGCTCCACCCATGACGTCAATAGGCTTTGCTTCTAAACCGTAGAAGTTGTAAGCTGGCTCAATAGCTCTCATTAAGATCTGTATCTTTATGAACAGGCTCTCTTCAAACCTTTGTTCTTGTTCGAGCTTTTTCGCTACCGAGCTAAGCGAAGTGTGCCAGAGATAAAGCGCTTCTCTCGCAGATATTCCATATTTCTCCCTAAAGTACTGCTCGTCGTTTTGATAACCTCTGTCCGCATCGTTCAAGGCTAAGAACAGGATCTTACCGAGTTCACCATTCAAGACTACCCTCGAACCTTTCTGTTCCGCGAAGTCTGCGTAAAGCATCGCTGTCTTCTTCGCGCTTTCCTCGCTCTTCATGTCGATCTCAAACGCGATCTTTGAGTTGAACTTTTCAACCTCTGCTTTTATCTCGGGAATGAAGTAAGATGAGTGCTTTGCGTAAGCATCGAAGTGCTCGTCTGCGTATGCGATGAAGTTCTTTCCATCAAACGAGGGGGTTACCATGAACCCAAGCACAGCTAAAAAACTCAGCGTA
Organism: uncultured Archaeoglobaceae archaeon; assembly: GCA_938048785.1. Taxonomy (GTDB): domain Archaea; phylum Halobacteriota; class Archaeoglobi; order Archaeoglobales; family Archaeoglobaceae; genus WYZ-LMO2. The sequence goes on along the minus strand of CALIUJ010000138.1, from coordinate 5,184 downwards.
AGCAGAATTCCTATTCCAAGCTCTTTTTTACCCATATCTCACCCCCTCCTTGAGTTCAGGAAGATTCGTCACGAACTTCGTGAGCACCCAACCTGCGAAAACTATGACGATGGCAAAGAATGCAACCAGTCCTACGAATTCAATTGCAGATGCCAAGTTCTTGTCGATGTTTATCCAACCGATTGCGTTTAGCTTCGTCGGCAATGCGAACAAGCGGTTCACGAATCCTGCGAGGATTACGGTTGCGTAGAATCCTCGGATGTGCATTCCCTTAACGACCTTGGTAACAAGAGAGCCTATTTGAATTCCGATGAGCGATCCCAACAGCAAGCCCATTGCAAGTGTGTAGAAAACGAAGCCGTAGATTGCGTATTGGACTATTGAAGAATAACCAGTGGTTATTATGATCTGAAATATGTCGGTTCCAACTGTCGTGAACGAAGAGACTCCGAGGACGTATATGAAAATTGGGAAAGTCAGGAAGCCGCCTCCGACGCCCATAATTGCTGAGACCAGACCAACTATGAAACCAAAGAATACTACGAACCATGCAGATACCCTTCTACCACCCAAGTCATGGTCAAAAGTTATCATCGGTGGGAGGTTTATAGACTGAACCTTAGACGCAAGCTTTGTCATTCCAACCGCAGTTTCACTTCCACCATTCAGTTGTGTCTCAATTTTCCCACCATCAAAGCTCGCAACTCTTTTCCTAAGCCTCAAGTAGTCGGTAAGCGCAAAGAATCCGAGAAATCCGAGTATGAGAACGTAAATGATGTTTATGAATATGTCGCTCAGTATTGGGTTAGAGTAGTAAATCGCCCTGTTTATCGTCCCACCTACCGTTGCACCAGTTACCGTGCCAACCACGAAGGCTAAAGCCAAAGTTACACAAACGTTCCCAAGCTTCTTGTGCACAACGGTCCCCATTATGCTCTTTGTAAAGATGTGAAATTGATCAGTTCCAACTGCCAATATACCCTTGACCCCAACGCTCATCAACGCGGGTGTGATTATGAAGCCACCACCGACACCGATACAACCGGTTACGAGTCCGGCGATGAATCCTATGAAGATGCTCATCGCGAGCATTTCGAATGTTGAGTGGACGGGCGCATAAGCTTCCTTCCCTCCCAAGGTTTTTGGAAGCGCTTCTGCAGAAGCGGTTAAAAGAACGATTGGCAACAGAGCCAGAAGGATTATAATCGCGTATCTGCGCCTGTCTTTGATTATGCGCATCGATGTTTCGTAATCCCATTTCGCATAAGCTTGCGCACCCTCTAACATGAGGTCGTATGCCTTTCGCATTTTTCGGATCATATATTTACACCTCTTTACTCTATAATGGTAAGTATGAAGCAAGCAGTATTTATATTTTTCCGAGTTTATTAATAATAATATACTAAAAAATCATGATTTAACGAAAGATTTTTAATTCACAAGCCCATTTTTATTTTATGGAAGTAGGAAAGATGAAAAGACTCACGATTTCACTTGATGACGATACAATCGTAAAACTTGAAGAGCTCGCAAAAAAAGATGGTAGAAGTCTTTCCGAAGTTGTTCGAGCTGCTATATCTACCTACTACGATCTGAGTTTGAGAGAGACCATTCCAAATCTCAGAAGGTTTCTCGATTTGATCTCCAGCCGAGAATACGTGGTAATAGACATTGGGCTATGGAGTGCGATCGTGGATGAAATAAACGAGAAAGCTAAGGATGATTTTTGGGAAATGGTGGAAAAAGTTGGTTTTGAACATGGTTTACAGTTCAAGGAGATGGGTTTAAAAGACTTGCGTAGTATTCTAAAGCTTTTAGAGGTGACGAACTGGTTTAAGGTAAAGACCATATCTGAAGGAGTTTATGGCGCCGTTCTAACCACGAGAAACGAGCTTAAATTAGTCAAAAAATTTTTAGAGGGTTTATTCAAGTCTATTGGCGTCGAGGTGGAATTCAGCGAGGGGTTGAGAAAACTCCTACTGAAAAGGGTATAAAAATCGAAAGTCTCGAGCTCTTTTGCATCGTTGCAATAAGAGTTAATAAGAGTTAGTAAGAGTTAGTATTAAAAATGAAATTTCATTATGCATTTTTTTTAGCAAAGTTTATATACAACATAAATAAGTAAATGTATGCTTGAATACGCTTGGTGGATTTGGGTGCTGATGCTCTTCGTTTTTACGTTCTTCTTAGGAATACTCGCAGTAATGGGTGGCGTTGGTGGTGCTGTTCTATTTACGCCCATTGTCGGAGGCTTTTTCCCGTTCCACCTCGATTTTGTAAGAGGGGCAGGACTTTTCGTTGCTTTAACTGGATCCTTAGCTGCAGCTCCTGGGCTTTTAATGCGTGGACTCGCAAACTTGCGTTTGGCGATGCCTTTGGCGTTGGTTGCATCTACAAGCTCGATAATAGGCGCTTTGATTGGACTCGCTTTACCGACGTGGATAATCCAGACCCTCCTCGGTATCGCAATTTTAATTATTACAATAATTATGATAAAATCGAAACGCTCGGAATTCCCAGAGGTCACGAAGCCAGACAAGATCTCACAGATCCTCGGAATTTATGGAATCTACTACGAAGAGTCGTCCAACAAAGCTGTCGAATGGAAAGTTCACAGAACTCTACCATCGATCTTCCTCTTCGTTCTGATAGGCATAATAGCGGGTATGTTTGGTCTCGGCGCAGGTTGGGCAAACGTTCCAGTTTTAAACTTGGTAATGGGGTGCCCACTCAAAATCGCCGCTGGCACGAGCAAGTTTTTACTTTCCATAACCGACACATCGGCGGCGTTCGTCTACTTGAACTCAGGTAGCGTTCTACCACTGATAACAATTCCCTCAGTCCTTGGGATCATGCTTGGTAGTTTCGTTGGAGTTAGGTTGCTCGTCAAAGCGAATCCAAGGGTAGTAAGGGTTATAGTCATCGCGATCCTTGCTTTTGCTGGAATAAGGAGCCTTTTGAAGGGTCTCGGCATCTGGGTGTGAGGTATGAAGATCGAGGTGCCAAAAGAACAAATAATCTATGGAAAAATCCTAAGCTACGGTAGCAAGATCTCCATCCTAGCCATGGCAATTGTGTTCGCAGTTTACATCTCTGGAGTGTTGCCTCATTACGTGGATTTCGAAAAAGTAGTGGAGTTGTGGGGAAAGAACCATCACACCTTCGTCGAAGAAACTGGAGTTCCAAAGGGTTGGGAATGGGTTGGGCTTATTGGTTATGCGGACTATCTAAATCTGCTTCTCTTGGCGATTCTCGCTTTTCTCACGATAGTCTGCTACATCGCAATACTGCCAGTGTTCGCGGTGAAAAAGGACTGGGTTTATTTAACAATAACCCTAATCGAGATCGTAGTTCTCCTGCTCGCAGCAAGCGGACTCATAACAACAGGACATTAGAAAATGCGGTTCCTACCAAAACCCTATTTTTGCAGGTAATCAAGGCAAGAGCTCTTTACAATGAAAAGTCTGCTTATGTTTGCGCTGATCTTAATCAAGGCTTGCTAAGATGAAAGAGGGGTATGTCTAACAAAGACTACGTGGCTTACAACCCTCCGACGTCTCGACAGATTTTTAATCAATGCGTTAACTGCGCTTATGCACTACAAGGTCTGCGTTCTTGGAGCAACTGGAATGGTTGGACAAAAATTCGTTCAACTGTTAGAAGGACATCCTTGGTTTAGGGTCACAACCTTAGCTGCGTCTGAGAGAAGGATAGGGAAGAAATACGGAAGCGAAGTCGAGTGGATCGTCTCGCAGAACATTCCAAACTATGCAAAGGATATCGAAATGGCTCCACTTGATCCGAAGCAGATTGATGCGGACTTGGTTTTCTCAGCTTTGCCTGCGGAGATTGCAAGAGAGGTAGAACCAAAGTTTGCCGAAGCTGGCTTCGCGGTCTCAAGCAACGCATCTGCATTTAGGATGCACGAAGATGTCCCGCTCGTCATTCCAGAGGTGAACCCGGATCACATTGCACTAATAGAGGTTCAAAAGCGAAAAAGGGGTTGGGACGGGTTTATTATAACAAACCCAAACTGCACGAGCACGATGTTTACAATAACGCTGAAACCATTGATGGAGTTTGGTATAAAAAGCGTTAGAATCGCTTCAATGCAAGCGCTAAGTGGCGCAGGCTATCCTGGGGTTCCATCGCTCGCGATAACAGACAACGTGATTCCATTCATAAAGGGCGAGGAGGAGAAATGCGAGAGCGAGCCTTTGAAAATACTTGGAAAGTTTGTTGGTGATAAAATCGAGTTCGCCAAGTTTAAGCTTTCTGCATCTTGCCACAGAGTTCCAGTCCTCGACGGGCATCTCGAAGCGGTATGGGTGGAATTCGAAAAAGACGTGAGCGTTGAGGATGTCAAAGAAAAGTTTAGGTCCCTGAAGCCCCTCGATCTCCCAAGCTCGCCAAAGGAAGTGATAGTGATAAGAGAAGAACTCGACCGCCCGCAACCAAGACTTGACAGAGACGCTGGAAAGGGAATGAGCGTGGTCGTGGGTAGGGTAAGGAGGGATGCGTGGGGCATAAAGTATATGGTCCTTGGTCACAATACAATTCGCGGAGCTGCGGGGGCGAGCATTTTAAACGGGGAGTTGCTTGTCAAGGAGAAAATGATCTGATTTCAAATTCTTTTTCCTAAAATTCTCTCCTCGATCGTTGTCTTTTTTCTTGAAAACATCTCCTTCACATCTTTTCGGAGCAAATACCACAGAAAGCCGATCGAAATCACCAAGACAACGATGGAAGAGGGGTCGACGTAAATCGTGATTAGGGAATAGGCAAATTGAAACACAAGAAGGAGCATCGCAAGACTCCTCGCCCAATTTTTAAGCGCGAAAACACCAACTGCGACTATTATATAAATTATTCCGATAAATATCGTTGCAAAGGATGTTGCCTCATAAACGATTTCAAAAACCTCTTCATAGTCGATGATATGTGTTACGTTAAGTTCCCCGATAATCTTTCCGAACTCCTCCTTCATCACAGCATAGAAGTCCTCTTTTGCCAGTATCATGCCAGCTCCGAGAAGTATGCTCACAAATCCTTCGAGAATCAGGAAGATCACGAGAAGAACGACGCCGATAGGTCGCATAGACTAAATTATTTTCTTGTAGATAAATCTTTGCTCATCAAAATCCACTGATTTGAAAAGAAGTATTTTTCAGCGAATTTGTTCTC
>CALIUJ010000137.1 GCA_938048785.1 uncultured Archaeoglobaceae archaeon | reverse complement strand
AGGAGCTGATAATCCTATTTGGAGGCATAACCTTTCCTGATAATGTCATCAACTATGCAAGCCGTTTGGGGATATATGTAATGGGGTGGAGGGAGTGGGAATATATGGACATACTGAATTTTGAAGAGGTAAAAAGGTCCTAATGTCTCTGTAGGGCTGTTTAAAAAAACTTTGGTAGAGTAGAAAACAAGAGACCTAAAATAGAAAAAGCCCTCCATTTATGGTATAATTTTAATGATACATGAGAAAAGAAATACAGAAAGTATTGGAATATTTTGAGAAACATAGGAGTGGAGAATGCAGGCATCAAGGCAAAGAGAGTTTAGAATAACGCAGACAATCAAGAAGGAGATTGCCAAGATAGTGGATGAGCGGATAAGAGAGGCTCATGTAACAAAGGAGGATTTTTCTGAGCTAAAGGCAATAGTCAGGGAACTTGCTGAGGCTCAGAAGAAAAGCGAAGAGAGGATAGGTAGACTTGAAAAGGCTGTGGAAGAACTTGTTGAAGCACAGAAGAAAAGCGAAGAGAGGATAGGTAGACTTGAAAAGGCTGTAGAGGAACTTGCTGAGGCTCAGAAGAAAAGCGAAGAAAGGATAGGTAGACTTGAAAAGGCTGTGGAAGAACTTGCTGAGGCTCAGAAGAGGACAGAGGAAGAGATAAGAAAGCTGGCAATAGGGCTTAATAACCTTAGAGGAGAGGTTGGTGGGCTTGCAAGGAGCTTTGGCTATGCCTTTGAAAACGAGGCCTTTAGGATGCTGCCAAAGGCACTTAAGGAGAGATATGGAATAGAACTCAGCGAAAGGTTAATAAGGAGAGAGTTAGAAGGTGTGGAGATAAACATACTTGGTTTTGGCAAAAGAAACGGAGTAGATGTGGTAGTGGTTGGTGAGGCAAAGACAAGGCTTGAGAGGATGGAGGTCTTTGATGAACTTGAGGAGAAGGTGAAGGTGGTAAAAGAGCAATACAGGGACAAAGAGGTAGTGAAAGTACTAGTTACACATTTTGCCACAAACAGGATATTACAATCTGCTCAGCAAATGGGTATAATAGTGATTCAGAGTTTTGAATGGTAGCCCTGAGGGAGTATTTACATAGCATCTGAGAAGCTTATATGGCAAAGAAGGCATTACTTGTTGGAATTAATAAATACAGGATTCCAGGGGCAGATTTAAACGGCTGTGTTAATGATGTTACGAATGTAAGGGATATACTTTTGAAGTATTTTGGCTTTACAGTAAAGGATATAAGGGTAATTGTAGATGAGAGGGCAACGAAGAAGAATATTATCTCACGACTTCACTGGCTTGTAGACAATGCAAAGGAAGGAGATTGTCTTTTATTTCATTATTCAGGACATGGTTCCCAGATAGTTGACAGAGACGGAGATGAACTCAAAGACAGGATGGATGAGATCCTATGCCCCCATGATATGGATTGGGATGGGAACTTTATTAGCGATGATGACCTGAGCAAGATATTTAAGAATATCGCAAAGGGTATAAGGCTTGAGATTTTACTTGACTGCTGTCATTCAGGAACAGGCACAAGGGAGATGGTAGCTATCAAGGGACTTCCTCCTGAACTTTCATTTAATATATAAGATTTCTACCCCCACCTATTGACATAGCATGCAGGGCTGATGATGATATAAAGGTGAGGCCTCTATTGAAGGGGAGCAATCCACTTAATCATGTACTGTTTTCTGCCTGTAAAGACAATCAGACCTCTGCTGATGCATATATAAATGGCAGTTACAATGGTGCATTCACATATTATTTCTGCAAGCATCTGAGGGATAAAAATGGCAATATTACAAGGAAAGAGTTAATAAAAAGGGTGAGGGCATCTTTGAAGTTTAATGGTTTTAGCCAGATACCCCAGCTTGAATGCCCCACAGAGAAGAAAGATAAAAAATTTTTGGAGTAATACAAAGAAGTCATCAGTAGGCAAAAGGTATACCTTTAGAATTAAAACTATGAAGGGTAAAGAGTATTGAGAGGAGGATAGATGGGAATAAATAAAAGGGCTTTAATTACTGGGATAACTGGTCAAGATGGTTCCTACCTTGCGGAGTTTTTGCTTTCAAAGGGCTATGAGGTTCATGGTCTTATACGCCGAGCAAGCACTTTTAATACACAAAGGATAGACCATATTTATGTAGATCCCCATACACCTAGAGCAAGGCTTTTTCTTCATTATGGTGACTTGTCGGATGCAGGCCAGCTTACCCATCTTATATACAACATTCAACCCGATGAAATATATCACCTTGGAGCCCAAAGCCATGTAAGAGTTAGCTTTGAAATGCCAGAGTACACAGGAGATATAACAGCCCTTGGCACAACAAGGATGCTTGAAGCCATTCCCCCACCGCAGAATGAAAGCACTCCTTTTTATCCAAGGAATTCATATATTCTCTTTGGATTACTTTGTAAATGTAGGCACTGGAAACGACTGAGGGTGTTTGTACGCCTTTATAGAAAGGGGTAAGAAGTGGTATAATAAACTACATCGGAGGTCTTTGTGGTAGAGGTAAAGGAAAGGGTATCAAGGCTTGAGGAGGCACTTGAAGAATTTATAAAGACTGTGGGCATAGAGTTCAGCAAGCTTTACAACTCTCAGATGCGCACAGAGGCAGAGCTGCGGGCATTCAAGGAAGAGATGAGCAACTACAGAAAACAGCAGGACGAGGAATGGAAGAAGTGGAGAGAAGAGATGGACAACTACAGAAAACAGCAGGATGAGGAATGGAAGAAGTGGAGAAAGGAATGGAGTAACCTTGCAAAGAAGATGGGGACTATCCTTGAGGACTTGATAGCACCTGCTATAAGGCCAACCCTTAGTAAATATTTTAATTGTGAGGTCACCCTGGAAGGCCAGAGGCTCTTCAGGAAGAAGGATGGAGAGAGCTATGAAATTGATGCTATAGCTGGCTGTGATGATAAGATTTTTATGATAGAGGTTAGTTCATCTCCAAATGAAAAAGAAGTAGATAAGATAAAGGAGAAGAGTGAGAGATTTTTTGAATTCTTCCCTGAGTTCAGCGGTAAGGAGCTGATAATCCTATTTGGAGG
>CALIUJ010000136.1 GCA_938048785.1 uncultured Archaeoglobaceae archaeon | reverse complement strand
TTGTTAAGAAGTTCCAGTCGAAGTACAAGCTGTAGAAACCTTTTTAATCTCTTCCCATTCTTTTTTTGTGGAGTTCGATCTTTCACGCAAAAGGAGGATTTTTCCATACGGAGCAAACAATGCAGTTCTTTTCATTTGCTTAGTTCTCTTTATCGTTGCAATCCTATTCCCAAGACAATCTATTTACTTCTTGGCTTTAAGTCCTGTGCACTTCCTCGAAATGCCATGGCAGTTGGTCACGAGCATTTTTCTACACGTTGAGCTTTGGCACTTCTTCATAAACTCCTTCGTCCTTCTCTTCTTTGGTGGAGAGCTCGAGAGATTGCTTGGGGAGAAAGGATACTTGAAAGTCTTCTTAACTTCCGGTCTTGCTGGTAACTTTGGTTACATTGCCTACGCTTATGCGATGGATAGCTTTATCCCAGCCCTTGGAGCTTCGGGAGCTATCTTTGGTGTGATGGGTTGTTTGGCGATGATTGCACCACGGATGAAGATATTGATATTTCCGATTCCTTTTCCGATAAACATTCGCTTGGCAATTCTTTTTTTCGCTGTTTACGACTTTGGAATGCTCCTACTAAGCGCTTCACATCTTGTATACAGCGGTGTTGCATACATCGCTCACCTAACTGGGCTTGTTGCGGGGCTTTACATGGGCGAAAGGTATAGGGCAAAGGTATATGGTTAAGATTTGGAAAGAACTCGAGAGATACAAGGGAAGAGAAGAACGCTGTTTAACTGCGATTATCACAACCAAGGGTTGTGCTTGGCGAAAATGCACGATGTGCAGTTATTGGCTTGAGTCGAGAAACGTAAGTGAAGAAATTTTGAGGGAGCAAGTAGATCAGATATTTGCGAAGATTGACACAAAACTGCTCAAGATCTTCACATCCGGTAGTTTTTTCGATGAGAACGAGATTTCGAGAGATTTGAGGCAGTATATAGTTGAAAGAGCCTTGGAAGCGGGGGTGAAGAAGATAATAGTGGAATCTCGTCCGGAATTCGTGAGTGAGGAAAAGCTCAAAGATTTCGAGGCTCTCGAGCTTGAAGTCGGCATTGGACTTGAAACTGCAGACGACTTTATAAGAGAAGGGTGTATAAACAAGGGCTTTTCTTTCTCGGACTTCAAATTTGCTGTGGAAAAAATCAAAGCCTTTGGTTTTAGAGTTAAGTGCTATCTCCTCCTTAAACCTCCTTTTCTCTCAGAGAGAGAAGCGATCTTAGACGTCGTGAACTCCGCTAATATGGTTTCAAAGCTTGTAGACGTGATCTCGATAAATCTTACGAACGTTCAGAAGGGCACGATCGTTGAAAAGCTTTGGGAAAGGAGGCTATATCGTCCACCTTGGCTTTGGAGTGCGATCGAGGCGATAAAGAGAATTGAAAGTGATGTGGAAATAATTTGCGATCCAGTTGCAGGCGGGAAAATCCGCGGACCGCACAACTGTGGAAAATGCGATAGAGAAGTTGTAAGTTCTCTCAAACTCTTTTCTTTAACTCAGGACAAGTCTGTCCTCGATCTTGATTGCGATTGCAAAGTGGTTTGGAGAAAATCTTTGGAAATCGAGGACTTCTCGAGAGTTCCGCTTCTCTAATACTTTCTTCCGATGACTATGTAACCCGTGTGCCAAGTTGTGGTCGAAGTTCTGGTTCCCACTCTCTTTATGTCGAGGTCTATCTTTAGTATCTCAAATGCTTCGAGTTCTCTGAAGTCGTTTTTTCTGAGCTCTTCGTAGACGTTTCTTGCGGATTCTATGTAAGGGTTGTAGATCGCTATGTATCCGCCAACGCGTAGCATCTTTTTTGCCTTTGGTATGAAAGCGACGTCGTCTTTCATGTCGAGAACAACTAAGTCGAACTCTTTTTTCAAACCATCTGCGACGAACAAAGCATCTCCGATGACTTGATGAATGTTCTTAAGCCCAGCAATCTTAAAATTGCGTTTTGCAATCATTGCAAAATCTTTTCTCTTCTCCACAGTCAAAACTTCTCCAAATTTGTTGAAGTAAGCCAAATACGCAGCCAACATCCCGCTGCCAGTTCCAGCATCGAAGATCATCGAATCCGGCGAAAGAGATGTGAGGGCAATTATGGCGCCGATATCCTTTGGCATCAATGGTGTAGCGCCCCTCTTGAAGTGTTTGAAAAACTCTGCAAGTTTGAATGGGATTATTTTGAACTCTACTCCCAGGTGAGTTGCTATGGTATCTCCAAAAGACTTTCCCTTCAATTCCTCGAGCTTGATTACCCCATGATGTGTGTGCAACTCTCCTTCAAATTTCTCGACTAAGTAGCTCAGTTTTCCTCTTGAGAGAACTATCGGCGGCTTCATTTTTGCAACTTCATTATAGCTTCAGCGATGTCTCCGTTTGCCTCGATCAAAGCTTTTCTCGCAGTCTCTTCGTCGACCTTTGCTTGCTCCATCACGAGCTTCACATCTTCGTCGCTTATCTGTGGAGCAATTCTTAGGATTTCGTAGTTACCAACGACCTGGAAACTTTCGACACCTTTTGCAGAAATCTTTGTAACGCTTGGATTTTTGAAAATGAGTTCCTCAGTGCTTGTTTTTATTATTACCTCCTTTGCCTCGATCTCCTCCATCTCAATGCCCATTTGCTTCATCATCTTTTTCATCTGTTTCGCGTTTATCGGAAACATGCCCCTTAGTGGCGCGAAAGCCTAAAAATATTTTTCTGCCCCCTTGAGCAACTATTTTTAAATCCCACGTGTATTGTTTTCAATGGCGTTGGAAGCTTTGAAAGAAGTGGCTAAGAAAATTCTCGGCTCTACGAGTATAGACAAAAAGTTCGTTGAAGATATGGTTAAAGACATCCAGAGGGCTTTGATAAAAGCAGATGTGAACATAAAACAAGTCAAGGAGATAAGCGAGGCGATAAAGAAGCGCGCGTTGAGTGAAGAAGTTCCAGAGTATTTTGGTGCAAGAGAACACGTGCTTAAAATCGTTTATGAAGAACTTTTGAAAGGTGTCGGTGAGGGAATAGAAATCCCGCTTAAGAAAGCGAGGATTATGCTCGTTGGTTTGCAAGGAAGCGGAAAAACAACTACTGCGGTGAAGATTGCAAAATTCTTTAAGGATCGTGGCTTAAAATCCGCTGTTATCGCTGCGGATACTTATCGTCCAGCTGCTTTTGAGCAGTTGAAGCAGTTGGCGGATGCGAACAACATAGCATTCTATGGCTACAAAGGTATAAGCGCTGTGGAGATCGTGGAGAGGGCACTTAAAAGCGCAAAGGAAGACTTGATCGTCATAGACACCGCGGGAAGACATGCGCTCGAGAAAGAGCTTATAGACGAGATGATCGAGATAGCAAAGGTTGCGAATCCAGATTACAAGTTTCTCGTCTTAGATGCTGCGATCGGACAGCTTGCAAGTAAACAAGCAAGAGCTTTCCATGAGGCGATCGGCATAAATGGAATAATTATAACGAAGTTCGACGGAACTGCGAAAGGCGGTGGAGCACTTTCAGCTGCGAGAGAAATAGGGATTCCCATAGCGTTCATCGGTGCTGGTGAGAAGGTCGAGGATTTCGAGAAGTTCGATCCTCAAAGCTTCATTTCAAGACTTCTTGGAATGGGGGACATCAGGTCTTTGATGGAGAAGGTGGAAAGAGTTGCTAAGGAAGAGGAAATCGACGCGGAAGCCTTTATAAAAGGAAGCTTCACTTTGAAGGACATCTATAAGCAGATTGAAGCGATGAACAAACTAGGTCCGCTTAGAAAGGTTCTTGAAATGATCCCAATGCTTGGATTGAAGGTCAGCGACGACATGGCAGAGATGACCCAAGAGAAGATGAAGAGGTTCAAGGTTATAATGGACTCAATGACAGAAGAGGAGCTTCTTAATCCGAAGATCATCGATGGCTCGAGAATTCGGAGAATTGCAATCGGAAGTGGGACATCTCAGCAAGAAGTCAGAGAACTGCTCAAATATTATGAAACGATTAAGAGTGTTATGAAAAAGATGAAAAAGGGAAGATTGCCGATCAAAGGTCTTAAGATAGATCTATGAAAGCTGGAATCGACGAAGCTGGAAAAGGTTGCGTAATTGGACCCTTAGTCGTTGCGGGTGTTGCTTGTGATTGCGAGGAATATCTGCGCAACTTGGGCGTTCGAGATTCAAAAAAGCTGAGTCATAGAAGAAGGGAAGAACTTGCTGAGAAGATCAGAGAAGTTGCAGAGGTTGAAGTTGTCAGCATAAGCGCAGAAAAGCTTAACGAG
>CALIUJ010000135.1 GCA_938048785.1 uncultured Archaeoglobaceae archaeon | reverse complement strand
TAAGCAGATATGTAGTTTATCGTCTTGTTCTCAGTCCCCGGGGTCATTCCAACAGGGGTTGCTGCACCTATCGCGGTTCCATTGGCTAAAGCAGTTATATGCGCGGAAAGCAAGATAACTGTTCCAGCTGAAGCGCAAATCGAACCTTGTCCAACGTATGCAACAATTGGTATCTCGCTTCGCATGAAGATCTCGACTATCTTTTGCGTAGATGAAAATAGCCCACCTGGAGTGTCGAGTTCAACAAGAATAATGTCGACTTTCTCCTTCTTTGCGACTTCATAAGCGTTTGCAATCTCTATGAAAGTTCCCTCCGTTATCTCGCCCCTTATCTTGACCAAGACCACTTCTGCAGAGCTCGCAGTTGAAATTGCCAAGATTAGCAGTATCAGCGCGATCTTCACAAAACTATGTTGAACAACTTGGTTATAGACTTTGCGCAAAAATAGGGGTTAAAGCTTATAACCTATCTTCCTCAAGAACTCCTTCCTTTCCCTTATTTCCTCCTCTCCCTCTATTCCTTTGCTCTTAAAACCATCCACAACCCCTAAAATTCCTCTACCTTGCTCAGTCTCCACTATTACCACTTGGAGTGGATTCGCAGTTGCTGCAAAAATTCTGCAAACCTCTGGAACGTCTTTTATTTTACCGAGGACGTTTATAGGGTAAGCGTTCTTTATAAAGATTATGAAGCTATGCCCACATCCAATCTCGAAAGCTTTCTTAGCTGCGAGCTCCCTCAGCTCTGGATCGTTTCCCTCGTGTCTCACGAGACATTTGCCAGAAGCTTCGCAGAACGCAAGACCAAATCTAATTCCTGGAACAGAATTTACGAGCGCTTCGTAGAGGTCTTCCACAGTTTTTATAAAATGGGCCATCCCGAGTATCACGTTGCAATCCTTCGGAACTTCGACGCTGACTACTTCGAACTTCATAAGAGAACGTTTCCAAAGAGTAAAAAAGATTTTTCCAAGCGAAAAGCTTATAAATCAATTATCGAACGATTGTTCGATGAGGGGATTTGAGGCTTTGATAATCCTATTGGCAATGTGCGTGCCGTTTATTGCTATAAAAAGCACGGATTTGACCACTTACCTATACTGGACGTTGGTATCTGCCTTGTATCTAATCTACGTGGCTTTGAAGAGGTGGTAAAATGCTCATCTACGCCCTTGTTCTCTATCTAATCTTGGGAACGCTTATAGCGATTTATGCGATGAGAAGAGTTGTATCCGAAGAAGAATACTACATCGCTGGCAGAAAGCTTGGAGGTGTAGTTTCAGCGCTGACATACGCTGCAACAACTTACTCAGCTTTTATGATGGTAGGACTCGTTGGTCTCAGCTATTCTTCTGGCGTTGGTGCCCTCGGTTTCGAGCTTTTTTACCTCGTTGGAACGATCATGCTTCTTTCGTATTACGCACCAAAGATCTGGAAATTGGGGAAAGAAAAGGGCTTGGTAACTCCAGGAGACTTGCTGAAAATTAGATACGGAGATTTAAGCGCAAAAATCCTTCCAGTTTTAATTGCGATCGCCCTAATTCCATACACATCACTGCAGATAATAAGCATATCGCTGCTTTTGAGCAAAGAAATCGGCTTTGAAACTGGAATCGCTATTTCCACGTTCGTTATTGCTTTCTGGGCTTTTCTCGGTGGGATGAGGAGCGTAGCCTGGACTGATGCTATCTTCGGAGTTTTCATGCTCCTCATGGCAATAAGCGCAGTTTTATTTGCGACGACGTTGCTACCAAGCTCAGATTTTTCTAAGCTAGGAGATCTTCTATACGTGCCAAACAGCTTCTGGAGAATTGAAGTTTTCATCGCCTATACGCTTCCATGGTTCTTCTTCGCCCTAACAAATCCGCAAGTCGTCCAAAGAATATTCGTCCCCAGGGATGAGGCGAGCCTTAAGAGGATGGTGATCCTCTTTGGGCTCTTTGGATTAATTTACACGGTGCTCGTCACGTTTCTCGGGCTTCAACTCAGGCTTTTAACAGAACTCGGTAATTTCCCCAAAATCACAGATCGAGATCTCGTTACTCCAAAGTTCCTGGAAATTATGCCAAAAGAGCTCAGCGTAGCTATAGCATTGAGCATCTTCGCTGCTGCGATAACAACTGCGAACTCAATCGTTCTAACATTGGCTTCGATGTTCTCGAGAGACGTGATAAAGAGGAGAAGTGTTCTCGTAGGAAGAGCTTTTGTCGTTGCAATAACCATCGCGATCGCACTCTTTGCGATTCAAAGACCTGCGTACGTCGTAGACTTAGCAGTTATGAGCTCAACGATTCTTCTATGCCAACTACCGCTGATATTTGGTGTCTTTCACTCGAAAAGAGGAGGAGATGTCTCTGCAATTGCAACGCTCTTAGCTGGATTCACGAGCGCAATATTACTTTACTACACAAAGGCGACTTTTGGAATACCAATAGGAGTCTGGGTGCTCTTGATCTCCTTCGCAGCATTCTTTTTTGTTTCCACGATTGAAAAAAGATTTAAGGTCGAAACCTCTTAATTTTTTCATGACCCGAATCGACGACATATACTGCGCAAGATGCGGTTCCGAGTTTGATCTCGATGTAAAAAGAACCACGAGCTATTCTGCGCCGTTGCACATACCAAATCTATACTGCCCGTTCTGCGGAAGCAGAAGGCTGATGAAAAAGAGGGGAATTTTTTCCTCTAAGTGATCTTATGCTCTCAACATGCATCCAGTGCGGCGTTTGCTCGTCTTCTTGCAGCATGAGGTTCAACATGAACATAAGAAGGGCTGTTGCGAGCTACCTTAGCCAACGATCCTTCTGGAATTCAGAGCTTTGGAATTGCACGAATTGTCTAATCTGCCAAGAAAGATGCCCAAGAGGAATAAAACTCGTTGAAGCGATAAACGATGCAAGGGCTGAAGTAGTTGAAAAAGGTGACTTGCCAAAGGAGCTAAGGAGATTTCTCGAAAACATTCAGAAGTTTTCAAATCCATTTGGAGTTCTCAAAAGACCAAGTTTTGAAGCGAAAATTGCAAAAAAAGGCGAGTTCGAGTTCCTTCTTTTCCTTGGATGCTCTGTTTACGACCCAAGAATTGAAAAGGTGGCGAAAAAGGCGATAGAACTGCTCAAGCTGGCAAAGATCGACTTCGCAGTTCTCGAAAGAGAGCTTTGCTGTGGCAACGATGTGAAGGCAATTGGCGAAAGGGGTCTTTTTGAAACGTTGAAAGAGGAAAATTTGAAGACTTTCGAATCTCTTGGTGTAAAGAAGATCTTAACGCTTTCTCCGCATTGCTACAATGCGCTGAAGAACTACTACGGAATCGAAGCTTACCACATATCCCAAGTTTTGCTCGAAAAAGTCAAAAGCGCGGAGCTAAGGTTCTCGGGCGTT
>CALIUJ010000134.1 GCA_938048785.1 uncultured Archaeoglobaceae archaeon | reverse complement strand
ATCCATGGGAAGGGAATCGAAGTGATGTTCAGCAAAGATTGGATAGACAGATTCGTGGAAAAATCTCTACCATACTGGCTTTCTCAAGGCGTTAGCTCACCACATGCGAAACCAATTTACTACTTCGCAAACATTTTGCTTCGCTACGAATTCTTGCCGATTGCAATTGCAATAGCCTCTATTCCAAGGAAGAAGAGCTTTGATTTCAAAGAAACGATCGCAATCCTCTGGGTTGTGATAGCTTTCGCTTTTTACCATTCGATGGTATACAAAACCTCTTGGCTCGTGGTTCATCTTGCAACGCCTATTGCTTTCTTCGCAATGGTTTTCATGAGAAAAGACTTCTTCGAGAAAAGAGAGACGAAGATCGCGTTTGCAATTGGATTCGTCGCAACCCTTTTTGTCTCGATCCACGTTACGTATTTCGATTACAACAACGTAGATCAACCCTTGATATACGTCCAAACGCAAAACGGAGCTGTTGAGATGGCTGAAAAAATAAGGGGGCTCCTCAAACAAAACCAAAGCGTCGCAGTCTTTGCAGTAGATGGACATTATTGGCCTTTGCCTTGGATGCTCAGGGGAGAAAAGGTTGTTTTCACGACCCAGTGTCCACAGGGTTACGATTACGTCTTTGCAGCAAAAAGAGACTACAACTGCCTCAAGGGATACGAGATCGTTGGAACATACGAGCTTAGGAGATACTGGGAGTTTTACGAGCTGAAGAAACTATGATCGTTAAAGTTGGCGGTAGCGTGGCTGAGAAGCTTGAAATTGTTTTTGAAGCGCTTTCAGAACTCGAAGATGTAAAAATAATTCCAGGAGGCTGGATATTCGCAGATTTCGTCGAAAATCTGAAGTTGAACGACGAGCTTTCGCACTGGATGGCGATTCTTGGAATGAACCTATACGGCTACTACATGATGAAAACAGCGGAGAAATTTGGTTTCGCAGTAATCGAGCCAGAGAGCTTTGAAGATCTGAAGAGAAAAGGAAAGTTCATAGTCCTGCCTTATAGTCTGATAAAAAGGTTTGACGAGCTCCCACATTCCTGGGAGGTGACATCGGATTCGATTGCGATTTGGATAGCTTTAAAGCTCGGAGAAAAGAGGGTTTTAAAGGTCACAGCAGTTGGAGGTGTTTCGAGAGGCGATGAGCTATTAGAGCACACAACTGCCAAAGAAGCTCTCGGAGTTCTGGACAAATACTCACCAAATTTGCTCAAAGAACGTCGCATCGAGGTCTTCATTTGCTCGGCTGAAGAGCTAAAAAATTATATATTGAGAGGGAGAGCAAGGGGAACGCTCGTGAGAGGTGATTGAATGATGATTGCGAGATGTATAAGCTGTGGAGCGGTGCTTGTGGGCACAGAATACGTTTCCTTTCCATGCCCAGAATGTGGAGAAGAAATATACCGATGTAAAAAGTGTAGGAGGCTTTCAAACAAGTATCGTTGCTCCTGCGGTTTCGTAGGACCGTGAGGTGGTGAAATGGGGAAAGTTTTTGTAAAGATAAGGATCATGCCGTCGGATGTAGATCTAAACCTGAACGAAATCAAGGACTGCGTTTTAAAGCTGAATTTTCCGAACGTTGAAATCAGAGATTTTGCGATAAAACCAATCGCCTTTGGTCTAAAATCCCTGAACGTTCTCGCAGTGATGCCTGACACAGAAGGGGTCGTGGACAAATTCGTAGAGGAAATTGGGAAGATAAAAGGCGTAGAAAGCGTTGAAATTGAAGAGATGGAGCTTTTATGAGATTAATAAGAATTGTAGCTCCACCTTTGGCTGCGAACTGCTATCTAATAATAGACGAGAGAAAAGCACTGATAGACGTTGGTGGAGACGCGGAGTTCATCTTTCGTGCTGTGAAAAGATACGTTGAACCAAAAGAGTTGGACTACGTGTTCTTAACCCATTCCCACTACGACCACGCATCAGCGGCGGGATTTTTCAAGGGAATCGCAAAGATAGCGATCCACGAAGAAGAGATCAGGCTCATGAAACTACAGAGCTTTGCTTCGATCTTTGGATTTAGATTTAAGCTCTTCGACCCAGACATAGTTCTAAAGGGTGGTGAAACCTTCGAACTCGGTGAAACGAGGCTCGAGGTAATTCACACCCCGGGACATTCACCGGGAAGCATTTGCCTATACGAACCAAAAAAGAAGTGGCTTTTCAGCGGTGATACGGTATTTGCGTACGGTAGCTTTGGGAGATACGATTTACCCGGAGGAGATCCTAAGAAACTTTTGGAATCTATAGAGCTTTTGTCGAAGCTTGACGTGGAAAACCTGTATCCAGGGCACGAAGACGTAGTTGAAGGAAACGGAAAGGAAAGTGTTCTCGAATCCCTCCGCATTGCGAAGATGTTCATATAGATGTGAAAGCTTTATATGCACTCCTCGAAGTTGTGTTTATCAAAAAGGTAGGTGATGGGTATGCCTAAGGAAAAGGAGCACATCAACGTCGCCTTTATAGGGCACGTAGATCACGGAAAGAGCACAACAATTGGAAGACTCCTATACGAGGTTGGAGAGATTCCAGAGCACATCATAGAGAAATATAGAAAAGAGGCGCAGGAGAAGGGAAAGGCGACTTTTGAGTTTGCATGGGTAATGGATAGGTTGAAGGAAGAGAGAGAAAGAGGTCTTACAATCGACGTGGCGCACAGAAAGTTCCAAACGGACAAATACTACATAACCATCGTCGACTGTCCAGGGCACAGGGACTTCATAAAGAACATGATCACCGGCGCTTCACAAGCAGATGCTGCTGTCTTGGTCATGGACGTCGTTGAGAAGGTTCAACCACAAACGAGAGAGCACGTTTTCCTCGCAAGAACTCTTGGAATCAACCAGCTAATTGTTTTGATAAACAAGATGGACAGGGTGAACTACGACAAGAAGGAGTACGACGCAGCGAAGGATGCGTTGGCGAAGATACTGAGAATGGTAGGTTATAAGATCGAAGAGATTCCGTTTATCGCAGCTTCAGCCTACAACGGAGACAACATAACGAAAAAGAGTACAAAGATGCCTTGGTACAATGGACCAACGTTGCTTGAAGCGTTTAATTTGCTAAAGCCACCAGAAAAGCTCGTGGACAAGCCTTTGAGGATTCCAATTCAAGACGTTTACTCCATCAGTGGCGTAGGAACAGTGCCAGTGGGAAGAGTTGAGAGCGGGATTCTCAAGACCGGTGACAAAGTAGTTTTCGAACCCGCAGGTGTGAGCGGTGAAGTTAAGAGCATCGAGATGCATCACGAGCCAATTCCAGAAGCTTATCCTGGAGACAACATCGGTTTCAACGTCCGTGGTGTTGCAAAGAAGGACTTGAAGCGCGGAGACGTTGCAGGGCATCCAACGAATCCACCGACGGTTGTTAAGGACTTCACAGCACAGATTGTAGTTTTACAGCATCCGACTGCGATAACAGTTGGTTACACTCCCGTAGTCCATGCACACACCGCGCAGGTTGCTTGCAAGTTCGTTCAGCTTCTAAAGAAAATAGATCCAAGAACTGGACAGGCAAAGGAAGAGAATCCGCAGTTCATCAAAACTGGCGATGCAGCAGTGGTTAAACTGGAACCAACGAGACCAATGGTAATCGAGAAGGTAAAGGATATACCGCCTTTGGGTAGATTCGCGATAAGAGACATGGGCATAACCGTTGGCGCTGGAATGGTCTTAGACGTTACCCCGAGAAAATAAACCTATTTTTTTGGTGGTTTCATGGCGATCAAGGGACCAAAGGCGAGGATAAAGCTATCGAGTCTAAATCCAGCGGATCTCGATAGAATTTGCAACCAGATCAAGGAGATTGCATTAAAAACTGGCGTTGAAATAAGCGGACCAATTCCCTTGCCAACGAAGCGCCTTGTTGTGCCTACGAGAAAAGCTCCAGATGGCGAAGGGAGCAACACGTGGGATCACTGGGAGATGAGGATTCACAAAAGGCTCATCGACATCGCAGCAGATGAGAGAACTCTAAGGCAGATAATGCGCATACATGTGCCGAGGGATGTGAACATCGAGATCGTGCTCGAGTCCTAATGCTTTTTAAAATCGTTTTCCTTGGAACCGCAGGTGCGGTTCCTTCTTCAGATAGAAACACTTCTGCAATTTTTGTTCAACACTCTAAGCACAGGTTTCTCTTCGACTGTGGCGAAGGTGCGCAAAGACAGATGATTACAGCAAAACTCGGGTTCAGAAACCTCGACCATATCTTTATAACGCACATGCACACGGATCACTTCATAGGCATCTTTGGTCTCATCGAGACGCTTTCGCTAAACGGCAGAAAAAAAGAGCTGAACATCTATACACCAAAACCTGAAATTTTAAAGGCTTTGTTCGATATCTTCGGCTACGAAAACCTCGAGTTTGATTTAAATGTTAAAAAAATCTCCGATGGCGATGAAGTTCGCTTTCAGGGCTTTAGGATCGTTGCTTTCAAAACTGAGCACATAGTGCAAAGCGTAGGCTATGCTTTCATCGAAGAAGACAGCAGAAAGTTCGATAA
>CALIUJ010000133.1 GCA_938048785.1 uncultured Archaeoglobaceae archaeon | reverse complement strand
ATGTTCACCGCAATAGAATCTGCGAAGCTTCTCGTTTACAAAGCTGCGTGGCTCATCGATAAAGGGAATCCGAATCCAGCGATAAGTTCTGCTGCAAAGCTCTATGCAAGCGAAATCGCTGTAAAGGTTTGCTATGAAGCTGTTCAAATCTTCGGCGGTTATGGATACAGCAAAGAGAGCGATGTGGAGCGATTTTTCAGAGACGCGAGGGCGGGAACGATTTACGAAGGAACGAGCGAGATCCAAAGGCTTATAATTGCAAGGGTTCTCTCGGGTAAGATCAAGTTCTAAGCTCCAATTGAATTTTTGGGTAAAAGATAAATATTGCTCCCATACTTAATGCGATGACTTTGCCGAGTAAGGAAGAGTTCTCAGAATGGTTCCACGAGCTCATTCAATGTGCGGAAATAATGGACGTTCGCTATCCAGTGAAAGGTCTATACGTTTGGTTCCCCTTCGGTTTTAAGCTCAGGCAACTTGTTTACGCTAAGCTGAGGGAGATAATGGACAGAGACCACAGCGAAGTATACTTCCCAGCCTTAATTCCAGAGCAAGAGCTTGGAAAAGAAGGTGAGCACATAAGGGGTTTTGAAGACGAAGTTTATTGGATAACCCACGGTGGCTTAACTCCTTTGGATGTGAAGCTTGCGCTAAGACCCACGAGCGAGACCGCGATGTATCCGATGTTCAAGCTCTGGATAAGAACCCATGCAGACTTACCTTTGAAGGTTTACCAGATCGTGAACACCTTTAGATACGAAACGAAGCACACTCGACCGCTGATAAGGCTTAGGGAGATAACTTCTTTCAAAGAAGCCCACACTGCGCATAGGAACTACGAGGAGGCAGAGGAACAAGTTAAGAAGGCTGTAGGTTACTACAAAGAGTTCTACGACTTCTTAGCGATTCCATACTTCATCGTTCGCCGTCCAGATTGGGACAAGTTTCCCGGAGCCGTTTACACGATTGCCTTCGACACGATAATGCCCGATGGCAGAACTCTGCAAATCGGAACTGTTCACCACCTCGGCGACAACTTTGCCAAGACTTTCGAAATAAAATACGAAGCAGTGGATGGAAACCACTACTACGTGCACCAGACTTGCTACGGAATTTCTGAGAGATGCATAGCATCGCTTATAAGCATACACGGCGACGATCTCGGCTTAGTTCTACCTTTTGAAGTTGCTCCAATACAAATCGTTGTAATTCCAATTTTATACAAGGGTAAGGAAGAAAATGTGCTCGAGCTTTGCGAAGAGCTCGTGAAAAAGCTCGGGAAGTTCAGAGTAGTTTTGGACAAAAGCGAAGAAAGACCTGGGGCGAAGTATTACAAGTGGGAGCTTAAAGGCGTCCCCCTGAGATTCGAGATCGGTCCAAGGGAGGCAGAGAAAAGAGAAGTGGTTGTATCTTTCAGAGATGAGAGAAAGAAGTTTTCAATTGCAGTGGAAGAGATAAACGAAGGAAAGATCGAAAGATGGGCTGAAGAGATGAGAAAGAGGTTGAGAGAGAAAGCAATTGCCTCTATGCTCCAAAAGCTGAAGTTCTCCAGAAATCTCGAGGAGATATCGGATATCGTCAAGAGTTCGGTTGTTATGGTGCATCTCTGCAAGGATAAATCTTGTGGAGAAGAGATAGAAGCAAAAGGTGGTAAACTGCTCGGTTGGATTGAGGAGATGCCAGAGTTCATCGAGCAAAGCTATGAAGGCAGTTGCGTTGTTTGCGGAAGGAGCGGAAAACTTGCGTTGACAGCGAGAAGCTATTAGATTTATTTTAAATAAAAATAATAGTTTTTTACCCGTTTGAGTGGGAAGTGGGGTTAAAAATCCGATTTTGCCAGATTTTGTAGAAAAAGCCCCGAATTCAACGAGTTCGACATTTTCTGGAGTTCTTAGTTTTAAATCAAACCGCAATTTTCTGTTTAAACTTAGCGAAAAATTTAAAAATCAAGTGGATTTAGATTTTCATCGGCAAAAGTCTGCGAATTCAAGATTCGTTTGACGTTGAGGAGTAATTAAGTAATAAAAACGGAGTTTAGCTCGAAAAAAGGAGGTGAAGCCCGATGGAAGGTGATGAATATGATAGTCGGAAAACACATCATCGCCGAGCTCTATGGGGTGGATCCGGAGCTGATAGCCCGCGAAGAGGTCGTTCGCGAGATCGTAGAGGGGGTGGTAGATGAGTCAGGGTTGAACAAGGTAGGGAGCATATACAAGCAGTTCAATCCACACGGCGTTACGGGAATTGTTTTGATTTCGGAAAGTCATGTTTCGATACACACTTGGCCTGAATACGAGCTTGTGAACCTCGACATTTTCACCTGCGGCGATAAAAACAAGGCTGAAAAAGCTTTTAAGCTCTTCATCGAAAGGTTTAAACCGAAGTCCTATCGACACTACATGTTGGACAGAGGTTAAGGTATGAACAGACTACAAGTACAGATAATTCAAAGCCTTTTGAAGGGTAGAAGTAGCGTTTACGAAATCATCGATAGACAGGACGGATCCTTATCGGAGTTTCTCGAGGCACTCGAAGAACTGCGCTCAAAGGGAATTGTGAAAATAGATTCTGGAAAAATATATATTCCTGATAAAAATTCTGCGGAAAAATTTCGAGAAATCAACGCCAAATGCGATCTTTGCTTTGGCACGGGCTATGCGATAGACGAGTTTTATTCTTCCATTCTCCTCAGTTACAAGGAGATATGTAAGAATCGTCCTCCCGCAGTTGAGAAGTTCGACCAAGGTTTCATCAGCGAAGAAGGCGTCGTGAGGAGGTTGGAGTTTATACACGAAAGAGGAGACATATACGGTAAGTTCTTTATCGTAGGTGACGACGATCTGTTCAGCTTGGCTCTTTCGCTAACGGAACTACCGAAGGAGGTGGTTGTAGTAGACGTTGATGATAGGCTCGTGAACTTCATAAACAAGGTTTCGAAAGAGAAAAGCTTGAACGTTTCCGCTTTTGTCTACGATGTCCAGAAAGAACTTCCAGAAGAGTTTAGAAAGTCATTCGACGTCTTTGTAACAGATCCAGTGGAAACGATTGAAGGTATAAAGCTCTTCTTTTCAAGGGGAGTTTCAGCCCTTAGGGGAATTGGAAGTGCTGGTTACTTTGGATTGACAACACTCGAAGCATCGCGAAGGAAGTGGTTTGAGATCCAGAGGATGATCTTGGACATGGGTTTTGTCATCACCGACATAAAGAGGAGGTTCAACGTATATCCCGCGGACGAGAAAAGCTATTCTCGCTTCGAGGAGAAACTTCCGATTTTCAAAATACTCGGCGTAAAAACGGATTACGATTGGTATACCTCAAGTCTCTTCAGAATTGAAGCTGTGAGAGATCCAAGACCGTTGGTTGTGGGGGAGATGATCATAGACGAAAGAGTTTACAAAGACGAAGAGAGCCTTGCGACGCCGTATTAATGGGGGGAGAAGGTCGTTGTGAAGTCCGTGCTAATTCTGAGCGGTGGAATCGACAGCTCTACTTTGCTCTATCACTTACTCTATGAAGGCTACGAAGTTCACGCACTCACTTTTTTCTACGGTCAAAGGCACGCGAGGGAAGTTGATTGCGCTAAGAAGATAGCTGAAAAAGCCTCAAAAATAGGTTTTGTGGATCACAAGATCGTGGACATCTCCTCGATACACGAGCTAATAAGCAAGGGTGCGATAACGGGCGAGGAGAAGGTTCCCGAGGGTTATTACACCGAGGAGACGCAAAAAATTACGGTAGTTCCGAACAGGAACATGATACTGCTTTCGATCGCAGTTGGATATGCTGTAAAGATCGGGGCAAGAGAAGTGCACTACGCAGCGCACAAGAGCGATTTCATTTATCCGGATTGCAGAAAAGAGTTTGTGAAAGCTTTGGATATCGCGATTTACCTTGGGAACATATGGGAGCAGGTGGAGTTGAAAGCGCCTTTTGTCGAGATGACCAAAGCCGAAATCGTAAAACTTGGTTTGAGACTCGGAGTTCCCTACGAACTGACTTGGAGTTGCTACCTTGGCAAAGAAAGACCTTGCCTAAGGTGTGGGACTTGTGTCGAAAGGACCGAGGCTTTTTTGTTGAACAACGCAAAGGATCCCCTATTGAGCGATGAGGAGTGGAAAGAAGCACTCGAGATCTACAGGAAATTTAAGCCTGAAATGGAGTAGGGACAAAGCAAAGGATTGCTATCGCGTAACAAGAAACCCCGAGTAGTAGTCCCTTGAAATCGATTCTTTCATCGTTCATAGGCTTAGGATGTATCTGCATGGCAAAAAAGAAGAGTATAATAGCCCAGAATAACCAAATCGTTCCAAAAAAGAACGAAAGAAGCAAAAGCAAAAGTGGAACACTTCTCGAAATTAATTCGCTCTTCTCCCCCAGTAGGGCTCTCATCACGTGTCCGCCGTCGAGCTGACCCACGGGTAGAAGGTTGAAAAAGGTCAGAAGAAAGCCAACCCAACCTGCGAACGCAACGGGGTGTATGACCATCCCGTCAAATCCAGAGATCACTATGAGCAGTTCGAAGATCAGCGATGTGCCGAGCATGAGCTCGTTACCCTTTGGTTCGAAATCGAAGGGGATCTTTAACCCTACGATCGTTACAACGATCGAGGCGAAGAATCCGACTATTGGACCACTCGCGCCAACTTCAAGAAGAGCCCTTCTACTTGGAATCGCCCCCCTTTGCTTTATTAATGCCCCAAGGGTTCCTATTATCGTCGGAAAAGGTATGAAGTAGGGTAAGGATACTTTCATTTTCCACCTCTTCGCTGTGAAGAAGTGCGCCATCTCATGACTGCCTAAGATGAAGAGGATTGCGAGCGAAAAAATGACGCCACCGACCAAGTTTGGTTCCCCATACAGCATGGAACCAAAGAAGCTCGTGCTTATGAAGGTTGCAACGAAAAGCGCGACGTTCAAGATCTTTCTTTCCCTCGCTTTCTTGATCTCCAAGATCAGCTCTCCGTACCTCTCCTTTAAAGCGACGTCGTATTCGGAGGATAGCCGAATCAGAAACTGCCCTATCTCTTCTCTCGTTGCTCTGGGTATTACGTAGTATCGCATTCCGTCTTCGATCTTCTCGGCGTTGTAAACGAAGAAGTAGTCTTCGAGCCTCATCTTATCTCCAGGTATCCATCGATTGCGTTGACAAAGATCTTGTCACCAGATTTCACGATTGAAAAGAAATCGTTGTCCACTAAATCCACGAGCGGAATCTCTGCAATTATTGCTCCAATGGCGATTATTGGTTCGCTTTCTTTGTTTATTATCGCATAAGGAGCAAGACCCCTTCTCTTAAGTCTAAGCAAAGTGTAACTACCCACGGTTGAACCTCTGCCGTAGGGAAAGACTAAGATCTTTTCCGCAACGCTTTCGCCCTTAAGATCTCCAACGGTGAAGATCCCATTTTCATCTATGTCGCCCAAGAGTGAAACTGGTGACTTTGAAACCAAAGCGATACCTTCCGCAATACCCTCGCTTATGGTTCTACAGCTAAACTTCACAACAAAAAGTTTGTTGCGGCTTTAAAATTATATCGCAGGGACTCTTTTCTTCTTCGCAGGCGGTCTTGGTTTCCTCAGAATTCGGTTACCACACATCGTGCACTGGACCCTCGTCCTTTCGGGATCTATGTCCACTTCCGCTCCGCAGATCATGCAAACGTAGCTCATACCTTCTTCTCGAGAAGACTTGCTGAAGTTGTTGAAGGCAAGTAGCAACCGCCCGCGAACTTGTATCCACAACTCTTGCACTCCCAGATCGCAGTGCCTACTCTTTTCACAGCTTTCTTTCCACATCTCTTGCACACGTATTTCTGCCTCTGCGGGATGTCTATCTCAAGCCATTTTCTGCGGACGCTTAAACCGAATCCCGCCCTGAACTTCGCCGCTTGTTTCACTTTTTTCTTTCTTGGCATAAGCTGTGAGAAATGAATAAGGCATTTAACACTTTCGCTTAGGGGCTATGACTTCATCTTTTCTCAAAAACTGCGCCGTCGGTGAAAACTATTCTGTTTCCCTCCAGCTTTCCCTCTACAACCAACGTAGTTCCAAGGACTTCAAACTTTATGTTCAGTTTTTCTCCGCTGATATCGTATCTCCCAACTACTCCTTTTCCTTCGGGAGATTTTATGTATACTTCCCCATTTGGTTTGAACTCCAAAACAGTTCCATTGTGGAATCCGAGTATCTTTTCGCTACTTTTTGTGCAAACAAAAGTTCCAGAGAGCGAGGGAGAAGCGCAAAGCGCTAAAGCCACCACTAAGAGAGTTGCGATTGCGAACCGCATACTCAGAGTTTTCAATGGGTTTTTAAGAATTGCTGTCTCTTGGTTTTTTAAAACGCAAAAGAATCTCGATCTCCTCATCGATTTCTCTCTCGAGCCTCGCGATCTCTTCATCGCTAAGCGCAAATCTACTCTGCGTTCTTACGTATTCAGCTATTGGAATTCGATTCTTTTTCTCCAAGAACTTCTTTCCGACTGCGGAGAACTCAAGAATACCTTTTTCGTATTCATACAACACCCAAGCACCGCTCATAACCGCTTTTCTTGCGACTTCAATTGTTTTCTCGCTCGGAAACTTCCAACCCGGCGGGCAAGGGGCGTGGACATGAATAAACCTGAAGCCCTCGAGTTTTCCAGCTTTTCTGAACTTAGCCCTCAGGTCTTGGATGTATCCCACGGTTGCTGTTGCGACGTAGTTTGCGTGATGAGCCAAGGTTATCAGACCTACGTTCCTCCTCGCAATCCTTTTACCCATGGGTGAAGTCGTGGTCTTGGCTCCAAGCGGTGTGCTGAGGCTTGCTTGGTTTCCCGTGTTCATATAGGCTTCGTTGTCAACAACGATCGCTATTATGTCATCATTTCTCATTGCAGAAGCGCTGAAGGCTGAAAATCCTATGTCCAATGCTCCGTCGCCCATCCAAGCGATTACGTTCGCTTTAATTCCGAGTTTCTTGTATCCTTCGCTCAAGCCACACGCAACCGCTGGAGTTGAAGCAAAAGGAACATGAACGACCGCGAGCTTCATCGCGGAGTGTGGATGTAACCCAGCGATGACGGTTGAACAACCAGCAGGCATTGCAACCACGGGATTTTCAATCTCATCCAAGCATCGCATTGCCAGTGAAATTGGACATCCCTGGCAACTCGCATTTCCTGGGTAGATCATAAAAACCACTCCACCTCGTTGATAGCTCCTTCCACGAACCTCTTGAAGATTGCGTAAAAATCTTCAACGCCAACCTCAAGTCCTCCGAGACCAGCGACAACGTTTTTTGCATCCAAGCCACAAGCTTTGACTTCTAAGCCAAGAACTCCTTGAATAGTCGTATTTGCCCTATCCACAACCAAAACTTCTTGTTTCAGCTTCTTTATGGCTTTTTTGGGGAAAGGTCTGAGAAATCGAAGTCTTAAAAGCCCAATCTTCTTCCCCTCTTCACGTAACAAATCGATCGCATCTTTTGCATCCCCACACCAACCACCAGCCATTACCACTGCGAACTCCGCATCTTCGAGGCGATAGCTTTCCACAAGACCGCCATGGTTGCCAAATTTCGCGTCACTACTCTCTATGACTTCTGCAGATTTTTCTAAATCAAGCGCCAAATCGTATCTCGCTTTCATCCTTGCTTTACCCAAGGTTACCGCGTTCACCGCAATCTCTTGCCCCGGAGTAACGGTATATGCTTGTCTTCTCTTTGGAATCTCCGGTTCCCATATTTCCACGACTTCTGCGGTATGGCTCATCGTGAACGCGTCGATTCCGACTGCAAATGGAATGTTCACCTCTTCGCTTACGTAAAAGGCTTGGAGTGTCATGTCAAAAGCTTCTTGTGCATTTTCCGCGATTCCAATAATCCAACCAGCATCACGAAGCAAGATTATGTCCAAATGATCTCCATGGATGTTCCAGGGGGCGCCAATAGAGCGCATCGCCACAGCCATGACCGCTGGAAGTCTTGAACCCGCGATCCACCAGCACATTTCGAGCATGTAGGCAAGACCATGGCTTGAGGTTGCGGTGAAAACCCTCGCACCAGCAGTGGCTGCGCCGTGGATTATTGCCATCGCAGAATGCTCAGATTCGGCGTTTACAAACCTCGCATCTAATTCACCTCTTTCGACCATTTCTGCAAGCTTTTCGACTATTGGCGACTGCGGGGTTATTGGATACGCAGCTATGACATCGGGTTTTGCGATCTTCACAGCTTGAGCTATTGCTTCGTTGCTCGTAAGAAGTTTTTTCACTCTAAAACCATCCTTATCGCTTCTTGCTTGCAAACCTCTTTGCAAATCCCACACCCCTTACAAAAATCGTAGTCTATCTTACCGTTAACAATCACGCCCTCTGGACAGTATTCGGTGCAAACACCACAAGTTGTGCAAAGCTCTTCATCAACAACTGGTCTGTAGTTTCTCCAACCCCCGGTTTTTCCCGCGGAAGCCATTTTTGCCTTCGAAATCAAGGGCTCGAGATCCATTTCGTCACCTTATACGCTTCTTTCGCCGCAAGACAACTTTTCTCGGCTTTTTCACCCAACTCCATTTTGATCGCATCTTCCAAGGTCTTTATATCAATTTCCAATGCTCTCGCAATTGCACCACTCATTGGAGCGCTTAGAATCGCCCAACCAGCGTTGACAAGACCAAATTTCTCAGATATAGAACTTGCGTCGACGTAAAAAGTTTTTTCCGCCATTTGAATTGGCTCTTTTGAATTTAAAACAGCAACTCTCGGAATTTTTTCGACCTCGATCTTCTTGTCGAAAACTACAACCACGTCGGGATCCTTTACCGAAGATCTACGCCTTATTGGTTTGTCTGAAATACGGAGATAAGTCTTAACATTCGCTCCCCTTCTTTCAGGACCGAACTGAGGAATTGCCTGCGAAAACAAGCCTTGTAGCATTGCAGAACTCGCGATTATCTTCGCAGTCGTCACCCCTCCTTGTCCTCCCCTCGAGTAGATGATCGTTTCGATGAGCACAAAAGCAGTGCTTCCAAATTAAAAAATTTGTGCCTACTTTTGTTTGCTATGAACTATAGGATCTCAGCTTCTTCGTAAACAACGATACCCCTTTCCGTGATCATGTAGGGCTTCGGCTTTCTCGAGTGCTTAACACCACGCATCTTTACGACTTCTAAACCGAGCGTAGGCTCTTCGAGCTCGCTTTTTCGAATCATCTTCAGGCAAATCATCCCATCGCACACGTATTCGAGAAGTCCGTATTTTGAAGCGGTTGGTAAGAACTTGTCCGCTTCGCTTGTTACGATTGCAGTTATGCCAACGGATTTCAGCGTCTTTCTTAGCGAAGAAAGAATTCGATACCTTTCTGATTCGTTGAAAAGTGTTTCGAGGACACTTATCGAATCTATGAGAACTCTGCTCGCGTTGATGCTCTTTACCATTTCAGGCAAATCGCTTTCTATCCTTTCAAAGCTTTTTCTGACTTCAATAGCTTCCAACCTCATTATTTCGAAGTTTTCGAACTTTTCGAGATCCATGCCAACGCTCTTAGCGTTTCTCATTACGCTTTCTTCATCCTCGTCGAAGCTTATGATCACACCGCTTTCTCCTCTTTTCAACCCCTCGTAGATGAAGTGAATTCCAAGCGTCGTCTTACCCGTTCCGTAGCTACCGATAACCGCGACCACGTAGCCCTTTGGAATTCCACCGCCCAAGATTGCATCGAGACCAGCGATTCCAGTCGAAAGTCTCATAGAACTCTCATAAGCCTCGAGATAGTAAAACCTTGCGAGGGATCGATCTTTACGCTGTATTTCATAACCCTTTCCTTTTCAAGGATTGGCATGATACCGAGCATTTTTCTGAAGAACATCCATCTCGTTATCGCATCTCTGTCAAAGCTCCACTCGAAGACGATGACTCCATCAGAGACGTCGAAGAGCTCTTCCTCTAAGCTTTTTTCCAATACATTTGCGGTAAGCAGACCTAAAAGTAGGATCCCCTTTTTAATACAAACTGCCTTGAATCCCTTGAGTATGTCGATCAGGGCACTCCAGCCGAGCCGTTTCGAAACTCTCGCTAAATCCGTGATTGAATCGAGGAAAACAATACCTTCAACACCATCAAAAACTTCGACAATTTTAGAAAGAACGTTCTTCTCCTCTTTCAGATGCCTTAGAGAACTTTTTTCCGAAATCCACCTCATTGGGACGATCGAATCTCTGTAGTAGTATTCCGCAAGACTCACGATGTTTATATCCGCTTTCTTCTTCATCTCTGGGAAAGAAAGCGAGATCTCTCTCTTCACCTCTTCCACTGTTTTCGTGATCGAAACGTAGTTCAGAGGAAGTTTTCCAGCGTTGTTGAGGAGAAGAGTTAGCCCAAACTCTCTACCACCAGCACCACTCTCTTCGTAGAGAACAATTAGCCCCTCGTGAAATCCCTGGATCTGCTTGTCGAGAAACTCTATTCCGGTGTTTATCACACCTCTATCACCTCGTCGCACATCAGCGTGATCTGCGAGTAATACGTCTCGTCCATCTCCTTTTCAAGGGCGAAAATAGTCCCAATAAAACCTCGGAGTCTTATTTTTCCAGTTATATGCCTTAGAAATTTTATTAGGGTTTCAAAGGACTTGTAGAGCGAAATCGTTGAAAGCGAGTCTATGTAGATAAAACGATTGTCCGAAGTTATTAGATCCATAGCCCTCTCGATCGTGACTTGAAGCTGGACTGGATCGGGGGAGTTGAGGTAGAAGCAACGATCCTCATCAACGACTTCTCCACCAACTTGCATCGTGATGCTATCGATAAAGTATAGCTTTTTAAGATCAACACTCTC
This sequence comes from uncultured Archaeoglobaceae archaeon, assembly GCA_938048785.1. Taxonomy (GTDB): domain Archaea; phylum Halobacteriota; class Archaeoglobi; order Archaeoglobales; family Archaeoglobaceae; genus WYZ-LMO2. Next base: position 15,355 of record CALIUJ010000133.1, on the reverse strand, counting down.
TTTTCCAAGGATCTTCTTGAGGCTGAAGTATGGTTTGTTCAAGGTCACGTAAACTCCTTCTGCGAAAGAGGAAAAGAACTTGATGATCTCGAGGCTAACCTTCACGTAACTCTTCGCATCCACCTTTACGAGTATTATCTCCGCACCGTTGTCTATGGCTTCCTTAATCCTCTCTGGAAGGCTTAAACTTGTATTCATAGTCCTTCCTTACGAGCCAACCATCTTTAATAGTGATTCCATCGTTCGTGATATCGTAGGGGAACCATTCCAAGGGATGGGGATGGCGATACTTCTTTAGGATCCTCATAGCTCTCACGTAGCCCTCTGGAACCCTTAGGATATCCATGAGGATCATTGTCTCTACAAAGTTCTTCGTGTCGCTCCACGCTCCAGTCATCGGCGCTTCTTCAACCCAAAGCGCTGTGACCTCGTACTTGTAAGCGAGATCCGCCATGTAGCGTATTGCCCTTCTGTATAGCACTGGATCTGCGAGGGTTTTATCGAGATCCGTGCAAGAGTCAAAAACAATTCTGTCAATCTCCTCGCTTTTCATCCCATAAGTTGCCTCAAGTCCTTCCTTAACTTTTTCCTTTGTCATCGGAAGCAGGTACTTTGGCTCAATTCTTATGAAGCGCCAGTGGATTTTGTCGTAAACTTCTTTCATGAAGTTGAACTGCGCCAAGTAGTTTTTGCAGTTGTATTTGTTCATCGTCGTGGAAATGTATATCACCGTTTCACCGTTCTTCGCACCTTCAGCCGCCCATTGAGCTGCGAGAATAGTTTTTCCTATTCCGCTTCTACCCGTTATCAGGCTTATAGTGTTTCTATCGAGCCCTCCGCCTAAGTAATCGTCTAATTTCGGAACCCCGAATTTTGCGAAGTCCATGGCAACTGTTAGCATTTTAGATTTAAATTTAACCTTCAAAACTGAAAGAAGTTTATAAGCCTTGAGCTTACGAGACTTATGCCTGCGGTTGTTGATAAGAGCAAATGCGATGGTTGCGGAACCTGTGTCGACGAGTGTCCTGTGGGTGCGATAGAGCTCAACGATTACGCAATCGTTGACGAAGAGGTTTGCACGGAATGTGGAAGTTGCGTAGACGTTTGCCCGAACGAGGCGATCAGCCTTGAGTAGCGTAATAGGTTTCGGAGCTTTAAATCTCGACAAGATATACAGAGTCGACAAGATTCCAAGGGCTGATGAAGAGGGGTTTGTCAAAGATCTTCAGCTGTTTCCCGGTGGAAGTGCTGCAAACACGATCGTCGGTCTTTCGAGGCTCGGAATAAAAAGTGCATACATTGGCAAAGTAGGCGATGATGCGGAAGGAAGGATTTTACTCGAAGATCTCGAGAAAGAGAGGGTTGAGACTAAGGCAGTCGTAAGGACCAGTGGGAGAAGTGGAACCGCTGTTATTCTCGTCGATGACATGGGAAATAGAGCAATTTTGGTCGATCCAGGTGTTAACGACACAATTCGTTACGAAGAAATAGATCTCGACTTTGCGACGAAGTTCTCGCTGATACACCTCACATCCTTCATCTGCAAGAACGGCTTCGATTCGTTTAACTCACAGAAGAGGATCGTTGAAAACTTCGAATTCGTGAGCTTCGACCCCGGGCTTCCGTATGCGGAAAGAGGAAAGAAAGAGATGATACAAATCTTGAGGAGAACGAACGTATTCCTACCGAACAAGCTTGAGATTGAGAAGATGTTCGGCGTGGATTACAAGTCCGCAGCAGACGAGTGCATTTCAATGGGCATAGAAGTCGTTGCGGTGAAGCTTGGAAAAGAAGGTTGCTGGATAAAGAGCAAAGACAAGGAACTGCGAGTTCCAGCGAGAAGCGTAAAAGTCATCGACACCACTGGAGCGGGTGACGCTTTCAACGCTGGTTTCCTCTACGGATATCTAAACCGCAAAGATCTCGAGACATGCGGAAAAATCGGGAATTACGTCGCATCGCTCTGCATTCAGCAAGTCGGAGCAAGGAGCGGTTTGCCGTATTCGGTAGATTTTTAAATCTAATCCTTTACTGATCTCATGCGCTTGCTATTGATCGCACTCCTGCTAATAGCACCAGTTTCCGCGATATCTGTTAGTTACGAAATCTCCCCGGAGATAGTTCTCCCGAATGGATATTTGGATTGTTTTATAAGGATCTCGAATACAAATATAAACGAAGTCGACGTTTACTCGATCCACTTCTTCTCCCCCACGGTCGAAGTTTTTCCTCAATCGCTCTCCGTGGGAAAAATCGCCCCCCAGAGCTCGTATACGTTCAAGGTGTCGATGAAATCTCAAATCGTCGGGAGGCACGTCGTTGAGATGCACGTCTCGCTTGAGAACAAGTCGATATCTTTACCCATAGAGATCGTCGTTGACGACAAGTTCCCTCAAATCGCAGTGTCATCTCCTCTTTACAGAGGAGAAGTTAAAAAAGCGGAGATAATGATCTCCTCTCCAATTACGCTTCGAGATTTAAGAGTTGAAGCCCTCTTCAACGCAACGCCAAAGGTTCACTACTTGGGCACTTTAAGCGGGGTCGCGAAGGTTGAGTTCAGGTTCAGCGAAGAAATTGAAGAGCTTCGTTTCAAACTCTCGTTCTACAATGGAAAGAGCTACCACGAGATTGAAAAATCCTTGAAGGCGAATTACCTCGAATCAAGAGGGCTTGCGACGAATCTACAGCTATCGAGGGACATACTTTTCAAGGGAGAAGCCGTGAACTTGAGCTTGGAAATCGTAAATCTGAGAAGCGACGAAGTTTATCTGATCGAAATCAACGCAATTGGAAATGGAAAGTTTGCTCGAGATTATGCAAAGATAGAAAGACTTGGTCCTGGCGAGAGAAAATTGTTGACCTTCGTCTTCAGTCCAAGGGAAAGCGGAAAAGTCGAACTTCGCATAAACTATCAAGACTACTTTGGTTCGAAACACGAAATCGTTGAAACGGCTTCACTCGAGGTCCTTGATGCAAAGGTTTTGCAAATCGTAAATCTTCGCACCGAGAGCACGCTGGGTAAATCAAGGATATCTGGAGAAATCGTGAACTATGGGCATAGGAGCGTTTTAAGTGTCACGGTTTCAGCCTTTTGCAACGAGAGTAGATCGAACTACTTTATAGGGGAGATAAAGGCGGAAGACTACGAAACCTTTGATCTCGAAGTCTCCTGCAGAAATGCAACGCTTGAGTTGTCTTGGTGGAATGAAGCAAGAGATAGGTTCACCTCGATTGAGAACATCGAAATAAAAGCTTTTAGAACTGAAGAAGTTGGAAGCTTTTCTCCTTTAATCGTTGCAGCCATAGCTTCCATTGCGGTCATAGCACTTGTAACCTACGTAATCCTGCGCCAAAGGAAGAAGTAGTATGTTTTTTGAGCTTGCAAGGAGAAACCTGGAGAGAACGAAGGTTAGAAGTGCTTTAGCGATCGTTGGAATCTTAATCGGCGTCATGGCTATCTCCGCGATTGGAATCTTTGGTGAAAGTCTAAAGTCTGCGGTTTTGGAGAACTTCAAGGACTTTGCAAACGAGCTCATAGTGAGTCCGAATTATCAAAGAGGATATAGCTTTATCGAGGAAAGAGATGTGGAGAAGATCCAGAAAATTCCGGGGATCGAAAAAGCGATCGCAGTTAAAAGCGACTACCTTTTGATCGAGTTTAGGGATCGAAAGACGTATGCAACGGTTTACGAACTCAAGGAGACCGATTTAAAGAGCATGTTCAAAGTGGAGAAAGGCAACGCAGATCTCGAAAGAGGTTGCGTCGTGGGGAAAAGGTTGGCTAAGAACCTCGATTTAAGGGTTGGTTCAGTAATCTTGATAAACGGCAACGAGTTTAAGGTCACCGGAATCCTCGAAGACACGGGATTTAGATACGACATCAATCCAAACTTCGCAGTCATAGTTTCAGAGAAGAACTTTGCAATCCTCTCTACCGCAGAATTTTCAAGCGTCGTTGTGAAAGCTAAGACAATTGAAGACGTCGCGAGGGTGAAGGAGGAGATAGAGAAGAGAGTAAACTCGAAAGATGAAAAAGTAACGGTTTTTGAGATGAAGAGATTTCTCGAGACGATAACTCAGGCTTTCAATCAGATAAATCTGTTCTTGATGGCAATTGCGAGCGTTTCTTTGTTGGTCGCGGGTGTAAGCATTCTTAACATAATGCTGATGTCCACGATTGAGCGAACGAAGGAAATCGGTATAATGCGCGCAATTGGCGCAAGTAGGGCGACGGTTTTAAAGATATTCTTGCTCGAAGCGCTCATTCTCGGCTTAATAGGAAGCTTAGTAGGCAGTGTTTTAAGCGTCGTTGCGGGGTATGGAATAAACTACTTGGTCCTCAGAGAAACTCGTTACGTTTTCCAGATCACAACGATTGGCTACGTTTTTCTCGGATTTCTGGTTGGAGTCAGCGTTTCAATTTTAAGCGGTCTTTATCCTGCTTGGAAAGCGAGTAGACTTGAACCTATCGAGGCCTTGAGGTTTGAGTAGCACGAAGGCGAATTACGATCGTAGCACCCTTTGGCTTCGTGTCCTCCACCCACACCTTCCCTCCATAGCGATCCACGAACTTCTTAACTATGTAGAGCCCAAGTCCAAGCCCTGAGCTCTCACCAGATCGAATTCTCTCCTTGAAGATGACCTTCTTCACGTCTTCAGGGATCCCAACACCGTAGTCGACGATGCGAATTTCGCACTCATCCTCTATTTCGCTCAAGAACACGTCCACCTTATTCGTTCCGCTATGTCTCTGTGCGTTCTCCAGGATGACGTCGATTACAAAGGAGAGCGACTCGTCTGCGATGGCAGTTGCAACTCCTTTGACGTTTATCGGAACCTCGTAGTTCTTCGCAACCTCTTTAACGATCTCATCAACCTTTATTGGCTTTAGCTTTGATTCCTCGATTGTAATCGTCTTTTCGAGCATTCCTATCTTCTCTATGAACTCTGCGCACTCTTTTACAGCTTTTAAAGACTTTTCAAGGAACTCGGAGTCTTTAGTCAACTCATAAGCTTCCACGTATCCGGAAATTATCTGCAGTTTCTTCAAAACGTCGTGGCGAAGTGTTTGATTCATGAGCCTGAAGCCCTCCTTCATCTCGTCGATGGTCGCCAACAGCTCTTCCAGTTTCCTCTTCTCACTTTCCATCGCTTCAAGGTTTAGGACCTCAATACCTCTCCTCTGGACTTCGTAAAGCAGAAGTAGAAGGGTTGAAGCGAAAAGACCCATGAAGATCTGTGGGAGATGTTCGATTGTTTCGATTTTCACAGAGAATGCGAGGTTGAAGAAGTATAGGAAAGCAAAGGCGATAGAAATCGAAGCCCAGTAGATCCTCGTTTCTGTGTTGAAGTACAGGAAGAAAAGGGACAAGAAAACCACGAGTATTATGGCATCGATTGCAAAGAGCACGTGCATGGTGGAGATTGGAAAGACCAGCGAAGCTAGGATCGAGACAACGAAGATCAAAGCAGGGATTACGATGTGCTTTATCTTCAAAAACTTCAGTTCTCTGAGGAACTTTGAAATTCCAAATGCGAAGAAAGGTAGAGTTGCAATCGCTACGGGCAAAGTTTCGACTCTCGTTCTTAGATCAAAGGGAAGAAGATAAGACAGGGTTGCGATGAAGAAGAGGGCTGAAGAATGCAGATAGCCCTCGTCACTTTCCTTCTTTCCCCCTCTGATCCCTTGTATAGCTGGAGTGAAATTAAGATAGACATAAAAGTAGCGAATAACACAAAGAAAACAGCAATTAGCTCGGAATCCATTGAATCGCCAATTATCGGGAAAGCGACTGACAAGGCGATAACCAAGAGCGCAACGATTTTACTGTCCATGATGAGTTTAAAAAACGCCTGCAATATAAAATTTTTGAAGGCAACCGAAGCTTTAACTATTGACCCCTAAGCCTGCTCCTACAATCTTTGCAAAGGCCGTGGTGGAAATAGCACTTCCTACAAATTCCTCTTCCACACCTTCTACACTTCAACTCCGCAACTCTTCCGCACTTGCAGAGCATCACTCGAACCTCACGATTGAGCAATCACCTTCGTAGTTCTCCTCGTAAATTCCCTTGAGCCTACCACTGCAGACTGAGCAATCTTTTCTCTCGCTCAAATTGATTTCGAAGAACTCCATCGTGCTTAGATCGAATCGAACAATCTTGCCCTTAGTCGTCTCACCATGCCCAGTGAGTAGTTTTATGACCTCCATCGCTTGCATACAGCCAAAGACTCCAGGAGTGGCGCCAATTATTGGTGGTCTGGGTGGTTGCGGAGCTTTTGGTAGATAGCAACGGTAACAAGGCTTGCCGAAAAAGGTTGAAAGCTCACCTTCAAAGGCATAAACGGCCGCATGAACAAAAGGTTTCTTCAACAAAAAGCTCGCATCGTTGATCAGAAATCTGGTCTTGAAGTTGTCTAAACATCCGACAACAACGTCGTAAGGCTTCAAGATCTTTTCGGCATTTTTTGGTGTGAGGGCATACGGATACACGTCCACCGTAACATCTGGGTTTAACTTTTCAACAAAAGCACACGCAGATTCTGCTTTGTTCACACCAATATTTCCCGCATGAATCGTCTGCCTTTGCAAGTTCGATTTCTCTACCTTGTCCCCATCTACGATTCCAAGTCTGCCGACTCCTGCAGCAGCGAGATACTGAATTACAGCGCTTCCAAGCCCTCCCGCACCGACAACGAGAACTGAGGAGTTCAACAACCTCTCCTGCCCCTTCACCCCAAAGACGTCGATTTGTCTTGAATATCTTTCGAGGTCAATTTCAAATGTCAAGGTTTCTCACCTCTTTTGAATGAGCCATTATGAAGTTCTTCCTACTCTCGACGTCTTCTCCCATTAGAATTCGGAAGAGCTCATCTGCTCTCTTCGCATCTTCTATCTTCACCTGTATCAAGATTCTCTTCTCCGGGTTCATAGTCGTTTCCCAAAGCTGTTCTGGGTTCATCTCTCCGAGACCCTTGTATCTCTGCACCTCTGCATTTCCGATCTTTTCGATTAATTTTTTCAGCTCAGCGTCGCTGTAGGCGTAGTAAACTTTTCCCCCCTTTTTAACTCCATAAAGCGGAGGTTGGGCTATGAAAAGACGCCCCGATTCAATCAGAGGTCTCATGTGCCTGTAAAAGAAAGCAAGGAGCAAAGTTCGTATGTGCGAACCATCGACATCTGCGTCGCACATTATTATGACTTTTGAATACCTCATCTTCTCGAGGTCAAAGCTTCTGTCTATCCCTGCTCCGATTGCAGAAATTATCGCCTTTATTTCCTCGTTCTTTAAGATTTTCACCATTCCAGCCTTTTCCACGTTTATAATCTTTCCTCTGATTGGCAGAATTGCTTGAAAACTTCGATCTCTTGCTTGCTTCGCAGATCCACCCGCAGACTCACCTTCGACTATGAAAAGCTCTCTTTCCTCGACCTTCTTCGAAGAGCAATCCGCAAGTTTTCCGGGAAGTGTTATTGAAAACTCTTCTCTCTTTCTTACGAGCTCTTTTGCCCTTTTTGCAGCTTCTCTTGACTTTTTAACGAGCAGAAATCGGTTTATCAAAGTCTCAGCTTCTTTTGCATTCTCTTCCATCCACTTCATCATGCCAGAGTAGACAACGGATTCAACCGCGGTTTTAACTTCGCTGTTCGTGAGCTTACTCTTCGTCTGTCCTTCGAATTGCGGTTGCGGAACTTTAACGCTTATTACCGCGGTAAGACCTTCTCTTATCTCCGCTCCGCTCAGAGTTTCGAACTTCTTGAAGCTTTTTTTCCCATATTCGTTAACAGCCCTCGTTAATCCAGCTTTGAAACCTATGACATGGGTTCCACCGTCCACATTCTTTATGTTATTTGCAAACGCGTGGACGTTTTCGATCTCGGAGTCTGTGAACTGAAACGCAACTTCTACGACAACTCCGTTTTTCTGCGATTCAATGTAAATCGGCTCGTGCAAAACCTTTTTTCCCTTGTTCAGACTCTTAATAAGCCCAGTTATTCCATCGTTGAAAAAAAACTCCGATTCTTTACCATCTCTTTCATCTTTGAGCACTATTTTTAGCCCTGCGTTCAAGTATGCGAGCTCCTTAAGGCGTTGGGATACGATGTCGTAGTTGAACTCAGTCACTTCAAATATATCCGCATCGGGTTTAAATCTAACCTTTGTCCCAGTTTCCCTCGCCTCGCCCACGACTAAGACATCCGTTTTTGGAAGACCCCGCTCATACCTCTGGTAGTAAATCTTACCGTCTCTTTTCACCCAGACCTCGAGCCATTCTGAAAGCGCATTTACCACTGAAACCCCTACCCCATGTAGCCCACCCGCGACCTTGTAAACCTTTTCGCCGAACTTCCCGCCAGCGTGGAGTCTTGTCATCACTATCTCGAGCGCAGACTTGCCGAGTTCATGCATGTCCACTGGTATTCCGCGACCGTCGTCTTCGACACTCGCGGATCCATCGGAGTGGAGGGTTACGACGATCTTCTTGCAGAACCCAGCGAGAGCTTCGTCGATGCTGTTGTCGACAACTTCCCAGAGCAAGTGGTGCAGTCCACGAATTCCGACGTTGCCTATATACATCCCGGGTCTTTTTCTCACAGCTTCGAGGTCGTCGAGAACTGTGATGTCCTTAGCGGTGTAATCGTTCACACAACAACTATCCTTTTCGGTTAATAAACTCTTTTCTAAGTTTAATCTAACGTCAATTCCGCTATCTCGCTCTTTCTTCTGCAAAAATGCCTTTATCCAGATAGTCGCACTCCTCCTCTTGCCAGATGTCATTGAAGCAAGTCTTAAGACTGCGAAAGCTTAAAAAATTAGTAATTTTTATAAATTTCTTGTTTTATAGATCTCCAAAACCAGAAGCGAATTCGACCCCTTTGCTTTTGCAAATATCTTTGAGCTTTTTGGCAACTTCTTTCCACTCTACCTTCTTTGCTTTCTCTGCAAGTTCTTTTACAATTCCAGAGGTCATGAAGGGCTTTATCCTAAACTTGTCGTAATATAAAAGGCTATTCGTAGCCTTTGCAATCTCAACGATCTCGTCAAAACTCTCCTCGCTTATCTCCGGGATTATTGGACCGAGAAAGATCCAAGTTTTAATTCCCTCAGCAGATATTTTTTCCAACGCTTTAACCCTTTCACTTGGATTTGAAGCCATAGGCTCAAGGATCTTGGCGATTTTCTCGTCCAAGGTTGTTATCGTGAATCCAACGTCCACAAGTTCCTTTTTCTCGCATAAGATGTCGAGATCACGCAGAAGAAGGGAACTCTTTGTTTGAATGCTAACTTTGAAGTAGTTATCTAAAAGCAATCTCAAAAGCTCTCTTGTTATTTTTTCCTCAGCTTCTATGCTTTGATACGCATCTGTAATCGTGCTCAAGCCAACTACTCCCCTTCTCTTTTTCACGACCTCCTTTGCAAGGATCTCAGCGATGTTCTCCTTAACAACAACTATTTTTCCCCAGTTCTCTGCAATTCTCTTTTCGCAGTAAAGTCTTGCGTAGCAGTAGATGCAACCATGCGAGCAACCTATGTATGGGTTTAACGTGTAATCTAACCCAGGCAGATTGCTTTTTCCGAGTGCACTCGATACGACTTTTCTCTCTACAAGAAGCTCCATAACGTTTTCTGGGCACTCGTAGATCTGATCAGCTTCGAAGCTTTCAACCAGTTCTGAATGCCAACATTAGAAAAGCTTGCGAGGTAATCTATTGCTTCATCGAGGCTGTTGAACTCGACGAATTTCTGGTTGAAGCACTTTCTTAGCATTTCTCTTACGAACCATACACCAATGGGAATCTTAAATCCCGGATATATCTCCCTCCAAACCACCGCTCCAGCTTGTCTCCTTATCTTGCAAAGGTATTCCACGGTCGCGAGCCTTGAAGCGTAGTAACAACCACCCAAGGATGCGTAGCTTTTCCTTCCCCTATGGTCTTCCCAATCTGTCTCTATGAAAACCTCGCTACCGAAATTCCAAGTCGTATTTGGGAACCAAGCCTCACCCCACTCGAATCGCCAAGGATGTGGCGTTAAAATTGCCATGAACAAGTTCTTCTTCTCTTTAAGCACGAAAACTCGGTAACAATCTAAGAGTTCGAAATGCACGACTTCTTGGATCAATTGTTTTGAAATCGAGTCGTCAACCGCGGTTATTGCCCACCTCGTTGGAACGAGTCTCCTTTTTATACCCAATGATCCTGCAGAAAGGAGCTTTTGGATATGAGAAACAGCAATACCTTTTTCATACAAGAGCCTCATGGCTTCGAAAGCATTTAGATCCTGGCTTTCGTAGACTTCTTCGACAACTTTTGGCGCCTTTGGGGTGCTACAGATCCTTACATCTTTTGCTGGAGCAGATGGACCCATTGGTGGCGTAGAATCATCGAAGAATACTTTTGGACTCGGTGCCCTCTCAAAAACGACTTCAAGATCAACTGGCTTTTCGTATAGGCTTATCTCCTGCAGAATCCTCACCTCTTTCGCTCTTGGGTCTCTGACATCTGCTACGAATTGTCCGTGGATGAGGGAGTAGCGGAAGTCGAGTATAGTCTCTATTGGCATCTCCGCCCAAAGCTCTGGTTTGTCGTAGAGCGTTGTATCCCCAACCAACGGAGGCAACGCTGGACAAATCCTTACCTTTGGATAATTCGCCCTTCCAACGAACAATGAAGGTGGCGATGAGCCGAAAACTTCCTTCAAACTAAAGTCGAGTTTAATTCTGTAGCCCGAGAGCATAGGGCAATGTGGAAGATCGCAGAGCATTCTACCTCTGCAGAGGATGCAAAGCTTTGGGTCGAAATTTTGCACAACTGAATTTTGCACAAAATTTAAAATCTTTTTTGCCTCGTACTCACGTGGAAAAAGCCCTCAGATTCGTTCTTCTGATGGGAATCGTAAGTCTTCTCGGAGACGTTACCTACGAAGGTAGCAGGAGTGTCATAGGTGCGTATCTTGCGAACTTTGGAATATCCGCGCTTATTCTCGGATTCTTTATCGGTTTTGGTGAGTTCTTGGGCTACGGTCTTCGAATCCTCTTTGGTCACATTGCGGATAAATCCAAGAGGTATTGGACTTTTACATTTCTTGGTTACGCCTTAATTCTTTCAATTCCGCTCATCGCACTAACTGAGTACGTTGCAATCGTAGTTCTGCTTATAATTCTGGAAAGACTGGGAAAAGCTCTTCGCTCTCCTTCGAGAGATGCGTTGATATCATTTGCAACCGCAAAGATTGGAAGAGGAGTTGCCTTTGGAATCCACGAAGCCATCGATCAGGTGGGAGCGTTTTTGGGACCAATGATCTTCTTCCTCGCTTTATACCTTGGTTACGGATACAAAGAGGGATTTCTAATTCTTTTCATCCCAACTTTCCTCATGCTCCTATTCCTTGGAATTGCGAAGCAGAGCTACGTTGGTGTGGAAGTTTCTGAAGTGAAGGAGGAAAAGCTTGAGAGACCCTTCTGGTTTTACACCGCTTTTGCAATTTTTTCAATCGCTGGCTTGTTGAACTTTCAGCTCTTGGCTTATCACTTCAAGATAAGCCAGATTTTTTCCGACGAGCTAATCCCAGTTCTTTACGCCTTGGTGATGAGCGTTGATGCTATTTCCGCGCTTCTAATCGGTAGAGTTTACGATAAAATCGGCTTAAAGTGTCTCTCGCTGATCCCAATCTTGACACCCATCTCCGTTGCGCTATCCCTGGGAACGCACCCAATCCTGGGTCTTGTGATCTTGGGTTCGATCATCGGAATGCACGAGTCTGTGATGCGCGCGGGGGTTGCTGAGATAAGCGGGGCTGGAAAAAGAGCTACCGCGTATGGAATCTTTAACACTGGCTTTGGCGTAGGCTTCTTCTTGGGCAGTTCCCTAATGGGCTACCTATACGATCTCTCCACCGAATACTTGGTTCTGTTCTCCTTGGCTGTTGAAGCCATCGCACTCTGCTTTTTGACGCTGTTGCTTAGAAAGATTAAAAAATGAGATCCTTAGCTTTCCAAGGTTAGGAAATACCCTTCGCGTGGCTGAGAATGTGTTTTACAGAAGCCTTTATTATCTCAATCCCAAGTTTCACCGCTTTCTTCGACCCAGGAAGACAGAAGATCACTTTTCCGTTGACAACTCCAGCGGTTGCCCTTGAAAGAATTGCGGAGTAGCCAATTTGCTCAAAGCTCTTCAACCTGAAGATCTCCCCGAAACCGTCGATCTTCTTTTCGAACACATCTTCAAGGGCTTCGATCGTCAAATCTTTCGGATTTAAACCAGTTCCGCCCGTGAGAATGCACACGTCTGCTTTAGCGAGGGATTCGAAAACCGCGAGCCTTATCTGAAACACGTCGTCTGAAACGAGTTGGTAGTCAACGACCCTATCTTTGAACTCGTTCAGGATCTCTTTTCCAGATTCATCGTCGTTTGGAATGTTTTCCTTGCCCCTTAGGTTCCCATACCTTTGGAACCTCGATGAAGATACCGTGATTATCGCAACCTTGTAGTCGAGCTCTTTCTCGTGCATCAGAACCACCTTTCCAATGTAAACTGCGAGGGCTTAAACTTGAGCTTTTCAAGCGCCTTCTCAACTCTATCCTTGCTAAAGTCGTGCTCTTCGCAGAGCATTTCCATGATTTTATCTTTTTTCGGCTCTCTGAATTCAACAACGTAATCTCTGCTCACCTTCGGATTCAAGAAAAATTCCCTTATCGCCTCCACGTTCCTGATCTCAGCCTTGAGAACTTTCAGAACCCTGAATATATCACCATGTGCCTTTATGTAGTTGTAAGCCTTCTTTGCCCCAACTCCGTGAACTCCATCGTTGTAATCCGTCCCGCATAGAATTGCGATATCAATCAACTGCTCTCTCGTTATTCCGAGTCTCTTTAAATTCTCCTCGAGCTGAATTATCTCGGGATTAACGTCCACGTAAATGTTCTTTCCAGGCAACTTTCTTTTTCCGGTGATCGCGAGATTTCTCGCCAATCGAGGACCACCAAAGAGCAAGGAGTCGTAGTCTTGGCTACCAACGAAGTCAGCATCACCTATTGCTACCATATAAGCAGCCTGCGCTTCACCCTCGCTGGGAGCTTGAACAACCGGGACGCCCATGTAGTCGAGAAGTCTCTTCGAGGTCTCTACCACGAACTCATCAACCCTTGCAGAGGCTTGTGCATACTTTTTCGCATACTCTTCTCCAGATTGAACTGCGACAACCCACTTCTCTTCAGCTTCAGCTCTCCTCTTTTTCCTCTCCTCTATCTCCATTTTCTTGAACTCCGGTGCCTCCCCATCGAAAACAAAAATCGGTTTTATTCCGATTTCAAACATGTTCGTTACTCTGTAGAGGATTCCGGAAAGATGCGAGGTGATCCTACCTTCAGAATCCTTAAGAGGTGTTCCATCAGGTTGTCTGATCGTGCTGAGAAATTGATAGAGAGTGTTGAAGGCATCGATGGCTATTTTTCTCCCAGAAAACGCAGAAAGCTCTACTTCTGTTCTTTCAAGGAGATCTCCGATGTCTGAGCCCATGAATCTTGTTTGCTTAAAATTTTTTAAGCTTTTTTTGGCTTGAGATTTAGTATAGTAGCACAAAGTAACACCAAGCATGCTAAGCTCTATCAGGGATTTTTGGAGCTTTCACTTTCTTTGATCCACGAATTTTTGAAATTTTTCAACAACAAAAGTGGTTTTTAACTATTCGGAGCTCAGTGAAACCAGAATTCTTTTCATTTAACGATTTTTCGCTTGGAAATAAAAATCTGCAGGTCTAAAATTCAAGTAGATTATACTTTCTTCTCATCATATACACTGCAGAGTAATAAGGAAGATAATTGCTCGTAGATTTTTATAGAGAAATCCTCGCCGGAAATTCTTTTTTATTCGAAATCTCTTTCTTTCGATCTCGCCAATTCGAAACCTCTTCGCTTATATAATCACTGCATTTCTTTTTAAACCTACCTTCAACTTCGAGACCTGCAAATCGGTGTTACTGAAAGAGGAAGGAAAAGCTTATATTCCCCAAGTTGCACGATTTTTAGATAGGGTAGCATTCGCAAAACCCTGAAAACGGGTATTGAAAGGGAGAATTGCCAGCACAGATGATCATGACATCCCTATGTAGCATTCGCAAAACCCTGAAAACGGGTATTGAAAGCTATATAGTGGGGTGTGGGGATGAGGGTGAGAGATTGGCTCTACACTCTTGGAATATTTGTTACGATAACTGTGATTTTAATGTTCCCTCTTTATATTAGTGTGCCTTTGGTAGCTGTGATGATGTTACCATGGTTTATTTTAATAGGCTTTGTAGTTGCTTTATTTTCAGCTTATGTCTTGACTCCTTTATCGTTGCGGGGGGTGAAACCCTTTAAGGATGCTCCTCCGGGAGTGTTGAATTCTCTTAATGAGCTTTCGGGGAGGGCTGGGATAAAGCCTCCTAAGCTTATGATTGTCGAGACCCCGGAATTGAATGCTATGACTTATGTAAGCATATTCGGTAGTAGGGTTTGTGTTACTAGAGGTTTGATGAACTGTTATTTGGAGGGTAAGATAGGAGAGGAGGAGTTGAAAGCCGTTTTAGGCCATGAAATAGGTCATATTAAAAACTTCGACTGCCTTAGATGGTCTTTCGTACTCTCATGGATTAGCATTTTCGATGTGATCGGCACACTATACATAATTGGGGGTGGTATTGTTACAGGCATAAGCTCAACACTATGGAAAATAGAGAGGGAGGAGAGGAAGGAGATAAGCTGGACAACCCTAATACTAGCACTCCTCGGACTCACACTTATCCTCGCAGGATTTATTGCAAAGTTAATAGCGAAAATAGCCTCCCTCCCAGCCTTCCACCATAGTAGAATACAGGAGTATGCAGCTGATATGGAAGCCTCAAGATTAACAAGCCCCCAGGCAACTATTAATGCTCTACAGAAAATACACACATTAAACAATGAACTGATAGCTGAACAACTAGCCCAACTTCCCTACGCAGACAGGTGGCAACTACAACCACGCAATTCCACATGGATAGATAGATTATTCGACACACACCCCCCACTGGAAAGGAGGATTGACAAGCTAAGGGCTATTTCCTCCTCATCTTGATCCTCAATACTGGAAACATGCCTGTAAGGGACTATCATAAGGTGCCCAGTATTATTAAGGATACCTGTTAAGTATAACGTAAGCCCCTAGAACCCCTATAAACTATGAGAGCCTCATCATCGCCGACGACAGACATTATATTTGAAAGGTAAGCCATCCTCCAGGAAGCCCAGAGAACTGAAAGCCAACCCTTCTATTCGACGCATCAGTAACTATGTTATGGTTGTGGCAATGGTAGGCCAACCCTTAGGCCACGAT
>CALIUJ010000132.1 GCA_938048785.1 uncultured Archaeoglobaceae archaeon | reverse complement strand
GGTCCGATGCAAAAAATTCCATTTTTGAGCCCTTTACTCGTCTCAAAAAGGCATCGCCTTTTCTCCTTATAAGGCGTGTTTTAAGGCTTTTATATTTTTAAGCAGATTTTGGGTTTGATCTGAACTATGTGGGATGTAAACACTCGAGGAAATGTCTTTCAGTGAGCTTGAGAAACTCGTTTGATCTGAACTATGTGGGATGTAAACGCTTTCGTTGTCGCACGTTGTAAGTGTTTCAATACAGGTTTGATCTGAACTATGTGGGATGTAAACTCAACATGGGACTTTTCTGCAGAAAGTCTAACCTTGGTTTGATCTGAACTATGTGGGATGTAAACCACAGTAAGAAGCTTTGCTCCCTCTAAAAACGCTCGGGTTTGATCTGAACTATGTGGGATGTAAACCTGGAAGTCTGTAGGGCAAAGGGGGAGAAATGCTCCGGTTTGATCTGAACTATGTGGGATGTAAACAGTACGTCGAGATTGTAGTGTCTGTACCACACCACCACGTTTGATCTGAACTATGTGGGATGTAAACTCGTTATGGGGTTTTCTTCGAACTCACCAGCAACGACGTTTGATCTGAACTATGTGGGATGTTAGAAGCTTTGTCTATCTCCTTTTGGCCCATATCATAAAATACTTTTAATCGGAACCTGTAAGGTGCCGCTCGTTTATTACTCGGATTAGCTTCACATAGGGAGAATAATCGAATTTTGGTCGAGCTTCGAAAGAAAGGTAAAGTTCGACAAATAGATTTTCCTCAACCTCTCTCTCCCGTCGTTGTTCGATCAAGTTGGAAATAATCCTGGCCTGACTTTTGTATTCCATGAGAGCACTAATCACCGTTTTTTCTATTTCTGACGATACTCCAATGGCCTTATTAGCGCGGATGTCAGGATCCTGTTTTGAAGCAAGGGCATGTAACGGTGAGAATTTACTCCACACAGAATACTCAAGGTAGCTCTTGATAGGGGAACGTAGCTGGCCATAATCGGGCATAATGGGATCGCCTGCTTGGGGGCCGTCCCACGCTCCCATAATATAGGTTGCCTCATGGTCGATATGTTCGTGGTAGGGGTTGGGTAAGAGCAGTCTCGTGGCTTGAACGCTTCGAAGGATTTTCAGGGTCTTCTCCATGGTGCCGGTTCCATCCCAGGGCATTTTCCACCCGATATACGGCTTCAAACTAAAATCTGGAAAACCAAGCCTTATGATGTGGTCCTCAGGAATGCCAATTTTAGAGTAAGCTCTTTTAGTTTCTTCCTTTCTTACTTCTACGATATTTTCTTTTTCTATCAGGGTTGTATAACCTCCACAGCCGTTGCAAGCTATGACCACATAGATTTCTGCACCGAAGTACTGAGCTGCCTGAAGGAGATATCCTGCTCCGAGTAGGGCGTCATCGTCGTGAGGGGAGAAAACGACCACGACTTCTTCATTCGACCAGAATGGGAAAATCGTCTCAATATTGAGTGATTGCTCTCTTTTCCAAAGATCGTAGAAGAGAAATTTACTGTTCCCTTTCATTGTCAATCCTCCTCGTTCTTGTCAGGTAGTTCCGCTTAATCTTGACACTTATTATAACCTGTTATATCCTGTATATGCAAAGCATTCTGGGAAGGAGGAGGGTACTTGTGGGTCCTCAAAAGTCGTTTCTTGAGATTTGTATCGAGTTTCTTCAGAAAATCGAGAAAGAACAGGCAAAGAATTTCGAGAAGGCAGGCCAAGTAATCGGCGATGCGATTATGGCAGGAAAACTTGTTCACGCTATCGGTACTGGTGGGCATACCTGCCTTCCAGCGTACGACATGTTCTACAGGGCAGGTGGTCTTGTGCCGGTTAATCTTATAGTCCCAATAGGGGCTTTGTATGGGGCATCTGGTGCCCTTCATGGCATGCGTATTGAGCGCTGTCCAGGTTATATGAATAGGGTTATAGATTACTACAAGGTGGGAGAGGGAGATGTGGCGATTATCTTTAACAACATTGGCGTCAATGCTGCTACCATTGATGCAGCCTTAGAGTGCAAAGCTAGGGGTGCGTATGTCATAGGGGTAGGAGGGTCGCCTTGGCAAAAAGAAATTCCTCTTGACCACTACACCCGTCATCCGAGCAAGAAAAACCTTATGGATATCGTGGACCTCTTTATTGATGACTATAACCCTGTAGGTGATGCTGTCATTGAGCTTGAGGGTCTTGATCGGCCTATAGCTCCTATATCGCAAGTAACTGACTCTTACATAGTGAGAAGGATAGAAATTGAGGCCTGCAAGTACATGCTTAGTAAGGGATTTACCCCACCTGTATGGATGAGCGCTAATAGAGTAGGTGGGGACGAGGCAAACGCCAAATACCAAGAGGAGTACTATTACAGGATTAAGAGTTTGTAAGTGTCTCTTTTTATGCTTCGAGCGTATTTTTGTGTATGTCATGGGTTACAACAACCCTGGCACAGAAGTGCCAGGGTTGAAAAAACAAAAGGGGGGTTAAAAGATGCGTAATAGGCTGTTGATTGGTCTAGTTTTGTTGTGTTTCCCTCTCCTTGTTGCTTTCTCTTGGGCACAAGAAACCATCGAGATTACTTTCTGGCACCATGAGGCGCCAGCTCACCGTGTCGCTGCTTTTCAAAAGGCGCTAGATCTCTTTATGCAAGAGAATCCCGGCGTGAAGGTAACCCAAGAGGTTGTTATGTGGGGAGACGCATGGGTCAAAACCCTTTCTGCTATCGAGGCAGGGACCTTACCAGATTTTCAGTTTTCGATACCCGATCTTTTGCTTACTGTATACAAGGCTGGAGCAGTTGTTCCGGTTTCTGATTTGGTGAAAGAGATAGACGCAAAGTACCAGTTCTTTCCAAAGCAGAGGGATATGTATCTTCACGAAGGGGAATATTGGGGGGTACCGGTATGGACGATGGTTATGCTTTTGACGTATCGCCCTAGTTTTCTTAAGGAATACGTGGGAACCGAGGAACCCCCAAAGACCTGGGATGAAGCGCTGGACTATGCTAAGAAGATCACGGAAGCTTCCCAAGGGGAGGTATATGGAATAGGAATTGGAGGGGCGAAGAACCTTATGACTAGTGAACAAGCATATATCTTCCTCGCAAGCGTTGGGGCAAGGTTTTTCGACGAAAATGGGAAAGTTATTTTCAACAATCCTCAGACAATAGAAGCCATAAGGCTTTACAAAGAACTCTTTCAATACAACCCTCCAGGAGCTGAAGCATGGTCGTGGGGAGAAATCGAGCTCAATATAGCGGCAGGAACCATTGCAATGTCCCCTTACTTCCCATCGGTGCAAAAGAGATTTCATGAAGAGTTTGATAGTAGTGATTATGACGCGGCCCACATCCCTTATTACAAAGACAGAAAGGAACGAGGCACCATAACATATCCCAATGAGGTTCATATCTACAAACAAACTCTTGGTAAAGGAGAGAAGCATGTGAATGCAGTTAAAGATCTCATAAGGTTCATGATGCGTCCAGAGATCAACGCTATTTTGACTGCGGAACAGGAGCCAGGAGGATTCTTCCCCACTACCGTGGCTGCTTCTCAGGCAAAGGAGTACTGGGATAATCCAATAGTTAAAAGGTTCAAAAATATTCATAAGGTGGCTTTTGAGGCTCTTGAGGAGTATGCGACCCTTTATGGCTTTGAGTATGGAAAATGGGTCAATCTAGGCATAGGGGATATAACCGGTGCCGATATACTAGCAGAGGTTGTACACAAAGCAGTCACTGGTCAGATGAGTGTTGAAGAAGCAGTAGCTTGGGGTCACAAAGAGATGGAAAAGTATTCCATGCCTGTAGCTAAGTAAGGCGGTAGCATAGCGATTACCCTGGGGGTGAACGTTCGCCCCCAGGGTAGGAGGGAGACGTGAATGTCACGAACACTCGTGAAAGAACTCAAGCAGTATCTACCAATTATTCCACTTTTAGTTTTGCTTCTTTTTGTCTTTGCTTATCCCTGTGTGTTAACCTTTTTTCTGGCTTTTCATGAAGTATCCTTCGGTGAAGCTACGGCGAAATATACAGGTCTTCGCAATTTCACCGAACTCCTTAAAAGCGCAACGTTCCGTGAATCATTGGGTAAAAGTTTTTTGTGGGCAGCAGGTAATCTTGTAATCCAGCTTGTGGTTCCTTTGGGAGTTGCCTTGCTTCTCAACGAGAAAATTAAAGGAGTGGATTTAGCAAGATCTTTGGTCATGTTGCCGTGGATTGTTCCTGCAGTAGCAATTGCGATTTGCACGAGATGGATGTTGTTGCCAAAGATAGGCATTATAAATGAAATTCTATTTTCTTTGGGGGTTCTTCAACGCCAGATCCACTTCCTTGGCACTCCTTCTACGGCTATGCTCTTTTTGATTTTGCTCAATTCCTGGAAATTCATACCCTTTGGGACTTTACTCATCCTGGCTGCCCTTCAAACAATTCCTGAAAGTGTGTTTGAAGCTGCTGCGGTTGATGGAGCTAAAGGATTCCAGCAATTCAGGTACGTTACTTTTCCTCTCCTTGGGTCAATGATATGGTTTGTCGGCTTTCTGGCATTTGCCTGGAACTTTAACACTTTTGATCTGATTTGGCTCACGACTCAGGGAGGACCGGGAACTGCAACACAGACGCTACCTGTTCTCGTTTACAGGACGGCCTTTAAGGTCTTTCGTTTGGGAGAGGGCTCTGCTATTTCGGTCTTTATAGCTCTTATCCTTTTTACGATAGGAGTTCTCTATCTTAAATTCTTTGCTCCAAGAGGAGAATAGATAATGACAAGTCGAGAAAGACTGTGGATAGCTGTAAATGGGGGCGTTCCCGATAGAGTTCCCTTAGATCTGGGTGGAAGTATTACTGGTTTGACGCGTGCCTTCGCGTTAAGGTTATGCAAGTTTTTGGGGATAGAACAAGAACTCAGGGTAATAGTAAAGCCCCTCCAGCTTGTTGAACCACCAGAGGAAATCTTGGTAAGGCTTAACATCGATACAAGATATGTAAGGCCGGTTTTGCCTGACCAGGAGAGTCTCGAGGAGGAATATGTGGATGAGTGGGGTATACGAAGGAGGCTTTCCTCAAACGGTTTTTATTACGATATTGTAGAGCATCCCCTCAAGGAAGGTACCCTTAAGGAGATAGAACGGTTCCAATGGCCTGAACCAAGAAAGAAAGAGTTGTTCTACGGTTTACGAGAGAGGTGCGAAATCCTTTACCGCTATACCGACTATGCTATAGTTGGGGATCCCCTAAGTCCTGCACTTTTTGAGCCAGCATGGTATCTTCGTGGTATGGATAACTTTTTAGTCGATCTTATTCAGAATAGGATTTACGCGGAAAGGCTTTTGGATACTCTCCTTGAGTTTCAGCTTCAATTCTTTGACGAATTCCTCTCCCAAGTAGGGGATTACATCCAGGTGATTATGCTTGGTGATGACCTTGGTACGCAAAAGGCTCCTTTGCTCTCGCCCAGATTGTATCGGGAAGTTATAAAACCGCGCCACAAGAGGCTTTTCTCCTTTATCAAAAGTCGTACTAGCGCGAAAGTTTTCCTCCATTCTTGTGGAGCCATAAGACCTTTTATTCCCGACCTTATCGATGCGGGAGTAGAAATCCTCAATCCCTTGCAACCCCTGGCTCAAGGAATGGAGCACCAGCTAATCAAGAAGGAATACGGGAATAGACTGTGTTTCTGGGGTGGTATCGATATCCAAAAAGCTATCCTTGGGTCAGTAGAAGAAGTAGTTGCTGAGGTAAGGCAAAGGGTTAATCTTCTTGGAAAAGGAGGAGGTTATGTTTTAGCCCCGGCCCACAATATTCAGCCGGATGTCCCTCCTGAAAACGTTTTAGCGCTATTTGACTGTGCAATAGAAATGGGAAGATATGGAGACGGTGAAGCCGATGTACTACTCTAAAACTTTTAACAAACTTGTTGTTACCATATCGGTCTCGATAGTTGTCTTGTTGATGATTTGGCCCTTTCTGTACATATTTGTATCTTCTTTTAAGCCTTTAAAGGAGATTATGTCAAGAGCAACCTTGTTTCCCAGGGAGTTTACTCTTAGGAATTATGAGACTCTTATTTTTGCCCGCACACCAGTGCGAGACTTTCCAAGGTTCCTTTGTAACAGTTTGGTAGTTTCTTTAAGTACAGCCCTTTGTACAATAGTTGTAGCCTCAATCGGTGGTTACGGGATCTCTCGAAACCGTAGACTCAAGAAGGGTCTTGTTTCTCGTTTCCTACTCCTCTTATATGTCTTCCCAACCATTTTGCTCCTAGTCCCTCTTTACAAGATGTTTGCTTCGGTTGGTCTCTACGACAACCTTGTATCGCTGATTGTTGTATATACTGCGCTCGCTGCCCCCTTCTGTACCTGGCTTCTTGTGTCTTTCTTCGATAGCATCCCTCGTGACCTTGAGGAATCAGCGAGCATAGATGGGGCGAGTTCAAGTCTTGTTTTTACACGCATCGTTTTACCTCTTGCTTCTCCAGGTTTGGTTGCTGTGGGAGCGTACTCGTTCATTACTGCTTGGGGTGAGTACATGTTTGCCCTAGTTTTAATAAGTAGCAATCTTAGGAAGACGGGTCCCCTTGGTTTAGCCACCTTTGCCGCAGAGCAGTACATAGAGTGGGGACCCCTTCTCGCTGGGTCCATCCTAATTATGCTTCCGGTGTTTCTTATCTTTTTACCTGTCTCTCGGTACTTCATAAAGGGCTTTATGGCTGGAGCGGTAAAAGAGTAAAAATGCAAAAGGAGGGTTTTGCTTGTGAAGGCTCATATTGTTACCGTGGCGGTGGCAAGCATAATTGTGATGTTGGGTAACTTCTCTTCTCCGTTTGCAAAGGTTTCTGTCGAAGTTTTAGAAAACGTGTATGTATTGCCTGTTGCGGAGCTAGCGAGTACCAAGACGTATCCTGAAATTATCAAAATCACAAATGACGTTATAGAAGTCAGCCTTATTCCCAACCGGGGCAGAATACTGTCTACCTACTCTTTTGTGAGAGTGGGAGAGTCTACACCTATCTTGTATCAAAAACTCGATCCAAAGCCTATGGTGCTACCAGGTGGCTTGCACACCGTAGAATTTGGGGGGTATTATCTTTCTCTTCCTTGGAATGAGAGAGATCGTCAGCCTTTTGACCTTTCCTTTGCCATTACTCAGGCAAGGGATGAAATGGTTGAGGTTTTTCTCTCGGGAAAGGACATGTTTAAGAAAACCCTAACCGAGTGCTGGATAAGAGTAAGAGACGCTTCACCCCTTGTGGAAGTGGAGGTGAAAATAACCAACACCTCCAAAACAAAAGAGCAGATTCTCACTTTTAGGGATTTTATGGTTGTGAACGCCGGCGATGGTTGTCGCATGGTTTTGCCAGCAGAAGCAGTAGAGGTTTTGGAGAGCAAAAATAATTGGCTTGGTGAACCTGGAGATGTTTTGAGTTGGCCAGTAGAGGCGATAGAGATCTGGAACAGAATGAGCCATTACTTTCGAGCCAAGATCAAGCAGCTGCCTTCTTTGCCTTTCGTGGGTGTTCTCTATCCGGATAAAGGTATTGTCTTTGCAAAGTTTTGGATGCCGCAGGGCTTCTTCTCAGCCTCTGAGGTCTGGTCGTGGGGTCAGTC
>CALIUJ010000131.1 GCA_938048785.1 uncultured Archaeoglobaceae archaeon | reverse complement strand
GAAGTAAAAAGAGTTCACTCACAATTCTGGAAGTGCTTCAAATGAACTTAGAGGAGCTAAAAAAGGAGCAGATCAAGATAGCTGAAAGAGTCGAGCTTAGCGACAGATACGGAATCGAGGAGATCAAATATATAATCGGGGTTGATCAGACCTTTGTTGGCGATAAAGTTATTTCTTGCGCTGTTAAGTTCGAGTTCCCAAAGCTGAGAGAAGTTTCAAGAAATTTTTCCGTTGATGAAGTCAGATTTCCCTACATTCCGACTTTTCTAATGTTCCGCGAGGGTGAACCAGCGATAAATGCGGTCAAAGATCTCATATCCCATGCGAGCGTTATCCTCGTTGACGGTAGCGGAATTGCACATCCAAGAAGGTGTGGACTCGCAACTTATGTAGCTGTTAAAACTAACACGCCAGCCATTGGTGTCACGAAAAGAAAACTCTATGGAGAAGTCGTTGGTAAAGGTGAGATAAGGGAGATACGTGACCAAGGAGAGCTTATTGGGTACGTTTTCAAAGTCTGTGAAAACTGTAAGGAGATATACATTTCGCCTGGTAGCTTTATTTCTCCAAAGACTTCCTTGGAAATCGTTAAAATTTGCACGAAGAAAAACTTGCCCTTACCAATCGAAGCTGCGCACAATTTTGGACAAGAGCTGAAGAAAAAATTGTTTTAAATTTTTGTTGCGTATTTCGCAAGGAAAAGCTCTGGTTCCACGAGAATTGCCACGTTGTAAATTGCAAGCGCCCCAACTATATCTCCTTTCTTTATCGAAGCTTTTCTAAAGGAGCAAATTATAGTTCTGTCTATCGTTTTGTCCTCTTCCACGAGCTTCGGAACTTCGGAATACAAACCAACGAGACTGCATCCATCGACCCCTACTCCTGCAACTGGCTGAACCACTGTGCTTGAAGGTATCTCAATCTTTTCCACCCTTAAGATATCTATATCTCCCTTCTCGAATTCCATGTCTTCTGCAGAAACGACAGTTTTGAAAAATCCGAGTTCACTCCTCTTGAAAGTGAGCGGAGATAGCTTAATCTTCTTCCTCCTAACTTCACCGTTCTTTTTGTATACGATGTTCGCCTCCTCGACTTTGGTCAGGTAACCCATCAAACTCGGTGTGAATTCACCGACCGCAACGTAGTAAACGTTCAGAACGCCGAGTAAGTCTTCTTTCTTTATTTCGCCGTTCGTAGCGGATATGAAGATTGCCTCATTGATAAATCTACGCTCCTCAACTTTCCTTGGTCTTCCAGGATTTATGACATCGACAAGGTTGCCCATTGCATTTCTCGTAATTATCATCGGAACCGGTATCGTGTTCTCGGGGATTTCGACTCCTCTAATCTTAACGGTGACAACTTCTCCCTTTTCCACTTCAAGGTTCTCATCGGCAACGATGGGGAACCATTTGGCAAGGTGCCACCGCCTATACCAGCCATCTTCGACCTTTGCGGAAAATCTTTTTATCTCCTTCTCCTTACGATACACTATAGTTGCGTCACTCTTCTTTAGCTCAACCTTCGCTTCTGCTTCGCCTTCTTTGACCGCAGTAGGGTAAACTTTGACTATTCCAACGACGTCGCCTTTCTTGACAGTGCCATCGCTCACGGACAAGAAAATTGCGCTCTCTATCCTCTTCTCTTCCTCTATTTTTCTCATCTTCTCCATTCTAACATCGACGACAGTCCCCAAAGCGTGCCTCATTATCGAAAGAGGGGAAACCATTGTTCTCGGTGGAAGGTTTATTCTCTCTATGGGTATCTCAAACGCTGATCCCTTTACCAGCTCAACGTTTTCCCTTGCGATGAGGGCTTTCCAGTATGCGTATCTCCCCGTCTTAAATCCAATCTCCATCATTATTAATAGTTAGCCTTATGCTATTTAAATTTTTTGTTCGCGAAGAGGCAAGGTTAAATTTAAATACTTCTTTTCGTTTTTTATGATAAAAAATTATTTAAAAACTCAGCAAACCTTAAATACTGACAAAACAACGGCGGTTGGTGATGCGAAATGCTTTCGGAATTTATACTTACGGACGAGCAGAAGGCAATAAAAGAAGCTGCGAGAGAGTTTGCAGAGAAGGAGTTTCCGAAGTACGTTGAAGAGTGCGACAGGGAAGAGAAGTTCCCATTTGAGCTCTGGAAAAAAGCTGCAGAACTCGGATTTATTGGAATGAGCTTTCCAGAAGAATACGGTGGTCAAGGAGCGGGAATTCTCGACTCTTGCTTAGTGGTCGAGGAGTTCTGGCGCGTCGATGGTGGTTTGGGACAGCTATTGTCCTCCACCTTCGGCTCTGAACAGATACTGATGTTTGGAACTGAGGAACAGAAGAAGAAGTATTTGCCACCGCTTGCAAAGGGCAAGGCGATTTGCTGCGCTTGCTACACTGAACCACAAGCTGGTAGCGATGTCGCTGGGATAAAGACGAGAGCTGAAAAGGTTGGAGACGAATACGTGATAAACGGAACAAAGATGTTCATAACAAACGGGACGATTGCGGATTACTACATAGTTCTCGCGAGAACCGATCCAAATCCACCAAAGAGACATCATGGCATGAGCGTTTTCATCGTTGAAAAAGGCACGCCTGGACTTGAGGCGAAGAAGTTGAAGAATAAACTCGGAATTAGAGCAAGCGATACCGCAGAAGTTGTTTTCAAGAACGTTCGTGTTCCAAAAGAGAACCTCGTTGGACAAGAGGGGCAGGGATTTTATCAGACGATGATGTTCTTCAACGTTACAAGAATCCCAGTTGCGTTCCAAGCGGTTGGAATAGCACAAGGCGCATTTGAGCTTGCCTTCAACTATGCAAAGAACAGGGAATTGTTCGAGCAAAAGCTCATCGACTTCCAAGTCACGCAAGATAAGCTTGCGAAGATGAGGGTAAAGCTCGAGGCTGCGAGGTTACTTGCATACCAAGCGGCGCACTTCCAAGACAGAATGGGATTGCCAGATCCCGGACTAACTGCGATGGCAAAGTATTACTGCGCCCACGTTGCGCAGGAGATCGTGAACGAAGCGCTGCAGATCTACGGTGGTTACGGCTACTTGAACGAGCAGGCAGTTGCAAGGATGTATAGAGACGTCAGAATACTCGAGATCTACGAGGGAACGAGAGAGATAGAGCTTGAAATCGTTGCGAGGTCTCTGATGGGCAAGATTCCCTCCAGACTTGGTTCGATAAGAAAACACCCACTCATGTAAATTTTAATTTTACAAGTGGTGAGAAAAATGGAGGAAGTCTACATCGTGGACTTCGTCAGAACCGCGTTTTCGAGATCCAGACCCAGGGAACCAGACAGAGACGTGTTTAACAAGATCGACATGCCTGCAGCAGCTGCGATGCTTGTGAAAGAGATGATAAACCGCACTGGCATTGATCCAAAGGACATCGGAGACATAATCACGGGTTGCACGATGCAAATGGGCGAACAATGGCTATATGGTGGTAGGGTTATTCCCTTGCTCGCTGAGCTACCCGTAGAAGTTCCAGCACAAGGAGTGGAGAGGGTTTGCATTTCCGGAATGTCTGCGATGCATCAATGCGCCATGGAGATTCAATGCGGATACAGCGACATCACGATTGCGTGTGGACTTGAACACATGACTCATCTGCCACTACAACAAGATTTAAATCCACACTTAGGTTTCTCCCCGAGTTTCTTAGCGAGAGGAGACCTCATTGAAAAATACGATCTCTTTACAGCAATGAGCATGGGGCTTACTGCGGAGAAACTGTTTGCTAAGTGGAAAGACAAACTGGGCTGGACTAAAAGAGATCTTGACGAATTTGCAGTTAGAAGCCATAAGTTGGCTGCGAAGGCTTTAAAAGAGGGTTATTTCCACAACAGCGATGGATATCCAGCGAAGAACAGAAGGGAAATCTTTCCAATCGAAGTAGAGCAAGCAGATGGCACCAAGAAAGTCATCGACGTAGATCAATCAATTAGACCAGACACCACCTTGGAAGCAGTAGAAAGGCTTCCACCGGCTTTTAAACCAGGTGGAGTTATAACCGCTGGCAACTCTTCTCCGTTGAACGCTGGAGCAAGTGCTTTGATGCTGATGAGCAAAAAGAAGATGAAAGAGTATGGACTTGAACCTATGGCGAAGATCGTTGCAATCGGCTGGGCGGGAGTGGATCCAAGCGTTATGGGTGAAGGTCCAGTTCCAGCGACGCAGAAGGCTTTAAAGTACGCGAAGCTCGAGGTTAAGGACATAGACTTCTGGGAGATCAACGAAGCATTCACAGTGGTTCCGCTGTTTGCAATAAAGATGCTGGGGATAGACATGGAAAAGGTCAACACGAGGGGCGGTGCAACCGCGATTGGTCACCCGCTCGCTGCAAGTGGTCCAAGGATTACCGGAACCCTTGCGAGAATT
>CALIUJ010000130.1 GCA_938048785.1 uncultured Archaeoglobaceae archaeon | reverse complement strand
TAGAAAATCATTTAAAGATATCTTTTTAATTGTCCTTTCTGCTACATACTGAGTTAGGGATCCTATGAGTTTAGAAACTTGTTCTTTATAATTTTTGATATAAAATTGGAAAAGTCCAGACAACACACCAATTAAAGTAATCGTTGCTACTAAATTAGTAAAATTATTTGATATATCTATTGATCCAGTTACATTTAAAATAAATAATATTGCTGACCAAGTTATTGTTAATATAAATAGATCGTTTAGTATATTAAAAAACATATATCTCACTAGCAAAGTGAAACAACCTGAAAAACCAAGATTTCTAAGTAGCTCTTTTAGAAAATCGAAAGTCTCAAGTAGTGATATTTTTTGATTTATTGGTTTATCTGTTGTTTCTTTTCTTTTCCAATATAAAAAGTAATTTGGTTTTATAACCATTAGTGAAAAGATAAAATTCAAAAGAAATAAGATGGGGTATATATACCACTGAGCAGTAAAGAAATTTAAAAAAATAATTAGCAAAATAAGATTAGACAATATAGAAGTCATAATTTGTAAAATATTTATTATACTTTTAGCATATTTTATATATCTTATAAAATCCAATACTGTAATGTCTTCTTTACTACGCATTTCGAGTTCTACGCTCTTTACCATGATACTTTTTACACCATAACTTTTTTTATATCTTTTTACTTCATTTCTAAAGTTGCAACGAGTTCAGAGAGCCAATATGAACAGCATCACTCGACGGGAAAATACCTGAGCTCTATCCCAGCTTCTTCGAGCAAACTCAAACCATTTTTATCCGCATACTCTTTACCGTAAACGACACACTTGATTCCAGCATTGATTATGATCTTCGCACACGTTATGCATGGACAATGCGTCGAGTAGAGCGTTGCACCTTCAACGCTTATTCCAAACTTGGCAGCCTGTATTATCGCATTCTGTTCCGCGTGAACTCCTCTGCACAACTCTTGTCTTTCTCCACTTGGAACCCTTAGCTTTTCGCGAAGGCAACCAATTTCATCGCAATGCGGTAAATTCGATGGAGCTCCGTTGTAACCGGTTGCGAGTATTCTCTTCTCTTTGACTATTACCGCACCAACCTTCTGGCGAAGGCAGGTTGAGCGTTTTGAAACTACCTTTGCTATCTCCATGAAATACTCGTCAAGCGTTGGGCGCATATCAGACACCCAAGAACTTTTCGGTGTTCTTAAAGCAAATCTTTTCAGCCTCTTTTCCAACGATTTTTGCAACTTCCGCTACTGCTGTTACGAATTCGTTTCCGTAACCAGAATCGCTGTTCACGATGAACCTCTCGCTACCATGCTCTTCGATTATCTTTGCAACCTCTTCAACGCTGAGCTTTCCAAGCTGAACTGTTAAACCGATCCAGTAGTCTTTCTTTAACACAAGATCGAGATTTTCGAAGTTAACGTGATCTATAACCGCAAGTTCCGCGGGAAAAGAAACGCTTTCGAGAACTTCGATCGTTTTTTGGGTAACGACCCTCTTGTTATTTCTTGGCGTGTGTATTACGCATGGAATCTCTTTTGACTTTGCAACTCTTAAATGATCTTCAAAAACCTTTATTTCTTCGTTTGTAGCATTTTCGAGTCCTATCTCTCCGAAGAGATCCCATTCGTTCGCTTCAAGGTGTTCGATCACTGTCGCGTAGTTCGGCGGAATGCAACGTGGATGAATTCCAACTCCAGCGAACATTTCTATACCAAGGACTTTACATCTTCTTCTTTCGAAATCTTCAAGCTTTCTAAAGGCGTCGATCAGAGTTTGCGGGAAAAGGGGCTTTACTGGATAGAAGGAAAGGCTACATATCTTCTCTATTCCGCTCTCCTTCATCTTTCTGAGCTCCGTCACACCCAATCCTTCGGAGTGGACATGCGAGTCGAAGAGCATGTTATGCGCAAATTCTGAAATAGATAAAGCTTTCTTCAGAAAACAGTTTTATCAACAAGTGCGAGATTGACAAAAAGCTCGATCACTATGAGCTTCAGCGGAAAGCACAAGACTGTGATTGGGGGAAGAGAGGGTCTCGAGATAGTTGGAAAACTGATTTCTCACGCCAAGGTTAAAAAGGTAATATTTGGGAGAATAGAGACGAAGGGTTCAAGAACTGGTCATGGGTTGAGATTCAAGATAACGAGGGTCGATGAAAGGGGAAATCTGAGGGCAATTCTGTCTTATGGTTCTTCAAATCAAGACATCCGCATAATAACGACTGCGTCGAGCAAAGAGGAAGGGGAGAGAATTGCAAAAGAGCTCATGGAGCTTCTTGGGCTTTGAGATGGACTAATACTCCTTCTCCGAGCCTTTCAACGCCAAAGATTTCAAATCGAATGTGTTCATCGAACGACTTTCCATCGCAGATCGTGGGCGACCTTTCGCCACCTATGATCATTGGAGCGAAGTATATGAACATCTCGTCCACGAGCCTTTCTCTAAGCAGAGAGGATATCAAAGTCCCACCGCCTTCGACCATAAGCTTTTTTATTCCCTTTTCGTAGAGGTATACCAAGAGGGATTTGAGATCCACCCTCTCTTCTCCAAAGATCACGACTTCCGCTTTCTTTGCGATTCTTTCCAACCTTTCTTTTTCCGCAAGCTTTGAGACCGCAACGATCGTTTCGCCATCAAAAACCTTCGCGTTCTCAGGAATTCTACACTTGCTGTCCACAACTACCTTTATGGGATTCTCCTTTTTTCCCTCGAGAACTCTTTTTTTCCTAAGCTCTTCGCTCTTCACGTTCAACTTTGGATCGTCGGAAAGAATTGTCCCAATCCCTACCATTATCGCGTCTACCTCAGCTCTGAGCTTATCTACCCTTTTCATGTCTTCTTCACAGGAAATTCTGAGCTGTCTTCTGCTCTCATCGCTTATCTTTCCATCTATACTCGCAGCGACGTTCACGAAAACGTATGGTCTCATGAGTCTACGATCTCGTCTACCAATAAATCTTTTCTTTCCCCGATTAACACATCGAACTCCTGAGGAGTTATTATTGGCATCCTAAACCTTTTGTAATCGTCGTAGCTTATTCTTGGACACGCAGTGTTCACGTAGAATTCGAATGGAAGGTTTTCAAGCTTTTCCGGAGTTATTTCCCCAATGTAGACGATTATCGCTTTCAATCCATGTTCTATAGCCTTCTCTCTTATCTTCTCCGCCAATTTCAACCTCTTTTGCCCCTTTTTCGTTGATACAAGGATCCCGAGGTTCTTCAGTCCAACGCATTTCGAGATCAAAAAGTAGCGCTCTCTCAAAAAATCCTTCACGTGTATCTCTTGGAGCTCAAAGCTCAGCGGGTTGATCGAATAAACTTTTTTCCCCGTGTACAAGAGTGCACCTCTCGCGTGAAAAATACCATCGCCTACGAAAACGATTGCATCCGCTCGAGCGTCTCTTAGAGAAGAGTAATTGCACCCGAGGACTTGTCCAGGCATTTCAACTCGTGAACTTCCTTTTTTTAGCTCGACGGAAAAGCCTCGTTTTTCGAGCACTTCTTTCAACTCGGGCAACTTGTGGCAGTATTGCGCAGTTGAGATCAAAGCTATGTTTCTCTCCTTTATCTCCTCTAACTTCTCTGCAACTTTCTCTACTTCGTAGTCAACGTAAAAAGGAACGTAAACGACTTTTTCAAAGTCCAAAAGCTTCGTATGAGCGTAGTGATAAAGCACATCGACGTCTTCCAACAAAGCCAGATCGATGTCACAAGCTCCGAAGCAAGTTTCACCGCTGAGCATAAAGCTTCCGAGTTTTTCACATATCTCTATGGCTCTTCTTTTCAATCCATCGGGCAATTGCACACCAATACGCATTGAAATCGAATAGTTGTTCAGGACTTTAAGTCTATCTGTGAGGAAATTTCATACACCAAGCTTTGGGGTGTGAGAAGTCTGCAAGTTTTTGGGAAAAAGATTAATATTCTTTCGATAACTGAGCTCAATGAAGTTAAAGATGCGGACGCTTCCGTTGAGAAGTGAGAAGCTGAGTGCACTGCTGAATCCAAACGATGCAGACGAGCTCGGAGTGATTCCGGGGGACAGAGTGAAGATTGTAGCTGGAAAAGAATCTTTTGTCGCGGAGATTGACATCGCAGAGATACTCGAGCAAGGCGAAATTGGTGTTTGTAGCTCCACTGCAGAGGTGTGTAGAATTGAAGGAGGATGCATAGCGGACGTTTTTCCAGTTTCACGTCCAAAATCGGTTGAATTCATCAGGAAAAAGCTCGATGGTGCGAAGCTTACGAGCTACGAGATGAAAACCATAGTATCTGACATATCTAAGAACGTTTTGAACGATTTGGAGATCTCCGCCTTCATCCTTGCGAACGAGATCATTGGCATGAGCGACGATGAACTTCAGTGGATGATCGAGGCAATTGTTGAAAACGGGGAAAGGATCCCCTTCGAAAGAGGTGTTGTCGTAGACGTTCATAGCGTTGGCGGTTTACCGAGCAATAGGTTTCCGATGATCACGGTTCCAACAGTCGCAGCTTCTGGTCTTCTCATCCCAAAGACTGCGAGTAGAGCAATAACCTCTGCAAGTGGAACCGCGGACACGATGGAAGTTCTCGCAAACGTGAACCTTGGCACAGACGAGATAAAGGAGATAACGGAAAAGGTTGGAGGGGTAATTGCATGGGGAGGTGCAACCAACATCGCTCCAGCGGATGACAGAATAATCCGTGTCGAGCATCCGCTGTCAATAGATCCTCGTCCACAACTTCTCGCGAGCGTTATGGCGAAGAAAGGTGCGATAGGTGCGAAGCACGTCGTCATCGACATTCCTTTCGGCGAAGGGGCTAAGATAGATAGTGTTGAAAATGCAAGATCGCTTGCAAGCGATTTCGTAGAGTTGGGTAGGAGATTGGGACTAAACGTTGTTTGCGCTCTCACCTATGGAGGACAACCCATAGGCAGAGCAATTGGACCTGCGCTTGAAGCGAAAGAAGCTTTAAAGACCATGGAAGAAAGGCGTGGACCATCGAGCTTGGTGGAGAAGTCTCTTGGAATTGCAGGAATTCTCTTCGAAATGACCGGAATTGCAAACGACGGCTATGGATACGCGAGGAAAATATTTGAAAGCGGTAAGACGTTGGAGAAGTTCAAGGAGATCATTTCAGCTCAGGGAGGGGATGAGAAGATCCGTTCCGATGAC
>CALIUJ010000129.1 GCA_938048785.1 uncultured Archaeoglobaceae archaeon | reverse complement strand
GGAAGTTAAGACCATGGCTCGAAAGACCATCCATACCCTGGGGAAAGGAGGAGGGCTCATCATCTCTCCAGCACAGGAAATCATGCGGGATGTGCCTATTGAGAATATAGTAGCTCTTGTGGAAACCATAAAGGAGGAAAGGGAAGCAGTTTTGAGGGAATGAGCCTATCCGCATTAGCAGAAAATCCGAAAGCTCGAAGGAAGTATTCCTTTTCTAAAGCCTTTTACTGCGGGTAGCCATCAAAGGGGAATTTCTGGGTTTTTTGAATACAAAGGTGGTCTCGGTTCAAACGATTGAGGAGGAAAGAAAACCGTTCTCTTCAAATGCGTGAGCCCTACGCCATTCAGTGGGGCTGAGTCCTGTCAGCTTTCGAAACACCTTGGAAAACTGTTGTATGCTTCCAAATCCAAGACGGGATGCCACATCGGTTACACTATACTCGCTGTGCAAAAGCATACACTTACTCCTCTGGAGACGCAGTGTCATAAGGTATCTTTTTGGACTTACCCCAACATACCGCTTAAAGAGTTCTCGAAAGTGCTGCGGTGAGAGACCTACCTCCTGAGCAAGGTCTTGAATACGAATGTCATCTTGGTATTGACGATGTATGACTTGTAGTGCCCTTTCTACAATTCTTCCCTGGCGAGGACTCAAGTAAGATCCAACCTTTCGAGAAGCGCTTCGTAGAAGAAGAACAAGGAGCTCAGATAAAAGAGCCTTACACTGTACTTCAGCAAAAGGCAAATTTCCCGCAATCTCTCTCTGAAGCTTATGGCAAATGTCCAAGAAAAGGCTCACCTCAAGTTCAAAGAGCGAAAAACGACCAATAGGGGGAAAATTTCTCAATCTTTTAAGGAGGTCTCTTTCAAGTTCTGGGAACTGAACGACGACAAAAGCCACTTCTGATGTCGAACTCGTGGAAAAACCATGAGGCACGCCGCTTGGAAAGAAAAAGACGTCGCCAGAATGCAGACGATGTGATGCTTTTCCTACTTGGATTGTACACTCCCCCAATCGTACAAGACCAATCTCGTGCTGCTTGTGGCGATGCGGCGAAATTGACCACCCCGGGGGATAGGGAGGGTCAAGGATAACGGCATACTCATAAAATGGCTGTGACAAGGCACAAGACATTTCCATCACTCCCCTCCTATTGTATACCACGGCTTTCCTTTTTGACAAATCAGCCAGCGAAATGTTGTTGCACAAGACTCGGTATCTGGGCTACCCTTAGCATGAAAAGTGCGATACTTGGAGGGGGAGCACATGCTGATTGGTATCAACGGAGAGTTCGTCCGGCACAGCGACAGGTCCTTCGAATACGCCGTGGAGGCTGCGGCAAGAATGGGATACGAGGCCTATGAACCAGTGCTTATTGATGGAAGAGACCTCTTTTCGGAAGCAGGGTATTACCACGGAATCAGTATGGATGAAGACGCTCTCTATTACAAAGACTTCATCGAATCGCGAGGATTGCGAATTTCGGGAGTTTCAGCCCACGCTCCTTTAATGCGACCCGACGTTGGTGTTCCCTTTCTTCGCCGAGCAATTCGCTTCGCGTATCAACTTGGTGCCCCGGTTGTAAATACCGACGAAGGCATTCGACCCAAGTGGATGAACGAGGAAGAGGCCTTCCAAATTATGAAGTACAGTCTTACTGTGATTCTCCAAACAGCAGAGCGCTACGGAATCTTTATTGGCATTGAGCCGCACAACGAATTTACTACCAATCCTAGAACCATGGAAAGAATCTTAGAACTCGTGGACTCTCCCTTTCTACGGGTAAATTTTGACACTGGAAACTCTTACCTCAGCGGTTACGATCCATACGAAGCCCTAAAAGCCGTTGCCCACAGAGTTGTTCATGTTCACGCTAAAGATATCGGAGGAGCACTTCTCGACGAAAAGGGTAAGGTCTATGGTACCCCCGTTGGAGTTGCCTGTGGGGAGGGAGTCATCGACTGGGAAAAAGTGATGCTCATTCTGAAAGAAGCTGGGTACACAGGTGTGCTGAGTGTTGAATGTGGCACCGAAGAGCAAGCTCAAAAAAGCTTAGAACATCTGAAAAACCTCCGCGAGAAACTTGGCTTAGGGGTGTAAGTCCCTTTGGTATCAGAACAAGCAGCTCTTCTCTCGGTTAACGAAATATCTAAGAGCTTCCCTGGTATTCTTGCTCTCGATTCGGTCTCCCTTACGCTTCACGCTGGTGAGGTTCATGCGCTTATTGGGGCTAATGGAGCAGGTAAATCTACACTAGTGAAAATCATTGCTGGTGCCCTGCAACCAGACCGTGGAAGCATAACGATAAACGGAAAAACTTTTCAGGTTCTTACGCCTCTTCTTGCACGGAAAATAGGGATAGCTGCCGTATACCAGGAGCAGCAACTTGTACCGGACCTCACCGTTGCTGAAAACATCTTCTTGGGGAAGGAACCAAGGACTACCTTTGGACGTGTTGACTATCGGCGCATGTCGGCAGAAACAATGGAACTCATCCAAACCTACGGACTTAGCATACAACCTGACTATGTCGTGGGAAAACTGCCCCTTGCTCAGCGACAGGAAGTGGCGATCTTAAAGGCCTTAAAAGAAGAGGCAAAGGTCCTGCTTCTCGACGAACCTACAGCAGCACTCACCGGTCCACAAATAGCCTTCATGTTTCGTCTTATTGAGCAGCTTCGAAAGAGGGGGATGGGTATTCTTTATATTTCTCACCACATCGACGAAATTCTCTCTATTGCCCAGAGAATTACCGTTTTGAGAAACGGAAAAAAGATTGGCACTTTCCTTGCGCAAGATGTTACCAAGGAGGTGCTCATCGAAAAGATGGCGGGGAGGCGTATCGAGAGCGAATCGCGCTTTTCTCGAAAACCACCGGGAGACGTTATCCTTGAAACACAGCATCTCTCCATCAACGGCAAAGTAGAGAAGGCGAGTTTTGTTCTTAAAGAAGGAGAAATACTCGGGTTTTCGGGTGCTGCGGATTCTGGGTGCAAAGAAGTTTTAAGAAGCCTCGCTGGCCTGTACCCTATTCGCAGCGGAGGGATAAAGCTCTTCGGAAAAACGTTCCGTCCTCGGGGAGTTGCTGACACAATGCAACAGGGCATTCTCTTTGTACCAGAAGACATGCGTAGAGAAGGCCTTGTTCTACCCTTCCCCTTCCCAAAGAACATTACCCTTGCAAAACTCCAAAAGGTTACATCCCGAGGCTTTATTCTTCCTCATAGGGAAATACAAGCAGTATACCCCTATGTATCCTCCCTCCGCATAGTCGCTCCATCCCCATGGGCTGAGACCCGCATACTTAGTGGAGGAAACCAACGAAAGGTGCTACTTGCCAAGGCTCTCTTTACCGATGCCAAAATCTGGCTGCTTGAGGATCCTACACAAGGGGTCGACGTCGAAACACGTCAAGAAATTCACCATTTACTCATAGAGGCACGGAACAGTGGAAAAAGCATCCTCATTTTTTCTTCCGACCTCGAAGAATTGTTAACCGTTTCTGACCGCATCATAGTCATGTACAAAGGTAGACCCACCCGAGAAATAGAGAATCCCGCAACGGTAACCACTCAGGAACTCTTGTCTATGACCTTGGGAGGGTAATAATGAAGGATGTGTTTTTAACCCTTTTTGGCGGAAGAAATGTGCTGGTTCTCGTTCTTCTTGTTCTTGCACTCATTACGGGCATTGTTAATCCTCGATTCTTGACTCTCCAAAACGTGCTCAACATTATGCTTCAAATTTCAGTCCTTGGCATTGTCAGCGTTGGTGCAACAATCCTTCTTGTTTCGGGAGGATTAGACCTTTCGGCAGGAAGCTTATTGTCACTGAGCGCCTACGTAGCCGGCCTGGTTATTCTGCGACTCCAGTCATTACCCCTTGCTCTTCTTGTCGCATTTTGTACCTCCGCAGGATTTGGAGCTTTTAATGGTTTACTCGCTGCAACCGAGAGAGCACATCCCTTTATCATAACCCTTGGCATGATGACTTTCCTCCAGGGCATTGCTATTGCCATCAGCCGAGGAAGTCCCATCAACGGTATGGGAGGGCTTTACGAGCTTATTGGCGTCCGCGACTTCCTGCGTATCCCTTTACCGGTTTTCGTATTCCTTGCCGTACTGGTAAGTGTGGATATTTTCCTACGTTACTTCCCCTTAGGAAGATATGCCTATGCCATTGGAGGAAACCAGGAGGCTTCGCGACTTTCCGGAATCCGCGTGGGAAGAGTAAAGGTTATTCTCTATGCCCTTAATGGAGTATGCGTAGGTATTGCTGCTGTAGTTCTTAGTGCCATTTTGGACTCAGCGCTTCCAACTATGGGAAGCGGGTATGAACTTCGAGCTGTAGCGGCAACAGTCATAGGGGGAACGCCTCTTTTCGGGGGCAGAGGAAGTGTGTGGAGAACACTTCTTGGGGTGCTTCTACTTGGACTTGTTTCAAACAGCCTAAACTTGATGGGGGTGAGCGCTAACCTGCAAAACGTGGTTCTTGGAGCCATCATGGTGATGGCAGTTATGTTTCAGGGTTCTAGGTAAGGGAATAGCTTAAAAAAACAATTGTGAAGGAGGGATTGCCATGAGAAAGCGGGGAATGTGGCTTGTGGTTACCGTGCTACTCGGTGTAACGATACTCTCTCTTGGAAGCGTTTCTGCAAAAGACCAGCTGGAAATTGCCTTTATTCGAGCAACGGGAGAACCATATTACCAGTACGGTTCTCAAGCTGCGGAAATAGCAGCAAAAAAGTTAGGGGTCAAAATGATTATTTACACCTCAAACCTTGATCCAGCCCAGGAATTGGCAAATGTTCAGGATGCCATTTCCCGTGGCGTTGATGGAATACTCATTTACGCTGTATCCCTATCTTCCGAACGAGCAGCTGTAGACGCAGCAAGTAAGGCCAGAGTTCCCATATTCTTCCAGTACGGATACCATCCAGACCTTTTGCCAAAATCAGCCGGATTCATGCAAATAGACCTTAAGGGATTCGCACGACCTCTTGGAGAATGGATGGCCGAAAACATTCCAAGCAGAAAGATTGCCATTATTGAAGGGACCCTTGGGAGAGGTGATGCAGAGGCGTACACCGAGGGTTTTCTCGAGGGTCTCGCAAAGAATCCGAATGTACAAGTTGTAGCCAAGGTTTCTGCAGAATGGAACAGACAAAAAGCTTATGAAGCAGCGATGAACATTCT
>CALIUJ010000128.1 GCA_938048785.1 uncultured Archaeoglobaceae archaeon | reverse complement strand
CAAAAATTGCACCAAGGATTGGACCAATCACATAAATCGGGAAGTAGAACCATAGATCCAATCCCATCATCCAGTTGCCAACGTATGGTCCGAAGGTTCTCGCTGGATTTAAAGAAGAACCAGTGATGTTACCTATGGTCGTAATTACTCCACAAACTGTTAGCCCGATTACTAAGCCAGCAAACTCAAGAAGCGCACGTTCATCGACCGCTACTCCCATTATGACCAACATGAGCACAAATGTGCCTATCGCCTCAGTCAACATCGCCTGTCCATAGCCTATCCCCGGAAACTATGCTGTAGCGCCTAAGCCACCGATTAACGCTGCGTTTAGACAAGCACAGGCTAAAAAGCTAAGACTTGCCAATGTAACCCTGATCAACTGTGCCACAATGTATGGACCCACATCTTTCGTGGGAAACTTTCCAATGCTCCACAGAGCTATAGTTACAGCGGGATTTATGTGGGCTCCACTCACTCTACCGAGAGAATAGATATTTCGAAATTGGGGTTTTAAACCCAAAAGTATACACAATTAAATAAAAATATATATTTTTTTAACCAAGAAAAGCCAGAAAAAAGCATTTTTTAATCTAATTGGCAAGAAAAAGCATTATTTTCAAGAAAAAAACTGAAATAAAACTCTATCGACGCCGGGGGTGGGATTCGAACCCACGATCCCATAGGGAACCAGCTCTCAAGGCTGGCGCAGTTCCACTCTGCAACCCCGGCAATGAAGTGTTGGAGGTTAAACTTATAAACATTTTCAAAAAAGCAAATCAAAGCGATGCAGGAGCTTTTGAGAAGAATAGCAGTTGAGATAGCTCAGAAAGCAAAAAACAGAGAGGAAGCGGTAGAAATAAAGAAAAAATTAGCAAAAGAGCTTGGACTGGTAAACATTCCGAGCAATGCCGAGGTTTTGAAAGAATCGAGGAACACGGATTATTACGAAAAACTGAGAGAACTTCTAAGGATAAAGCCCACCCGTAGTATAAGCGGAATCGTTGTAATCGCAGTTATGAGTTCTCCAGCAAAATGCCCGCACGGCAAATGCGTCCCTTGTCCCGGGGGAGTTGAGTTCGATAGCCCCCAAAGCTACGTAGGCTTGGAACCAGCTGCAATGCGTGGAAAGCAACATGGATACGACGCGTTTAAACAAGTTACAGCGAGACTCAAGGAACTATCGGAAATAGGTCACAACGTTGACAAAGCAGAGATCATAGTAATGGGCGGAACTTTCATAGCAAGAGATAGGGAATACAAAGATCACTTCGTTCTCGAAATATACAACGCCCTGAACTGCTTTGGCAGTAAAATGAGAAAAGAGAACGATCTTGAAAAAGCGAAACGAAAGAACGAGATTTCAAAGGTTAGATGCGTTGGATTGACCTTCGAAACTCGCCCAGATCATGCAAAAGAGTCCCATATCTTAGAAATGCTCCGCTACGGAGCTACAAGGGTTGAGCTTGGAGTTCAAAGCATATACGATGATGTTCTCGTTAAAATAAAGCGCGGACACAGTGTTAAGGATACCATAGATGCAACCAGACTCCTCAAGGACTCGGCTTTCAAAGTTTGCTACCACGTAATGCCTGGTCTACCAGGTTCCAACCTCGAAAGAGATTTGAGCATGTTCAAAGAGCTCTTCGAGAACGAGAACTTCAAACCCGATTACCTAAAGATATACCCAACGCTTGTCGTTAAGGGCACTGAACTTTACGAGATGTGGGAAAGAGGAGAATACGAACCATACAAAACAGAAGAAGTCGTGGAGTTGATAGCGAAAGCGAAGAAGTTCTTTCCAGAATGGGTCAGAGTGCAAAGGATTCAGAGAGATATACCCGTGAACGCAGCAATAGGGCTGAGGTATGGAAACATAAGACAACTCGTCCAAAAAAAGTTGAAAGAGCTCGGATACAGTTGTAGATGCATACGCTGTAGAGAGGTTGGGCATAAAGGGGTTAGGGAAGGTGAGTACAAAAAGGCAGAGCTAAAGATAATCGATTATCCGGCTTCTGGTGGAAAAGAATTCTTTATCTGCTACGAAATTCCGGAAAAAGATGCGATCATTGGATTTTTAAGGCTTAGATTTCCAAAAGAGCCGTTCATCAAAACACTCGAAAACTGTGCTCTGATCAGGGAGCTTCACGTCTATGGCGAAGCGACTCCGATTGGGGAGATCAAGGCTTTTCAGCATCGTGGCTTTGGAGAGAGTTTACTCAGAACCGCAGAAGAGATTGCAAAGGAGAAATTCGATAAAATAGCGGTTATAAGCGCTGTAGGCGTTCGAAACTACTATAGGAAATTCAACTACAGGAAGAGCTTCGAGTTCATGGTGAAAAAGCTATAGCTCGAAAACCTCTGCTTTCGGAGTTCTTCTTTTCAAAGCGTAATCCTTAACCGATACGATGATCTCACAAAACGGCGGACAGTTCTTTGAAACGTAAACTCTACAAAAAGACTTCCTGGAGCAATCGACAACCCTGTAAGACTTCGTTTTCTTGTCAAAAATAACGAGGGCTCTCGTGTTTTTTAAAGATACAGAAAGCTTAACGGTGTCTGAGATCATCATAAAGCGATCTTCGATTTGGAGATGATATAATTTTTTATACTTTTTATAATTATGCTTTTGCAATTACACTTTCGCAATTGCTGCAAGAAGCGGAAGAGTTAAATATATCATTACTACTACTATTACAATAATCACAGGGGGGATTTGATGATCTCGGTCGAGGAGTTGTTTGGAGAGAAAGTTTCGTTTGACCAACAGAAGTTCCTCAAGGTAATCTCGAGAAA
Source organism: uncultured Archaeoglobaceae archaeon (assembly GCA_938048785.1). Taxonomy (GTDB): domain Archaea; phylum Halobacteriota; class Archaeoglobi; order Archaeoglobales; family Archaeoglobaceae; genus WYZ-LMO2. The sequence goes on along the minus strand of CALIUJ010000128.1, from coordinate 3,127 downwards.
CGGTGTTAGCGACATCCTTCTCAGCCTTGAAAAAAGCCCCCGTAGATTTTCCCAGCTAATGTTCGAGACAAAACTCAACCCGGGGATACTGGATAGACACCTAAAGGCCCTAATGGAGCTAAAGATTGTAGAGAAAAACTCTGAAACATACGAGCTAACCGACACCGGTAGAAGGTTGATCGTCATCCTTCAACAACTTTTCCGAATTTTTAAGTAATTATTTTTTAAACTTCCGTCGCCTTTATAAGTTGAAAGATCGACGCACATCATGTATACACTTCAGTGCGTTGAATGTGGAAAGGAGAACAAAGAGACCAATTACAACTGCGAGTGCGGATCTCTGCTCGAAGTCCGCTTTGATTTTGATGAGGTAAGCGTTGATTTCAAACTCGATGGCAGAGATCTACGGGTTTGGAAATACAGGTCTCTTCTTCCGGTAAAATCCGATCCCGTGACGCTGAAGGAGGGAGGAACTCCGCTATACAGATTAGAAAGGCTTGAGAAAGAGCTTGGAATCAGAAGGATCTACGTGAAGCACGAAGGTCTGAATCCCTCTGGATCTTTCAAAGACCGGGGAATGACTGTCGGTATAACCAAAGCACTGGAGTTTAGGAAAAAAGCAGTCGCATGCGCTTCCACAGGAAACACCTCAGCCTCAATGGCGATGTATGCTGCAAAAGCTGGGCTAAAAGCTTTTGTCTTACTTCCGGCTGGAAAGGTCGCCTTGGGAAAAGTTGCGCAAGCTCTGATGCATGGCGCAGATGTGATCGGAATAAAAGGAAACTTCGACGATGCGCTGAGAATAGTTCGCGAGGTCTGCGACAAAGCGGACATATACCTTTTAAACTCTGTGAATCCCTACAGACTCGAGGGGCAGAAGACCATAGCATTTGAAATCGTAGACGAGCTCGGAGTTCCCGATGCTGTTTTGCTTCCAGTGGGAAATGCTGGAAACATATCCGCGATTTATAAGGGTTTCAAAGAGTTTAAGGAGCTTGGACTAATTGAAAGAATCCCAAGAATGATCGGAATCCAAGCAGAGGGGGCTTCACCGATTTACAAGGCATTCAAAGAGGGAAGAAGAGAAATAACACCATTCGCGAATCCAGAAACGATCGCCACCGCGATAAGGATTGGAAATCCGGTAAACGCGAAGAAGGCTTTGAGGGCTATCTACGAATCCAAAGGGCTTGCTGAGATTGTAAGCGATGAAGAAATAGTGTCTGCGCAGAAGATACTCGCAAAAAATGGCATAGGAGTTGAGCCTGCCTCTGCTTCAAGCGTCGCTGGGCTAATAAAACTTGCAAAAATGGGCAAAATCGATAGAGATTCAACGGTCGTTTGCGTCGCGACTGGAAACCTATTGAAAGACCCAGAGACCGTGATAAAGGTCTGTGGAGAACCGAAGATCGTAGATGCGGAGATCGAGAAGGTCATGGCTCTTGTAACCTAAACTTCTTTGCATCCTTTGTTTTCAATATTTCGACATTGTAAATAGATTTAATTAGCTCCTTTACCTTAGAGGTCACCGATTTCTCGTCGTAAATCAGATATCTTGCATCGCTCAGTTGAATCGCCTTCAAAATCATCTCTTCATCGAGCTCTTCGAACGTGTACTTCGCAAAGTTGTGTCCAAAGGTAAACTGGGTCTCCAAGATTATCTCAGTCTGCCTTGGAACGTAATGGGTGCCACCAACACCAACCGCGATCTTCCAATCTCTTCTATCGCTTTTTATAGCCTCAAAAATTGATTCCGCAACAACTTCGCCAGCGCTTTTATCGACCCACTCTTCTTCGGTTGAGCCTATTTCGTAAAAAGCAGACGGCTTTTCAATTTCTGATGGTCCGTGATGAGTTGCTTCAAGTGTTATCTCGAACTCCGGAATCTTTTCAATTCTTTTCTTCAATGCAAGGAAGTAATTCTTGATCGTCATCGGCGAAGGTTTCGCTAAACTCTTGGGCTTCCCTCCGAATTCGTTTTTTCCAGGGTTTCCGGAAACGTGAGCAGTTAGTATTTTTCTGCAATCTTTACTGCTGTGCCTCGAAGCGAAGATAATTTCTTCAAAGTCAAAAAACTCTGAAAGTCTCTTGTCTATGAAGTCTGCGTAGATCAATCTCTCGCTGATCTCTACAATCGAAAATAGGTCTCCGATGTGAAAAACGAAATCTCCGTGCGTTCTTTTTTCAAATGAGTCGAAGCTGAGCAAATGGCCCATTATGTTCATCGAAGCCTTGTCGCTTCTACTGCAAATCACGAGTTTCATGAAAAAAAGTAGCGGTCGCGAATAAAGTTTTTTCAGGGATTTATTGAAAGAGTTCGTTTAAATGGAGCTATTATTTAGAATTTAAAAACATTTCTTTGCAGAGATCTCTGCGGGATAAGAAAAAGGCAAAAAATCAGATGTATACGGCACTCCGAGAAGAATTGAAACGTTGGAAAAAAGTTTCAACGAAGTGATGAAAAAGAATGAAAGTTTCCTGCAAAATAGTTAAAATAGTTTAAAAAGTAGGAGATCATAGGATGAGTAAAGACTCCGCACAGATGTAGTCCTAAGCGTTAGACTTTCTAAAGCTTGCCACCAAATTTCCGAAAATAAGGGCGCTATGCAAGAATTCATAGATACCAAGAACTACTGCTGCACGATCTCATCGATGCAATGGCGAGTAACAACTCCATAGAAATAAACAACCAATTTCTAGGCTTTCTTAGGAGATATAAAGACGACATTAGGAAGAGTCTGCTCGAGATTGGGAAGATAATTAAAAACATACACAAAAGTTCATAATAGAGTCCGACTCGCACAAGATATAGACAAAAACTCAATAGAGGATTTACGCCCCATACCGATTCAGAGTTTGTCAAAATTTTAAAAGAAGTTGTCCGAAATTCTAGATAAAGAGGTAAGAATAGTTGCTGAAAAAATAAAAGCCGCCGGCGGGGTTTGAACCCGCGACCTGGTGATTACAAGTCACCCGCTCTGCCAGCTGAGCCACGGCGGCGTCTAAGGATTGGTCGAAAAAGGGTTAATTAAACTTTTGTTCTCTCACCTATGTGAGCAATTAGCGTCGATGGAGAAGGTTTATGAGATTTTGGCTTTTGTCTTGATTATGACGTTTTATTTTTTAG
>CALIUJ010000127.1 GCA_938048785.1 uncultured Archaeoglobaceae archaeon | reverse complement strand
GAAGATCCTTGTGTTATCGTAGAACACCTCGCTGTCAACTTCGAACGCTCCCAAGATTTTCGGCTCAACTATTTTTTTGTCCTCTACTCTCTGCTTCACGTAGATCAGAAGCTTATCTCCCTTCTTTACTTTTCTCAAAGTCCTCTCATGCCTTTTTGCAACGCCCCAAACCCTTTTACTTTTTATGACTTCCCAGTTCTCCTATGTCGTCAGCAGGACTGACCAAAGGGGATCTTGGATCATAACTTCGGTTGTAGAACGATACTCATGGCATTCTCAGCATCTCTTCAAGAATTTTCCCGTTCTTGTAAGTATAAAGGGCTTCCTTCATCCCATGAACTTCTTTTCCATCAAAACCTCTTAAGTTGTGTTTGAACCGTTGTAGTCGTGCTTTACGTTATAAGCTACTCTTTGGTACGTATTTGGCATCAGCGTCATTAAGAATAAAGCCGAAAATTTTAGGGACCAAGCTTATCTTTAACGACGTTTATCTACTTGTATGAAACCCTTAAAACAGTGGCCCGTGAAAATACTCCTCGTGCACCCAAAGGCTGAGTTCATGCAAAGCAAAAAGCTGACGATCTGCGCAGACTGCGCTGTGCTTGTAAACAAGGAGATCCCGAAGAGGTTTGAGAGTGAAACCGTGATCATAGGTTGTCCTATGCTTGAGGATCCAAGGAGGATGTTTGAAAAAATCAAGCTCATCTTTTCAGAAACGTCCGCGAAAGAATTGGAAGTTTACACTATGGAAGTGCCGTGTTGCATTGCGATGCACATGATGGTGGAGAGAGCAAACACTCGTGGGATCGACGTGAAGAACTTCATCGTCAGAGTCACAGGAGAAGTGGAGGACTACAAGGGGTTCATCGATGGCAGAATGATCGAGGCGGAAAAGAAAGCCCACAGAGGAGGTTTATGAGGAAAATAGTCGTCATCGATCAGGATAAGTGTGTAGGATGCGGAAAATGCGTTGAAGCTTGTCCAACGAGTGCTTTGATTCTTGAAGACGGAAAAGCTAAGCTTGCGTTTGAAGAACGTTGCGACGGTTTTGGCTCTTGCATAGCGGTTTGTCAAAACAACGCAATAAGGCTCGAGCTTAGGGATGCGAAACCATTTTATTGGGGAATACTAAAGGAGATAGACTTCGAGAAGTTTTTAGAGAAGCTGGAAAAACACTGGAAGCTCGGATGATCAGACTCAGATTTTATCGGTGAACGCTTCTCAGCACCATATTTTTAGAGATCGAAAAGTTTTTTTGTAAATACACCAAAGTATCTTGCCGATGATGACTGATGGGCGATCTGAGCGGTGATGATAGGGAGAGTCTGAGGCGTTTTTCTCCAAGGCTGAAAGATCTGATCGACGAGATGCTCGCAGATCTGCAAGAGATAAGGATTCACTGCGATCGTTGTTTGAGAACTGAGAGGTATAGAGGTAACGTGGTTTTAATGCTCGTAGATGCGAGCTTTACCTCGATTGGATTGAACTACTTCAAATCGATAGTCCCAAAGATCATCGAGTTTAGGGATAGGTTTGGTATGAGATCTTTGAAAGAACTCGCAAACGCAAAGATTGAGAACTTAGTCGAGGTTTGGCGAAATCGTCGCTCTTGGAGTGTTGCGATAGAAAGCGCGAGATATCTTATGACACTCAGCGAGAACGATAGAGAAGCACTGAGGCTTTGGGCTAAAAGTTCTCGGCTTGAGAATTGGGAAGAAGATCCAATTGGGAAAATCAAAGGAGTGGGTATTATAACCTATCAGTATCTCAGGATGATGGGCGGAATCGACACTGTTATGCCGGATAAGATCGTTAGAAGGGTTCTCTCAGAAATTTTCAGCGAAGCTGGAATCGAGACACCGAAGAACGATGTAGAGTTCATCAAATTCATAGAAATGATTGCAAAACAATGCAACTGTAGAGCAATCGAGCTCTGCTGGGCGTCATGGCTTTTGCAATACGAAGAGGAGGAAAGGAGAAGGTATCTGCAGATTTTAAACGACCTTTAACTATGCACGCATCTCTCGTGAACTTTTTAACCCAGTTTTCCGTAGCCTCCTCGCTTCTCTTCATTCCCTTGTTTGCAAAGGAACTTGGGGCTTCTGATCTGGAAATCGGTCTAATCTCTTCTGCCTACAGCCTTGCAACCCTTTTCTCTTCCAGTATTTTCGGTAGAATATCGGATTTCTTCAACAAAAAGATCGTAATGTCTCTTGGTTTGCTCCTTTCAGCGGTATTCTTTTTAGCTCAGTGTTTGGCGAGAGATGCGTTTCAACTTTTGATCGTGAGAACCTTGCTTGGCTTTTCCCTTGGGATTTTCCCCTCTGCGCTTATAAGCTACGCTTATGGAGTAAACAAGAAGGTCGGATACTTTTCCTCCTTTGGTAGCCTCGGATGGGCAGTCGGGCAACTCGTTGCAGGGATAGTTGCTGTTTACTATGGTATATTCGTGCTCGGTTTTCTTCTGACTTTCATAGCTCTTTTGATCATTCTGAAGGAAAGAGTTCCAGAAGAGAAAGTCTCGAGAAGAAGGGGATCGCTGAAGATAATAAGGGACAACTTTTCCGTCTACTTCGCGTTTTTCATACGCCACGTTGGTGCAAGCGCCGTGTGGTTGATCTTCCCGATATATCTCTCAGAGCTTGGCATCTCGAAGTTTTGGATAGGGGCGATTTACTTTACAAACTCTTTCCTGCAGTTCTTGATAATGCAGAGGATCGAGTTTTTAGGTAGCAAGTCTTTGATGACAATTGGAGCTGTTTTCTCTGGTATAACCTTCTACCTTTACTCCCTCTCTTCGCAAGTTTGGCAATTCCTCTTTGCGCAGTTTTTTATAACCTTGGGATGGAGTTCGCTTTACGTTGGAGCCCTTAAAACAGTTTTGGATGAGAACTCGGAGAGAAGTAGCGTCGCTGGTTTCCTCAACTCCACGATTTACCTTTCAACGATCATAGGTTCTATGCTTGGAGGGTTGATAGCTGAAGAACTCGGATACGTTTACTGCCTTTACTTTGGAGCACTGCTGAGCTTCTTGGCTGTCTTCTTTGTGGGTAAAAAGAAATTTAAGCAGGTTTAACGCTCACTGAATACTTTACACCGTCTACAACAACTTCAAAATCTCCAGAGACCTTTGAGGTCGGGGGAAAAGCCTCTTCCTTTGTCTGCTTCATGAGGAACTGTAGCCCAGTTTGCGGAAACAGTGCGTAGATCAAAACGTTTTCTTCGCTTGCTTCAATTCCCTTTTCTTCAAGCTCCTTCTTTCTCTTTTCGAACTCTGGTTCAAGCAAATCCGCTGGGCGAAGATCGATTGGTCTCTCATCGCCAAGGATCTTTTTCACGATCTCTTCTTTAATCGGAGCTGGTGTTCTGCCATACATGCCCTTTACGAGATCCTTCGATTCCCTTGTCACAACTTTGTATCTTTCGCCCATCAAAACATTTATGACCGCCTGAACTCCTACGATCTGGCTCGTTGGTGTCACCAAGGGCGGATAACCAAAGTCTTCTCTAACCCTTGGGACCTCTTTGAGCACATCTTCGAGCTTATGCATTGCATCTTGTTCTTTGAGCTGAGAGATCATGTTCGAGAACATTCCGCCCGGGATCTGATAAACGAGGACATTCGTATCTGGAATCGTGGAAATTGGATCCAAGTAACCAGCGTATTTTTCACGGATCCTCATGAAATAATCTCTTACCTCGAGTAGAACGTCTAATTTAACGCCGGTTTTGTAACCAAGCTCTTCGAGTGCATATACCATCGTTTCCGTGGGTGGGTGCGAAGTCCCCATCGCAAGCGGGGACATGCATGTGTCGATCATCTCCGCACCTGCTTCCACTGCCTTGAGCAGACTCATCGAAGCCATTCCTGAAGTGTAGTGCGAGTGAACGTTTATCGGCAAGTTTACCTCTTTTCTTAAGACTTTCACAAGCTCATAGGAAACCTTAGGCGACAGCAATCCTGCCATGTCTTTTATGCAAATCGAATCCACTTCAAGCTCCGCAAGCCCCTTTGCTATTTCAACGAACTTTTCAATCGTGTGAACAGGAGATATCGTGTAGCAAATCGCTCCCTGAACGTGGTTCGCTCCATACTTTTTCGCAAATTTTATCGAACTCGTTAGATTTCGAACGTCGTTGAGAGCGTCGAATATTCTGAAGAAGTCGAGTCCGCACTCTATCGTTTTTTTCACAAACTTCTCAACAACGTCGTCTGGATAATGCCTATAGCCAACGAGGTTCTGTCCACGGAGAAGCATTTGGAGCAACGTGTTCTTGACCCTTTTCCTTATCTCTCTCAGCCTCTCCCATGGGTTCTCGTTCAAAAACCTGTGACACACGTCAAAAGTTGCCCCTCCCCAAACTTCGAAGGAATAGATCCCTGCGCTGTCAAATGCTTCTAAGATCGGAAGAATGTCCCGAGTTCGCATTCGTGTTGCAAGCAATGATTGATGTCCATCCCTCATCGTGAGATCTATTATCTTCACTCTTGCCATAATACGTATCTCAAACAAAAATTTATAAATCTTTCCATTATTTTTTAATATTAACAAGTTGAATACGTATCATATCATTTTTATTGTTTTTTGCAAAACCGAGAAATTTTATTAACCAAGAGAGAAAAATTAAATACCATGGACGAGCTCGAGGAGATACGAAAAAGGAAGCTGAAGGAGTTGATGAGAATGGCAGGTGCAAAGGATGCGAAGCCATTAAAGCTCGATCAGCAGAACTTTGAGTCTTTTCTAAAGCAGAACGAGAACGCAG
>CALIUJ010000126.1 GCA_938048785.1 uncultured Archaeoglobaceae archaeon | reverse complement strand
TCCCGAAGCTCTGGAGAATCAATGAGCTTTTCCAGAGCCTCTGCCAGAGCTTCCACATCGTGAGGAGGGACTAAAAACCCATTAACCCCATTCTCCACAAGGTCTCGGTTCCCCCGGATGTCAGTGGCCACGAGAGGTTTTCCCGCTGCCATCCCCTCAAGGAGAGCCCGAGGGAGACCCTCACGTTTGGAGACCAGGGTAACAATGTCAGTTGCGGCAAGGATTTCAGGGATGTCACGGCGTCGACCTAAAAAATGGACCCGGGGAAGGGAACGTTCTTGAACCAAACTCTTAGTCTTTTCCAGAAGTTCCCCATCACCTACAAGGACAAGGTGGGCACCTGGACACTTATGCCCCACCCTCTCCCAGGCAGAAAGAAGAAGAGCGTGGTTTTTCCTGGGGATGAACTCCGCGACACAGGTAACTAAGACTACCTCATCCCCAATTCCAAGCTCCTCTCGAAACCTTGAAGAAACATTCTGAAACTGCCCAACATCCACTCCCACTCCATGAACGAGAAAAAGACTCTCTCCTGGAACAAAGCCCAGGTGTTTACCGTGCTCAAAATCCTCTGCATTCATCACCATGAGTGCCCGGGTAAAAGGAGCGGCAATTTTCTCGAGGGAATACCACAAAAGCCAGCTCTTCCATGGTGCCCCCCGGTAAAAGTGAAACCCATGAGCGGTGTAGAGAACAGGGGTGTGGGTCATGCTTCCAACAACCCGCCCAAGGAAACTCGCCACCGGGGTGTGGGTGTGGACAAGGACGTAGCGATGGCCCCAAAAAAGGCAAAGGAGCCTGAAAAAGGCGAGGATATTCAAAAAGCTCAGAGGTCTTCGAGAAAAGGGGATATCGTGGAAGGGAAAGCTTTCCTTTTCGATATCCTTTCGAAAGCCAGTATCACGGGCAGCAACCTCTACAGTGTAACCAGAGGAACGAAGGAGTTTCATAAAGGGGAGATGGAAGTAGCAAATGTGACTATCCACAGTGGCAAGAAAGAGGATGCGCTTTTTGTGAGTGCTTTCACTTGCAGAACTCGAGGTTTTGCCCCTTACCAAAGCCTTGCCCCCATCACGTGCTCAACAATGACGTGCTGCATCCCGTGACTCTCTCCTTGGTTTCTTACGCAAAACTCTTTCCCAATTGTACACAATCTCTACAAACCCATCTACATTTCTTTTTACAGGAAAAGTTCCCCTGGCGAAAACATTTGTGGGGATTGCGTCAAACCACCGTGGGCCATCGGGAGCAATCCTTCCCAGCACTAGACCGCGCTCCCACCCGAAATGTCTGGCAAGATGGAAACCAAAAACACAACCCTGCAATACCCAAAGCAAGGATAACCATAAGAAAAGCGTACCTTTCCCGATACAAGGGTCCAAGGTTTGGAAAAGCCAGAGCGTATATGAGGACCATCGAAAGGCAGAAGAAAAGCAAAGCCCAAAAGGAGGTACTCTTCCAAAGGTGTCGAAAAAGAAGCAACAAAAAGGGAAGAGAGAGATAAAAGAGACTCATCTCAAAACCACAAATTCTCCTTTTCAGTGCTCCTCCTGGAGAAGTTCCCTCCTGGAACCAGTGGCGAGGAAAAGGGGCCAAGAATCCCACAATCAGAGCCCTTGGAACATATTGAATGACATCTGAAGCACTATGGAACGTAACATCCCAATCAATGTTCCCCATAGCATCTGGATCGATAAAACGGTAGGCTTCACGGACCTCAGCCAAACCACGGAGCTTATTTTCTACAAAATCGGGAATCCATCGTGTATAGTACCAGGGATGAGTAAAAGGTTTTTCAAGAGGTTTTTCAAGATAAGCAACGCTTTGAAGTCCAAACACTGCAAGCCAAACAAAGGAAAGGAGCATCAAACAACCCTTGCTTTTCTTCCACGCAAAGACACCAATCACACTGCAAACCAAAGCCAACACAAGGGATAAAAACCAGAGAATTTCCACTGCATAAGGACGGACCACCCAGACCACCAAAGCACCCAAGAGAACAAGGCCAAGAGAAAGCAAAAGAGACTGCAAGCGTTTCGTATCGTCTTGGAACAACCTCTCCCACCCCAAAAGGAAGAGGAGCACTCCAAGAGCAAAAATACCATCTTTATGCATTTGCGCATACCAGTTCATGGCTGAGGGAAAGAATACGAAAGGAAGAGCAGAGAAAAAAGCAATTTTTGCTTCCTTTATAATATCCCGCATAAGGTAAAAGAGCGCCAGTCCCCCAAAGGCATGGACACAAGCATTGAAAGGCAGCAAAACCCAGGGTTTTGGAACAAAAAGGGAATAGAAAACCGCAGCAATGCCTGCCGGGGCCTGTCCTTTCGGACGGAGTTCCCAAGCCCTCCAGCCATCTGCCCGAATGCGCTCAGCCAAATCTTTAGCCAACCGATGAAAATACAGCCAATCCCCACCCTGCATGAGGCCTTCCCCAGCGTGCAGGGAGGGGAAAAGATGAGGTAAAACCACAAATTGTACAAGAAGTCCCACAATCAGAGGATACATAAAAAACAAGAGCCATATCTTCCAGTCTGTACTGGTTATCCAATCAAGAAAAGAACGCCTGGACACTGCGCACTCCCTCCTCTATGCATAAAACACGTTTACTATCAGGAGACGCCATCTTTTGGTTCCTCCCAAAACCCTTTGCTTGTAATTGTAGCACGCCTTCCACCGTTCAGATTCTTGTAAACGCACTCTGGCATGACGGTAGAAAAATTCGGATTCCTGCTTAAAACATGTGGAAATGACGAAAGGGCACCATGCAGGAATGACGCCCTCTTTTTCCATCACGTGGGAATGACATCCCTCTTTCTCCGTCATTCCCAAATGTCCCTATCAGGAATCTCGGTATTTCCCATGACTCAGATTCCCGCTTCATACGTGCAGGAATGACGCTTTTTTCAGCCAGCTCCTGAGTGTCTTTATCAGGGGCCTGTCCCTGAATGCTTTTATCAGGGACTGCCCCTGAATGTCTTTATCAGGGGCCTGCCCCCGAATGTATCTATCGAGGAGCCTGCCCCTGGATGCTTTTACCAGGGGCCTGCCCCTGCACGTTTTAAGCAGGGGTCATCCCGGCAATCTGTAAGCCGGAATCTCAATGAATTTCCCTTTAGTGACTTGGATTCCTGCTAAAAACACGCAGGAATGACATTCCTTTTTAATCCGTCACCCCGGCACGTTTTTTAGCCGGGGTCTTGGTGTTTTGCAAGACCAAGATGCCTGATTAATACATTCAGGCATGACGATCATTTTCCGTCACCCCGGCAATCTTTAAGCCGGGGTCTTCCTCTTACCCAAAACCAAGATGCCCGATTAATGATTTCGGGCATGACGAAGAAGGGAAGATTCCTGCTTGAAACATGCAGGAATGACGCTCTCTTACCGTCACCCCGGCACGTTTTTTAGCCGGGGTCTAGGTGTTTTGCAAAACCAAGATGCCTGATTAATACACTCAGGCATGACGGTGGAAAAATGCAGATTCCCGCTAAAGACGTGCGGGAATGACGGAAGGGGAGACATGCGGGAATGACGGAAGGGGGTGGCATGCGGGAATGACGGGT
>CALIUJ010000125.1 GCA_938048785.1 uncultured Archaeoglobaceae archaeon | reverse complement strand
GGCAATGCCAAAGAAGAGCTCTCCCTCCAGGGAGGCGAAAAAATGTGCATTTCCCTCTAGAAAAAGATAAAAAAGAACGCCTCTTCTTGGAAGAGGGAATGAGCCTTATTGAAGTCGTTATGCTTTTTGTTATAGTCGGCTTTTTCGTTGTAGCGGCAGCTCCACTTTTCTCGCGTTTTCTTGCTACCCGTGCCAGTATGGATTATACTCTCCGTGCTACGCTTCTTGTCCAGGACATTATGGAGCGAGTTCGAGGAAAATCTTTTGAAGAACTCGAAGCCAAGATCAGCAGTCCGCTATCGATGGACGATATTAAGACGTTCCTCTACGAGAGCGAATTTCTCCCTTTACCTCCCCCTGGAGCAGAGGTTTCCCTAAAAATCCAAAGAGAAAACGGCGATCTTCTTATCGCCGAGGTAGAAGTCACTTGGGAAGAAATACTAAGGTTTGCCTCGTCTGTAAGTTCTCCAAACCCCCGAGAGCGGTCCTACCGGGTGGCCACCTATGTTTACAGATATGGCCTTTGGGAACTCCACAGGGGCGGTGGGCAATGAGGATAAGAAAGGGACACTCTAACCAAGAAGGAGCAACCCTTGTTGAGATTGTCGTGGTAGTTGCCATCCTCGGCTTTTTTGCTGTAGTTCTTAGCGGGCTTTTGCGTGCCATCATGGTAGCAGGACGAAATTTACCCACTTCTTCTGGGCAAGTTCAAACCTACCAGCAGGTTGTGGACCAGATAAATATCTTTCTCATCAATTTCTCGCGAGACGTACGAGAAGCTAAAAGACTTGAAGTTAAGAATAGCCCCTCTTGTCCTGATACTGGATGCTCTGAATGCCTTCTGATATATAGAGACGAAGGTGCTTTTGTTACCTACGGATACTGGGAGAGCGAAAGAGTGATAAAAAGAGAAGGAGAAGTCATGATTAAGGAAGTTTATAAGGAGGATTCTCCGATCTTCCAGGTAGTGAGCGATTCCTCAGTTATCCTTACCTTACCGGTGAAATGCCTTTCTCAGACTAAGAGAGGAAGTGACGCTCTGGAAACACGTGTTTTTTCCCTTACCGTTGAGAGGCGATTGTCTCCATTACCCTCATCTTTGCCTTAAGGAGGGATAAGCCATGTCTTGGGAAAAAGGGAAAACTCGAGAGAGGGGCTCAATTCTCATCACCTTTCTCATTATAACTGCCGTCTTTGTTCTACTTGTTGGAGTCGGTGTAAGCCTCATGACAGGGGGATACAAAAGAACCTTTTCCATAGCCCAGAGAAATCAGGCTTATTATCTTGCCGAAGCAGGGGTAGAAAAAGCGTTGGAAGAGCTTCAATCAGGATGCAGGCCCATACTTACAACCTCGGCTTCTTTTCCTCCCTCTTCCCCTATTGGGACGTACGAGTACTTTGTGGATCATCTCCTCCCAAATACGGTGACCATTACATCGACAGGAACAACATCTTTAGGAAAGAGAGTCACCCTTACAGTTGATGTGCGGTGTGCGCCCTCTCCAACACCTTCTCCTACACCTACACCTTCTCCGACACCAACACCAACTCTTCCACCCCTTGATATGGCTTTGTTCGCCGATGGAAACATAAGTCTCCGAGGAAATATAGAAATCAAAGGCAACGTGGGAAGTAATGGAACAGTTGAGCTTAGAGGGAATGCCCGGATTGAGGGCGAAACTCGCGAAAACCTTGGTTACACGTATCCCCTTCCTTCTTTCACCCCTCCTCTAAATCTTCCCTCAAGGGGTAGCCTCAACGTTGGGAAGAAGCAAGACGTTAAGATTTCCGGAAATGCCTACTATGAATTCATCGATGTTGACAATGATGCAACTCTTACTGTGAATGTTGGAAGCGAGACACAGACCCTCTGGGTAAAAAGCCTTAGTGTCGATGGAAGATTGCAAATCGAAGGAACCGGAACGCTCATCCTTTATGTGGAGTCGCTTGCAGTAGGAAACAAAGCTGAGTTTAATACTGGAACTGGCAGCAATATGGAGTCTCTTGCCCTGTACTACGCTAGCACGCAATCAGTAACCATAGACAATCAGGCCGTCATTAAGGGGTTAGTCCTTGTTCCTAACGAAGCGAAAATCACGGTTAAGGGAACCATCATAGGGTTGCTCTATGCTCCTGCAGCCCAGGTGAACTTGGGAGGAAATGGGCAGACGTTGAATGGAGCGATCATAGTTCAGGCACTTGCAGAAGATAAAGAGGCTGGAACGCAAGAAATTGTCTACGCTTCACCATCTTCTGGACTTTTGAGCTTACTTGAAACATTTGTCTTTCCTCCAACGCCTTCCCCGACTCCAGAACCAACATCAACTCCAGGAGCAACACCAACCTCAGAACCAACGCCAACTCCAGAAACAACACCGACTCCAGAACCAACATCAACTCCGGAATCTCAAGGCCAGCCAGGACCACCGATTTCCATCGTAGGGTGGAAAGAAAGAAGCTTTTGACAAAAATCGGGTACAACTTCTCGTAAACTTCTACTTCCTGCAGTATGGATCAATCCTTAACTCTTCAAAAATCGCCTTTTGCTCCACCACCGATAATGCGCATGTTCTTGATCTCTAACCCCTGTTCCCTAAAAGGAACATGGTGATTCCACCAGGGAGCTCGCTCTCCCAGAAGATAGAGAAGGAAAAGGAAACTTTCGTCCGGACATGATGGATAAGGTTATCTTGCACGCTTCCCTCAAGCGTTGTACCTATTCTCAGACCAGCTAGCCCCCACAGAGAAAGAGAGGCCCTAAACGGACCCCCCTTTGCACTTGCTTTATCTGGCTCTCTCTTCCAGTATTTTCTCTAGGGACTTTTTCGCTTCTTCTCCGTACACCGCTTCGAGGTAGGAAAGAGTATTTTCCGGGGAAATCACTGTAGACCGAAGACGGAGCTTCCCCTGAAACTCTCTTTCCTCCATGAT
>CALIUJ010000124.1 GCA_938048785.1 uncultured Archaeoglobaceae archaeon | reverse complement strand
TGAGGGTAGAGTCGGGGGCGATACCACCAATACCCACGACAGCTATATCCAATCGCTCAGAAAGCGTAGCTTGAATGGTTGTATCACGAAGTATCATATCCCGAGCTTCCTTATCTTTCGTGAAGGCAGGAGCAAGGAGATACACAACCCGGGCTTGCAAAATTTCTCCCAACTGTCTGGGAATTTCCGTAGCCATGAGATCCCCAGAAATGCGACTCATGCTACCCATAATTTGCACTACCGTGAGGTTCAGTATGGTCTCACGAGGACGAATAAATCGAACCATTTCGTAAATAGTTCGTCCATATGCAACACCGATAGTAGTCCCAGGTTTAAGGAGACCTAAAAGAAAGTCCCCGGCTGCTACTCCCACACTCTTTCGGATAAGAGCGCTATTGTCACTGAAAACCTCAACACATCGGACAGCCTTTAAACCAAAGGTAGATCGTAATTCCGCTTCAAGTTCTGCCTCAACCCTTGAGGCAGGATCAATGATACGGATTTGAACAATGCCCCTATCCTTAGCTTTTCGAATGAGACGAGAACATCGCTGACGAGAGATGCCAAAAATTTCGGCTATTTCGACCATTGATAGCTCACCTTCATAATAAAGGCGAGCTACTTTTGCCATCATTTCGTATTCATTATCCCTTGATGTTCGTCCCATGGCGGTTACAAGCAAAAACCCTATACTTCTATAGTTTCCAATGTCTCCCCATCAAAGAACTTTAAGAACTCCAGCGGGAAACGAACCCATACCTCTTGTTGTAGACTCATTTCCTGCCTTGGAATCTTTGCTTTAAGGACCTTTTCCCCTTTCTTCAAGTGGACGACAAGTCTGTTTCCCACGGGCTCTACAAGAATTACCAAGAAAGAAATAGCTCCAGAAACAGCTTTCGCATGGATTTCAAGGTTTTCTGGGCGGATTCCAAGAATGATTTTCTTGCCGACAAAATCGCGGAGAAACGAGTTAGGAAGATCCGGAACGAAAACCCTAAAATCTTCGGCATTAAGGACACAGGAACCTTTTTCTTCTTCCACCGAACAACCAATGAAATTCATACCAGGATTCCCAATAAAGTAACCTACAAAAGTGTTTTTAGGATTGTTGTACACCTCTTCCGGAGAACCATACTGTAGGAGTTTTCCCTCGTTCATTACGGCAATACGATCCGCAAGAGTGAGAGCTTCGCTTTGGTCATGGGTGACATACACCATCGTCTGTCCCAAATGACTCTGGAGCTTCTTAAGAACAGTTCGCAACTCCACCCTTGTTGAAGGGTCAACACTTGTTAGGGGTTCGTCGAGAAGATACACATGAGGCCGACGAACAAAAGTTCGTGCGAGAACAACCTTCTGTCTTGTTCCAGCATCAAGTATGTGGGCCTTTTTTGAGAGAACATCAGCAATGCCAAAGACGTTGGCCACTTCCTCAACACGCTTCTTAACCTCTTTTTTTGGGACTTTTCGAGCTACGAGTGGAAAGGCAATATTTTCAAAGACCGTCATTCCAGGATAAATTACTGGAAACTGAAAAACCATTGCCACATTTCGTTCCTCAGGAGGAAGATCTGTTACCTCTTGATCGTCGAAGTAGATCTTCCCCCTCGTTGGTACTTCTAATCCTGCAATCATTCTCATAGTTGTAGTTTTGCCACACCCTGACGGTCCAAGGAGACTCACAAGCCCTTTGTCCGGTATCTCCAGCGTGAGTCTATCCACAGCAAGGACTCTTCCCTCAAAAATCTTTGTCAAATTCTCGAGATACACCTTTGCCATTACGTATCACCCTTCTTGGAGTAACAAATTCTTCCCAGTCTGGGAAGAGAAGAAATAAAGGTCTTCGTGACGGAAGCCTATGGGGATTCTCTCTCCGGAAGGTCTCCTAAAGATCTGGGGAACGAAAGCCCGCAACGCTACTCCCTCAACCGAGAGATGCACAATGGTATCAGAACCCACAACCTCGCTAAGAACAATATTTGCTTCGAAGGTAAAATCAGCGCCTTCCGTATCCCCAAGGCGGATATCCTCTGGACGGAGGCCAAGAAGAACAGTTGCCCCCTCATATGGTTTCAAAAAGTCAAAGGAGCCAATATCAAGCCGCAAACCCTTACTCTCCCAAAAAAGACTGTTTCCGGATCGGGACACACGCCCTTCGAAAATATTCATCTCAGGAAATCCAAGGTACTTTCCCACAAATACGTTTGCTGGCCTTTTGTAAGCCTCCCACACGTTGGCCATCTGCTGTACCCTTCCTTCGTGAAGCACAAGAACAATATCAGCCATGGAAAGAGCATCAATTGGATCGGGGGTGGCAAAGACAATCGTTTGCCCAAGCTCTCGTTGCATAAGTTTAAATTGTGCCCGCATATCTTCGCGAATCTTATAATCCAGGTTGACTAAGGGCTCGTCAAAAAGACAAAGAGTCGGTTCCTTAACAAGGGCACGAGCAATGGCAACACGCTGCCTTTCTCCACCACTAATAAAGTTAGGCAATCGATCGAGCAATTTCTCAATTTTAAGGAAAGAAGCAACTTCTACAACCTTTTTTCGGATTGCTTCCTCGCTTAAACCCTTAAGTCGAAGGGGGCTTGCAATGTTTTCAAAAACACTCATATGGGGGTATAGAGCAAAATCCTGAAAAACAAAAGCCACATTTCTCCTCTGCGGGGGTACAAGGGTAACATCCTGATCGCCAAAAAAGATTTCTCCCTCCTCAGGGATCTCGAGCCCAGCAATGATACGCAAAAGGGTAGTCTTGCCTGCTCCCGGTTCTCCAAGAATACAGAAAAAAGACCCCTTTGGAATTGGGGCACTAACTCCCTGAAGGGCTACCTTTTTCCCAAATCGCTTTGTTACGTTCCGTATTCTTACCTCTTCCATATTCTCACCTAGCTTCGGAGGTATATTTTCACAAGGTATTTTCGAAAGAGTACAAGAATAATAATAGAAGGAATGATGGCCAGAACCGAAAGAGCTGCGATCTGATTCCACATGATTCTCATCCCCCGGCGAAGGCTCGGTAAATAAGCCGTATAGAGAATAACATTCCTTCCGCCGAGGAGATAGGCTATAATGAATTCATTCCAAATGAAAATCCAGCAAAGAGCAACAGTTGCAGCCAAACCAGAGCCAATCAGGGGAAGCACAATACGCCGTATAGTTTGCCAGAAAGAATATCCGTCAACGTAGCTTGCTTCCTCAATACTCCTTGGCAGGGCATCCATAAAGCCCTTTAAAAGCCATACAGCAAGGGGAAGATTAAAAGCAGTATAGGTGATGATCAGCGCAAAATAGGTATCAAGGAGCCCAAACCGTTTCCACATCCAAAAAATCGGGAGAAGAAAAGCAATAGGCGGAAACATTCGTACTGTCAGAAGATTAAACTGGGCTCCCTCATTGGTCAAAGGAGTGAAGGGATATCTCGAGTACGCATAACTTGCCATTGTTCCAAGAACAACCGCAATAGCCGTCGAAATCGCCGCCACCACAAGGCTATTAAGAAGGGCAATTCGTCCTGTACCCTGGAAGATGAATCGGTAGGCATCAAGGATGAAACGAGTAGGAACGAAGGAAGGAGGAACCTTATATACATCTCCGATCTCCTTAAAGGAGGTATTAAAGGTCCAGTAAATGGGAAAGAGAATGAAAATTCCGTAAAGGATAAGCCCTCCAATTCCTACACCTTTACCCCAGTTTATCTTCCTTCGCATAGGCTCTCACCTCTATTGGACTTTTGCCAAACGCCAGAAGAAGAACATTCCTATAACAGCTATAATCCCAAAAATCCACGACATTGCCGCACCATACCCCACTTTAAAGTACGAAAAGGCAGTCTGATAGAGGTAAAAAGTGGGAAGTTCGGTTGCAGTTCCTGGACCTCCATAGGTCATAATGAAGACTTTATCAAGGAATTTGTAGGAATCCATAAAACGGAGCAGAAAAGCGATAGCCAAAGGAACACGCATATACGGGAGAGTAATCTTTCGAAGAATGAGCCACCTTGAAGCACCATCAAGCCTCGAAGATTCGTAAAGGCTTTCAGGAATAGAAATTCTTGCAGCATAAGCAATGAGAAGAGGAAGTGCTGTCCACTGCCATATGTCTACAATCATAAGGGTAGTGAGCGCCAACTCTCTTGAGCGCCATCCTATTGGATTCAAGCCGAGCCACACCAGGATATTATTAATCGTACCAGTATCAGTGATGAGTAATGTCCACATCTGCGCAGCAACAGCCTCAGCCATCATCATGGGCAATAAAAAGAGAACAAGAAGGAAGGTTCTCAGCCGCTCAGAACGAACGTACTCAACAAGGGCTAAAGCAATGGCAGTACCCAAAAAAAGCTGAATTGTTACCCCGACACCTGAATAATAGAGCATTCGAAGAAGAGCACTCAAGAAGCGCTCATCGCGAAAAACAGTAACATAGTTCCAAATACCTACAAAGGTTCGTTCTGGGGAAATAGTAGGATTCCAATCATGGAAAGAAATGTAAACAGCCCAGATAAGTGGGAAGATAACTACAGCCCAGATTAAAAACTGCGGAGGGATCATGAGATAATAAGGCGTCAAAACAACTCTCTTTTTTTGCGCTCTACCAAGCATCTGATCTTTCTCCTTCCCGTAAAGGCCGGGCAGGCCTTTCACTCCTCACCAGAATCCCAATTCTTTACCAGCTCTCAGGAATTCTTGATAATATTCCTTTTGCTTTTCTTTACCAAGCTTGTCGCGAATAGCTTCCCACTCCTTAGCAGCGTTCTCAATAGCTTCTTCAGGAGTCACTTCGCCACTCATCGCTCGTTGTACCCACCGAGAAAGGGATTCAGTATACTCTGTAGCCCCAGGCCAGTTGATCTCTGGGAAGGCAACCCTTAAGTTAGCAAGACCACCGTCCAAGTGTCTACGCGCCTCCTCGAAGGTGGAGAAAGTGGGGTTATTCTCTGGCCAATCCGGTGCTACACCCCGTAACGGATTAGGCTTAGTGTACTGCATAGCTGCCTCATCAGTAAAATGCGAGTAAAGATAAGGGTCCATACCACAATATGTATCGGCTACGGAGTAGATGCTATATACCGGGCTTGAGACACGAAGCATCACGTAAAAAGCGGCTTCTTTCACTTTATCAGGAAGGTTCTTCGGAATAATCCAGTAACGGTTATATGGAGCCATGGCGCGGTGTGTGACTTTCCCAGTGACGGGATCACGGTAGCCAGGCATAAGAGCATTTGCCACATCACCCTTGACTTCTGGTTGGCCCATTTGACCCCATTCGTTAATATCGATGAACCAGATCTGGAAGGCTACTTTGCCAGCTAGCCAATAATCGACTGTTTCCGTAAAGCCAAAGTTTGCCACTCCTGGAGGACAATACGGTGCTGTCTCAACCATTTTCTTCAGGGCTTCTACCGCTTTGTCTCGCGGCCAAAGGGCGTGTTCCATATCTTCGCTGAAGTACATCACTCCATAAGATGCAGCTATATCGAAATAAAATGCTGCACCATCAGGGGGTAAAAGCCACCACATGGTCGGATACATGTCCTTCGGTAGAACTTCCTTAAAGAACGCACAAAGATCTACAAAATCATCCCAGGTTTCGGGTGGCTGGAGATCCTTTCCAAATTTTTCTTTGAACATCTTCTGGTGCTCAGGGTTTGTGAAAAGGGAAACGCGATAGTTAAAGAGGTGAATATCACCGTCAAAGGGTATTGCCCAATATTGGCCACCCCATTTCATGTAGAATTCACGGTACGTTGGGATAATATCATCAAGATACCTTTTTACATCCTCTGGATCATACATCTCAAAGTACTTGTCAAGAGGCTCAATTAATCCTGTGAGAGCAAAATCGGCGATAAAGCGGGGGTTGATTTCAACAATTTGCCAACTAGGTTTCCCTGCTAGGAGGTCACCCATGACTTTCTCGCGGAGTTTCGGTAAGTCTACCATTTCAGTTCGTTCGATTTTCACTCCACACTCCTTTTCAAGCAAAGGAGCGTACCATTCAAGGATTCTTCCTGCACCAGAGTCGTGAATAGCTCGAAGGGTAATACCACTGAAATCTACATCGGGGTTCTTCTCCCCCGGCGGGAGAAAGAGTTTAATTTTCGCCTCTCCCGAAACTGCACCAAAAACCACAAGTAAGCACACCAAGGCTACAACCAAAATACTTCTTTTCATGTCCAGCCCTCCTTCTTTAATGTTTATAAACTAGCCTGCCCGGCCTTTTTCTCAAAACTCAAAGAAAGCCTTTCTCACCACTTCATGGACAGAAGCTGCGTCCATGTTTTCCTGGGCCAGAGAAAGGGCTTTTTCATCGATTCTTTCCAAGGCTCGACACAAACCAAGAGTGTTCCTCACGCAAAGCTCAAGAGCCTTCTCCGGAGCCATGCGATACGGGAAAATATCAAAGCCCAGGTATCCCGAATACCCACCTTTGTAAAGGTAAAAGAGGAACTCAAGGGTCTCGTACAGATTAATGCTTCCGGCAACAAGGTCATCGTCCCACTCTCGATACGCATCGTTAAAGTGAACATTGAAAAGAAGACCCTCTTTCATGAGAAAAGCAGCTACCTCTCCGGGATTTTCTTTCGCCATGAGCGCATGACCAAAATCAACAGTAATCCCAACATTCTTCCGATTGAGGAGTTTGACAATATACGCAGCCCGAAAAGCATTACCTATGAAGAGATACTGACGGGGTTCCTTGAGTTTATACTCCAAGCTGATACGCACTTGAGGGGCATAGTCAGCAATCTCGGCAAGTGCCTCGAGTAACAAATCCCAACCTGTGCCATACTCAACCTGGAATGGATAGTCAAAACCATCAACGCCGAGCCACAATCCCACAGTAGAACAATTGAGAATAGCAGCCTGGTCTATAGCCTTTTTTGCCGCGTCAATGGCTTCTTGACGAAGTTTTGGATCTCTGTTGGTTAAGGCCCCCCTCTGCCACTTGGGAAAAGAATGGGTATTTACGTTAAGGCAGCTTACCTGAATCCCCGTGTCGTTAAGAATCTTTCGCATCGTATCAGGGGGCACATGAAGAAACTCATCATCGAAAAGCTCAATCGCTACAACTTCTTGAACCTTCCTAACTCGCTCAAGACGTCCCTTAAAATCAAGCGGCGTCTCATACCCCTGTGGGAGGAATCGATCGGCAACCCCTCCCATACACCAGATACCAACCGAAAACTTTGGGGTGAACATTGTTTCCCTCCTCTTCT
>CALIUJ010000123.1 GCA_938048785.1 uncultured Archaeoglobaceae archaeon | reverse complement strand
AAGATCGGAACGAGAACCGCAGCGTTCACTTTTCCATCGTTCTTGGTGTTCAAGATCTCTTTGAGTAAACTTCTCAACACAAAGTCTCTATGCTCTTGGATTATATAAGCGTTGAGCTTCTATCACCTCGAACGTCCAAAGCTTTGAAAGAAGCATAAAGTTTATCTTCAACGATCGCAACGCATTGAAGGGCTCGTAGCTCAGCGGTAGAGCGCCGCCTTTGCGAGGCGGAGGCCCCGGGTTCAAATCCCGGCGAGTCCACATTTTATGACCTTTGAGCTCAGATATGTATAGTTTCTATTCTGATATTTTCTTTTTGACTTCTGGATCTTTAGATTGCGTTGAAGGGCGAACGGAGCTTGTGATTAAAAAAGAGATGGGCTCGCCCGGATTCGAACCGGGGACCTTCGCCGTGTCAGGGCGACGTCATAACCGCTAGACTACGAGCCCCCTTCATTTACTTTACTCATGATTTATGAATTTTGCGGTTTCCGAAACCAATCGAAATTCTGTCTTTCTGATCACGAGCGGAGAAAAGCTTAAATTTTCTCGTTAATAAAAGTCACCCATGGCGAGTAAATTCGTTGTTATTATGATGGCATTGGTTCTGCCGATTTTTGTTCCCTACGTCGCTGCGAGTGCGTTGCCAATCCATGTCGCTCTCTACGCTTACTTCTACATTTTGGCAATAAGCTCGCTCACATTGATCTTTTCAATCTTCTTGATAGCCACTTGGTCTGGCGAGCGTAGAGTTCTCGCTTTTTTGATAGCGATTACGGTTTTGATCAACGTTTTTGGAGTTTATACATCGTTTAGTCGAGAATTTTGGGTTTATAGTTATGAAGAGACGCTTTTAAGGCTTTTGATGAAAACTACGAGCTCAGAAATAATAGCTTTATCTTTTTTGTCTATTTATTTCCCGCTTCTCTCTTTCGGTATATGGAAAGCGGGCAGGGAGATAGCTTTTTTGAAGTTTAAAGATCTGATTATCTCAATATCTCTCCTCCTCCTGTTGGTAATTGCCATCGTAGTTGCAAACCTATACTCGCAAATGGAATCGCAGATAAAAGAGTTTTTTAACGTTCTATTATCCGCAGACGTTTTGTTAATCTTTTTCTATGCTCTGCTCGTTCGAATATACCGCGAAACAGAGGCAAAGGCTTATTACTTGACGATCCTCGGATTCTTCTTCTTGAAGTTCCTTTCGGATTTCACAGTTGTCGGGGGAATGACACTTGCTGGTATTCCGGTTGTTTTTTACACGATGAGCCACGCAACACTCCTGGCGGGAATGGTGCATTTATACATGCGCGACATAAAAATACTGACGTATCAGGACGTTGTCGAAGAGAAAGAAAGGATTATGGACCTCTACAAGCGTGTTAGTGAACTTCAAGAAGTTCTTGCCGTTATGAACAAGATGTTGAGGCACGATGTGAAAAACAAGCTCCAGGTAATCCTCGGCTACATCGAGATATACCTCACCGAGAGAGATGAACGCTACTTGGAGAAGGCGATTCAGGCTGTGGAAGAAACTAATCAATATATAAACAAGATAAGGGACTTAGAAAGAGCAATTTCAACAGAAAAAAGTGTTCTAAAGCCTGTAAACATTAGAGAAGTTTTCGAAGAAATTTTTGAGTTTTATCAGATCCAATCAACGATTCAAGGGAACTGCTACGTTCTCGCAGATGAGGCTATCTACTCCGTGATCGACAACATAATCAACAACGCGATAAAGCACGGAAAAACTGATAGAATCGATGTAAAACTCAGCGAAATCGATGGAGAGTGCGAAATAAGGATCATAGACTACGGCATTGGGATTCCAAGCGAGATCAAGAGAAAGATATTCGAGGAGAAATTCACGCTCGACCCCCATAGCGGAAGTGGTTTGGGGCTCTATGTTGTTAGAAAAGTAGTGGAGAGATACGGAGGGAGAATTTGGGTTGAGGACACAAAACCAAGGGGGGCTACGTTTGTTTTGAGGCTTAAGATTAAGCTCCAATGAGTTTGAAACCGAAAGGTTTTTGTTTGTTTTAAAGATAATTTGTATAGTGAAGGAGGTGATGTGTTGTGATAGAACTTTATAAAAAGTTGCCTAAGGAGTCGTTTGAACTCATCCTCCGCAACATCGCTGTTAGGGATCACCTCAGGGAGATTTGGCATCAATACGCGAGTTATGGAAGATTAGAAGCTCGAAATTTTGATAAAATATTTGAGGAGCTCTTTAGGTTTTTCTTCAGACCATTTGAGCTCATTTTGTTCAACGAAAGGATCGTGAAATCGATAATACCGATTCAAGATATTTTCTCGAGTAGAGAACTTGCTTCAGCTTACAGCGAATTCATGGAAAGCCTTTTTTCCCACATGAGGCTAACTTTTCAGCTTTTTTCAGAGCCTTTAGTCGAAAGAACGCTACCTGAGAAATTCATTGAGGAATGGAGAGAATATTTAAGGAGATTTGAAGCAATGCGCGAAATTCCATACGACATACCATTTGCGTTGCCTGAAAACGCGAAGAACTATCTCATAGATTGTCTTTCGCACTGGAACGACTTTCTCGCATATTATGGGAACTACAGGGATATGATGAAATCTTCATTCACGAAAGCGGTAGAGAGAATTTGTGAGTTTTTAGAAAAAGCTGAAGTCAAGAGCTTCGAAGAGTTCAAGAACGCTTTTCAGGATTTCTTAACGAAGGAGTTCGACAATCTTTTGAGATCTAAGGAATACTTGGAGCTCCAAGAAAAGCTTTTCAGCGTGCTCTTTGATCACATATACTGTCTTCGCAGGTTTTTGGAGCTCCTAATCGAGAACAACCCGGCAAGT
Source organism: uncultured Archaeoglobaceae archaeon (assembly GCA_938048785.1). Lineage (GTDB taxonomy): Archaea > Halobacteriota > Archaeoglobi > Archaeoglobales > Archaeoglobaceae > WYZ-LMO2. Next base: position 5,842 of record CALIUJ010000123.1, on the reverse strand, counting down.
CCATTTGCAACGGTTTCGCAGATCGACGAAGCTTACAAGAGAATTCTCGACCTTAGGAGAAAGATATCCGAGCTTGAAAAAAGAATTGAGTTGTTGGAGGTGGAGATATGTTCGAGAAGCTCAAAGACTTGAGCGTAAAGCCATGGAGTTGCGAATTTGAGGTCGTTCACGAGGATTGGTTATTCAAGCTGTTGCACTTCAAAGGAGAAAGGAAGCATAGAATTCCATTGCTCTTAGTTTACGCATTCATAAATCGCCCATACATCTTGGATCTGCACGAAGAAGTGAGCGTGGTCAGAAAGCTGATCGCAGAAGGTATCGACGTTTGGATGATAGACTGGGGATATCCAAAGAGGGCTGACAAGTTCATGAAGATCTCGGACTACGTAGATTACATCGATTTCTGCGTTGATAAGATAAGAAGGGAAACGAAAGTCGATGCAATAACTTTGCATGGATATTGCCTCGGTTCAACGCTTGCAGTGATATACTCCGCTCTGTTTCCAGAAAAGATTAAGAACCTTGTAATTCAAACACCGCCGATTAACTTCAACACCGAAAACGCCTTGGCTCTTTGGGCAAAGCATTTGGATCCGAAGAAGATCTCAAGGGCGATGGGAAACGTGAGCGGAGAAATGCTCAACATCTCTTTCTTGCTCGTGGATCCGATAAGACTCGTCCTTGGGAAGTATCAGGGTTTGCTCGAAAACGCAGAGGACGATAGGTTCCTAAAGGAATTCTTCTACATGGACTTTTGGATCTTCGATTCCCCAGCTATTCCAGGAAGCGTTTTCGAGGAGTTCATCGAGAGATGGTATCAAAAGAACGAGCTAATCGAAAACAAATACGAGATAAACGGCAAAAAAGTTGATCTGCAAAATATAACGATGCCAGTATTGGCTTTGTATGCGGAAAAAGATCACATAACTCCACCGAACTCGGTGATACCGTTTTTTGAAAAGATACCATCGAAGGATAAAAAGGCTATGAGCGTTGACAAGGGGCACATAGGGTTAACGGTGAGCAAGAGCTCACATGCTAAGCTTTGGAAGGAGGCGATAAAGTGGATAGTGGAGCGATCAGATTGATCTCAAATCGATTACTCTCTTTGCCTTGCCCATCGATCTCTCTATCCTCCCTTTTTCGACGAGTTCAACGTTCGTTCGAAGCATTAGCTCTAATTGTAAAGCCCTCTGTATCTTTTGCTGTAACCTCTTTAAGTCCTCGATCTCCCCCGTGAAGAACTCGTCCTTCACCTCAACTTTAACCGTCATCTCGTCAAGAGCACCTTTTCTCGTTAGCAAGATCTGGAAGTTGTCTCCCACCTCGGGGATCTGCATGAGCACGTGTTCCACTTGACTCGGAAACACGTTCACACCGCGAACTATTAGCATGTCATCGCTTCTGCCAAAGATGCGCATAAGCCTTGGGTGAGTTCTTCCACAACCGCATTTTTCATTTTCTAATATCGTAATATCCCCAGTTTTATACCTCAGCAAGGGCATCGCTTCTTTTGTAAGAGGAGTTAAAACCAGTTCTCCTTTCTCTCCCTCTCCAACCCTCTCACCGGTCTTTGGATCTACGATCTCCACGAAGTAATTGTCCACCCAGATGTGGAGTCCTTGTTTTTCCTTGCATTCAAAAGCAACTCCAGGACCGTTCATCTCACTGAGACCATAGCTGTCGTAAGCGTTTATTCCAAACGCATCTTCGAGTCTTTTTCTCGTATTCTCGCTCCAAGGTTCTGCGCCAAAACAACCAATTCTGAGCTTTAGCTTGTCTATCAAGCCCATTTCCTCAGCAACCTCCTTGACATGAAGTGCATAGCTTGGGGTTGAATGAATCGCAGTAGTTCCGAAGTCGACCATGTATTGCACTTGCCTTTCCGTGTTGCCAACTCCTGCGGGAATTGTTACCGCTCCAACTCTCTCTGCACCGAGGTGAATTCCTAAGCCACCTGTGAAGAAGGCGTAGTTAGCCATGTTCTGAAAAACGTCACCTCTGCGAATTCCGACCATGTAAAAACATCTGGCTACGAGATTGGTCCAATTTTCGATGTCTTTCGCAGTATAGGCGACTACCTTTGGTTTTCCAGAAGTTCCGCTTGAGGTGTGAATTCGAACGATCTCGCTCAAAGGCACTGCGATTAGTCCAAAGGGGTAGTTTTCCGCAAAATGCTCTTTTGTCGTAAAGGGAACCTTTGCAAAATCATCAAAGCTTCTAATATCGTCTGGAGTTAGATTCACAGATTTTAATCTTTTTCTAAAGAATCCAACGTTTTCGTAAGCTTTTTTTATTGTTTGCTTCAGTCTTTTGAACTGAATTTCCTCGAGGTCTTTCCTGTCCATTACCTCTTCTCTGTCCCAGAACTCGTCGTTCCATGGCATACCTTAACAAGGTCTTCGGGATGATAAGGATTTCCAATCTTCCTGGAATCTCAAATCTCTTTTCTCTTGAAGACCTGCCTAATCTCTCTTCGAAACTCCAGCGTAGTGCGGAAGATCAGATCTGTTATTAGACCGATCACAACGAATTGAACCCCTGTTATTATGAAGAGCACAGTAAGCAAAGCGAGCATGTAGTGCGAAACCGCGTTTAGCCATGCGTAAACAACGTAGCAACCAGTTGCAATTCCAAGAAAAAGAAGAATAAGTCCAAAAACGTATAGATACCTTGCTGGACTGTATCTTGCGATTAACTCGTAGATCGTTTTTCCTATTCTAAACCCATCCCGTATGGGGCGTAACTTCGTCTTCCCCTCTCTTTTCTTATAGCTTATCGGGACCTCTGCTATTCTGAAACCCTTTGCAAGTGTTTCAACTGTAAGCTCAGCTTCAACTTCAAATCCACTCTTTTTGATTTCGATGCTCTTGTAGACCTCTTTTTTGATAGCTCGATACCCAGAGAGGATGTCGGTGAGGTCTACGCCATAGGCAAAGCGGAAAAATAAGTTTATGAGCTTGTTCCCAAGAAGGTTTAACCTTGTGAACGCCCCCTTTTCGTATTTTGCAAATCTATTCCCAACAACGTGCTCTGCGACTCCTTTTTCTATCGGCTCTATGAGTTTCCAGACCTCTTCTGCTGGATAACTTCCATCGCCATCGACTAAGATTACGATTTCGCTGTCCACGAGTTTGAAGGCTTCCGCAATCGCATTTCCTTTCCCCTTTCCTGTCTGCAAAACGACTCTTGCACCCATCTTCTCAGCGATTTCCCTCGTTCTATCCTTGCTGTTGCCGTCGATAACGAGCACTTCGAACCCGAGGTTTTTGAAGCTCTCGACAACTCCACCAATTCCTTTTTCTTCGTTCAGCGTTGGAATCACTACGGTAGCGTTCATATCCTTGTGATCCTTAGCAAGCTGAGCACTGGCAAATCTACTCTACCGCCTTTGTCAGCCATTACCGCGACGCAAACAACTTTCCCGTTGTTGGCATTTATTACCTCTATCGCCTCCGAGATCGTTCTTCCGGTCGATATCACATCGTCGACTATCACGCATTGCTTTCCATTGACCTTTGCGAAGTTTTCGCTGAGAAGTCCTCCCTTCACAACATCGCCCCTCATCTTTCTCGGGTAATAGATTGCGAATTCCGCAGAGAGCTCTTCTGCGACCATCGAAGCTAAGGGAATTCCGCTTGTTGCAATTCCCACAACAACCTCGACATCGCTGTAACTTTCGGACACCATATCCGCTATTGCCATTGCCACCAACCTAAGCCTCGAGGGCTTTGACAAATTTCTCCACTCCACGTAGATATCCGAAGGTGGCGATTCCGTTGCTCTTGTTAAAAGCCACATAGCGGTTTCAAAGGAAACGTTCAACTCGTCTGCAATCTCTTCAGTCGTCAAACCCTTTTCCTTTAGCCTTCTCGCCCTTTCAACAAGACTCTCTATCTTCATTTTTTCACCCTCCTCAACACAGTTTCACTACCGCAGACATCGCAGATCTCGTTTTCAACCTTTCTACCACAACCCCTACACACCCTTACCCACTTAAAACCTTTTGTTATCCCACCCTGAACCACGGTTTCGAATTCCACCCCGAGAGCGATTGCAACGTTTTGGATAGAGTAATCATCGGTAACGATGACCACATCGTTCCCCTTCTCCCTCTCATCTATGGCTTTTGCCAAAATTTTAAGATCGGTGTCTGAAAGCTTGTAAATATCTCCCGTCTTTTTCGCAACTTTTTTTACAATCTCAATGCTTTTTTCGCTCGCACTTTCAACTCTAAGATTTTTGACGCTGAAGTAAATAGAGGAGTTCTCATCCAATATCTCCGAAACGACTTCTGGTATTGTGACCATTCGCTCATAAATCGCCTTCCTCTGAAAGATCGCACCGGTGTCGAGAACGTATACTCGCACGTATCCAGTTGTTTCAGTAAATTAAAATATTTTTGGAAAAAAACTCAAAAAAAGATTAATCGATTTTCTCGAATTGATCTTTCGTTGCACCACAGATTGGGCAAACCCAGTCCTCTGGTAAGTCCTCCCATTTCGTTCCAGGCGGGACATTGCTGTCGGGATCTCCTTCATCTTCGTTGTAAACGTATCCACAAACCGTGCACTGGTATTTCGCCATAGAAACACCCCGATCTTTTTTAAAAATAAAGGTATATATACCTACCGCACTTTTCATTCGAGAGGGGTAATCGTGGCGATAACGATTCCAAGCAGAGAAATGAATTTAAGAACTGCAATTCGGCTAATCATCCCCGTCCTCTATTTCTGCATCTTTTTCGATCTTTTTGCAGGATTCTTTCTTGGCACATACTTTGAAAAAATGATGGAGCATTATCCCCATCTTCTCGTCATTCTTCCCGGACTTATGGGGCTCCGTGGAAACGTTTTTGGTTCACTTTGCTCTCGATTATCAACTGCGCTTTACCTCGGTTCTTCAGAGCCGAGTTTCAGGGATAAGTTCGTTTACAAAAACGCTTTGTTCTCCGTCTGGGCTGCTACTGTGCCGATATTAGTTCTTTTGATCATAAGCTATTTAAAAATCGGTAACTTCGATGGATTCTTGACTTCTGCACAGATATCCATTTCCTCAGGCGTTCTCATCGGAATTCTGCTCTCTGTTACCTCGATATCGGTGGTTATATTTGCTTTTAAAAAAGCGATCGATCCAGATTCAGTCGCTGCGCCGATCATAACCTCGATTGCAGACATAGTAACGATACCCTCGCTTATTCTCTTCATCATCTTGTTTGAATCGAATCAAATCTTTCCCTTTTTTGCGATCTCGGTCATTCTCCTTGGGCTCTTGTTCGCATTGTCCCTTGGCAAGGAGTACAGGAGAATTCAAAAGGAGGTCATTTTGATCGTAACAGTTCTTGCAGTAGTTCAAAGCCTGACTGGGAGTGTTCTCGAGGAGTTCTCGGAGATAATCTATCTCAGCATTTTTATGAGCTTCGCATATCCAGCAATCCTCGACACGCTTGGTAACTATGGATCGATCGTTGTCGCAAGAACTTCGACAAAGCTAAACCTTGGAGAGATCGAAAAGGGATCAATCGGAGAAGTTTTGGACGAGATAAAAGCGATAGTTCCAACCTCTATTTTAGTGTTCCCCTTCTTATCTCTAATACCTTTTTTGCTCTCATACAGGGTCTTCCAAGTCTTTGAGTTGAATTTTGTCCCGATGTTAATCTTCCTTCTTTCCTTCATCTCGCTGGTCTTTGTTTTTCTTTTGCTGTCATTTTACATCGCTGTGATCATCAACAGATTTCGTGTAGATCCAGACAATGGTGGAATACCATTGGTGACCACGATTGCAGATTTTATCGCTACCATCTACGCAGTCGCAATTTCCCTTATTTTTATCTCTTTTTGAT
>CALIUJ010000122.1 GCA_938048785.1 uncultured Archaeoglobaceae archaeon | reverse complement strand
TTCAGATGAAGCGAAGCAGAAAAAAATAAATATTAACTGGACTAAAAAAGCTTGCGTATGGTTGAGGTAATAATGTCTGGAGAGATATTGAAAACCATATCACGAGCTATCGTCGCTCTCGTGAGCGAGTGTAGGATACACTTCCTAAACAAGGGCTTGCATTCAAGAGCAGTCGACCCATCGAACGTAGCAATGGTGATCGTAGATGTCCCAAAGGAATCCGTGGACAGTTATAGAATCGAGGCAGAAAAAACGATAGGCTTAGACATGAACAGAGTATTTGACATAAGCAAAACGATCAGCGCTAAGGACCTCGTGGAGATTTCATTGCAAGACGAGAACAACTTGAGGATAAAGTTTGGAAGCGTTGAATACAATCTTGCGCTAATAGATCCATCTGCGATAAGGAAAGAGCCAAGGATACCGGAGCTAAATCTTCCAGCAAAAATCGTTCTCGACGCTGGGGAGTTCAAAAAGGCGATTTCAGCAACTGAAAAAATCAGCGAGAACGTTGTGCTCAAATCCGATAAGAACTCTTTTACAATCGAGGCAAAAGGTGACGTTGAGAAGTTGACATTTACAATGGCGGGTAGCGAATTGGTTGAATTCAATGGTGGCGAAGCAAAGAGCATGTTTAGCATCGATTACCTCAAGGAGTTTTGCAAAGTTGCCAACGTTGGGGATTTGCTCACGATCTACCTCGGCACAAACTATCCCGCGAGGTTCTCATTTGAACTCGTAGGCGGTAAGGTGAGAGTAGAGTATATCCTTGCGCCACGTGTAGAAAGCTGATGAAATTTCTGCCCCTTTTCAAAGTTCTCTCCGCTTATCCTTTTCTTAGCTTCGCTCCCAAGCTCTTTGAAGATCTCGAAATTGAAGAAGAGCTAAAAAAATTTCCCGAGATAATCGAAGATGCTAAGAGAGATGTTTTAGATGCGATAAGGGGGGATTTAAATCCAAAAAGCTCTTTGAGTGAAAGAGGGGAGTTTATTCCATGCATCAACTGCGATTTGAACTGTTGGAAATGCGAAAAAATCGCCTCTTTTGAAAACTGCGATCTCTGTCTCGATTGTTTTGCAAACTGCAAAATTTCTTATGGCTTGAAAATAGAGGAGGAGATCAAGTTGTCCGCGAAGAAGTCTGTTTTGCGATTTGTTACCGCAAAGATACTTGTATCGAAGCTCGAAGACTGGATTAGAATGAGGTATGCTGTAAACAAGGCTGAGGAGTTTTCAAAAGCTCTTGAAAAAGAGGACGAAGCGATAGTCAGAATCGTCGCAAGAAGTCTTGGAATAAAGTTGAAAGGTTGGGATGTCCATGTTTCGAGCTACGTAAAGGCTTCCGCAAGGATTCGAGACGACGACTGGAGACTTGTCAACAGATTCGTCTCCGATGGATACGTAAAGCTCGAAAAAGCTCAAGCGCTGAGGATCATCAAGGAGTTTCTTAGAATTCTCTTTTTTGAAAAAACCAATTTATCTATTCCATTGTTGGAACCACAGTTACGGGAGATCGAAAAGATGGCAAAAAGGGAGAAAAAAGTGGACTTTGACCTTGGGGAAGTCGATTCGAGCTGTTTTCCACCGTGTATGCTCGAGATACTATCTGAGATCAAGAGGGGTATGAACGTTCCACACACCGCGCGTTTTGCGATCACTTCCTTTCTTTTAAACGTTGGAATGAACTCCGAAGATATTTTAAAGCTGTTCAAGTCCGCTCCGGATTTCAATGAGGAGAAGTCGAGGTATCAGATCGAGCACATCGCGGGAGTAAAGGGAAGGGCTACGAGATACACGTCACCCTCTTGCGACACCATGAGGACTTATCAAAACTGTGTTGCGAACTGCAACGTCTCGCATCCGTTGATCTTTTATAGAAAGTGCAAAAAAAGAAAAGGACTCAAATCTTGAGAACACTTTCCGCAGCGAGTTTTACATCTTCTGCCTTCACCGTTTTTCTACCTGCGTTCTTTGCGATCTCGAATGCCTTTTTTGCGATCGCTATCGTCTTTTTCTCTATCTCGTTGGCAAGTTCAACCTTTGCTTCTTCGCTCACTCTTACCGCACCAGCTTTTTTCAGCAATCTTTCCACTGGAGCAAGTGGCAGTTCCATCTGCATCCCCCCGCCTCACAAATCTTTGCGTTTATCCATTATATAAATTTTTTTATTCCTATGGCTTTTCCACAGACAAATGACATCGGAAAGATGAGCCAAAAGACTCATAAAGAACGGTTGATCTGTGGATAAAATTAACGTGTTTCGAGCTTAATTTTTTAAATTTCCCATGGTATTATAGGCTGATATCGTAGATCAATTTTCCCTCATGAACACGTGCGTTTTTGCTGAGCTTATGTATTAAAATCCTCTCATCTATTATGTGGAGAACTTTGAAGCCGTGAATCGTGAGGTAGTCTGCTATGAACTTTCTGTGGCAGTTCCAGAAGAATCTTTCCGCACACATTACTGCAGTTCTCTTTTTCTTTGCGATATCAATCAGATCTCCGACGCTTTTTTCGAATTCTTCCGTTAGCATGAAGTCCGCATAGTTCCTGAACCCCAAGCTCTTTATGGCTTTGTTGGGCGAATCTTGAAGGATTTTCTTCCTAAACCCACCAAGTTCTGATTTCTGGACATACTCGATCCCGTGCTCATGAATATTTTTCAGATTTTCAGCGTTGAAGTGTTCAAACTTGGATCTCGGAAACCTTCGAACGTCTACAAGAACTTGGATTCGATTCGCCAACAGTAACTCGAGAAAGGAAGAAAGAGTCCGATTTGAGTGACCGATCGTAAAGATTATCAGAGCTCCGGGATCCCCAATAGCTTCATCGCCCTCTCTGGACTTATTTGATAAGCATGGATCACATTGCTCACACTCTTGAAGTCTCTAACGTTGTTCTGGAGCATGAAGTCCAAGACCTTCTTCCTCCTTTCAAGCTCCTCGTTCAAGTCTCTGACACTCCAGCCTCGGTGCCTCCTTATATCCTCCAAAGCCTTCGAAGTCCCGACCATCAAGTGCTCATCCTTGACGCTGTCCCACTGGAAAACCGTGCTCGTTCTCAGCATCTTCGTGTGCGCATCCAATCCAACGATCTCCGCGATCTCGATGTTCCTCCTGACTCTGCGGTCGTTCACGTAAGTTTGGGCTTGTATGCTTACTATGTTCAAAGCCTCGAGCATCGGTCTCGGAACTTCGATCGGCGGGTTTTCCAAGCGATGGATCGCTCCGCTTACGCTGTCCGCGTGCAGAGTTGAGCAAGTGGTGTGCCCTGTTGCCATCGCTTGGAACAACGTCAACGCCTCTCTTCCACGGACTTCTCCGACGAGTATGTACTCGGGCCTTTGCCTCAAAGCAGCTCTGAGCAAGTCGTACATGTCTATCGCCCCCTTCTCTCCATGGAAGGCATCCCTTGTAACCGCGGGAATCCAGTTCTCGTGCGGAAGCATGAGCTCTCTCGTATCCTCTATGGTTACGATCTTCGCCCTTCTTGGAATGAAGAGCGAAACAGCGTTCATCGAAGTCGTCTTCCCGCTCGCAGTTCCACCTGCGAAGATCAAAGACTTCTTGTTCTCTATGCAAAGCCATAGGTAAGCCATTTGCTCTGAGCTAAATGTCTTCCAGGCTATAAGATCGACTGGCGTAACTGGTTCCTCTCTGAACTTCCTTATCGTGAAAGTTGATCCGTGGTCAGTTACTTCTCTCGCAA
>CALIUJ010000121.1 GCA_938048785.1 uncultured Archaeoglobaceae archaeon | reverse complement strand
AGCCTTAGCCAACCCAACGAAAGCGTTCGCCTCATCAACTGCGCCAAGCGTTTCTGCAAGGATGGAATCTTTCCAAACTTTTCCATCGATCGTGCTCGTCTCGAATGGTTTCAGCATCTTAGCACCTCTTTAACGATCTTGTCCGCCAACGCATAGGGATCGATCTCACCGTCGAAGAGAGGTTTGTATCTCCTCATTATCTCAGCCTTTATCTCTTCTATCGCCATCTCAATCGCCGATAGTTTCGCTCTCTCTTTTCTCTTCTCTTGAAGTATTCCGTTAGTCTTAAGAACCTCGTAATGCTTTTCGATCTCATCAGCGAGCTCTTTAATCCCTATCCCGCGATCTGCAATTGTTTTAAGCACCGGCTTCTTCCACTTCAGCCTTTCCATTAGCTTTCGTTCATCCGCATGGCTCAGCTTTGTAAGCTCCATCACAGTCTCTTCGTCGAGCGAGAGCATGTATTTTATCCATCTTTCAACGTTTTCCGCGCCTTCAAGATCCGACTTGTTTATAACAAAAATATCTCCGATTTCCAAGATTCCCGCTTTGTTCACTTGAATGTCATCGCCGGTCTCGGGCATAAGGATAACCACTACCGTGTCTGCAACCTCTAGCACAGCAACTTCGCTTTGCCCAGCACCAACGGTTTCCACGAGAACCACATCGTAACCCGCGGAATCGAGGAGTTTCACGACATCGCCAGTTTTCTTCGCTATGCCACCAAGTCTTCCACGAGACCCCATGCTCCTGAAAAAGACCTTTTCATCGAGCCAGAGGTTCTTGTTCACATCCGCACCATCAAGGCGGAGGCGATCCCCAAGCAAAGCTCCACCGGTAAACGGTGAACTTGGATCTACTGCAACTATTCCGACACTTTTACCGCGTTTTCTAAACTCTTCTGTTAGTTTGCTCACTATGGTGCTTTTTCCAACCCCGGGAAAACCTGTTATACCAACTACGTGAGCTTTACCTGTCCTCGGGTATATCCTCCGCAGGATCTCCTTTGAGATCGGATGCTCGTTCTCAACATAGGTTATTGCCTTTGCCAACAACCTTCTATTTCCCCTCGTAATTCCCTCGGCAATCTCTTCGGCGTTCATTTCATTCCCTTTCTCTTCTCGGGAAGCTTTTCTCTTATAAACTTAATTATTTCCGAAATCGGGGTCCCGGGTATGAAAATTCCATCCACACCCGATTCCTTTAGCTTCGGAAAATCGTCATGCGGAATTGTTCCACCGACGAGAATTAGCATCTCCTCAGGATTTCCGCCAAATTCCCGGATGTATTGGATTATCCTTGGAACCAATGGAATATGCGCACCGCTGAGCAAAGATACACCAACGACGTCGACGTCTTCATCAACCGCAGCCCTTGCAACTTCTTGTGGAGTGCGATGGAGTCCGGTGTAGATCACTTCAAAGCCTGCATCCCTCAAAAACCTCGCGAGAACCTTAGCACCGCGGTCGTGTCCATCGAGCCCGACTTTAGCGACGAGCACTCTTATCTTCTCCATCCCCCACCACCTTAGATTATTATCGGCTTTCTATAAGTCCCGTAGACTTGCTTAAAAACCCCCATTATTTCCCCTACGGAAGCGTAGCTTTTCACAGCTTCAAAAACCGCTGGCATTACGTTTTCTTTGTTCTCACAACAGCTCTTTATCCATTCGAGGTTTTCTTTCACCGCCTTGTTGTCCCTCTCAGCCCTCACCTTCCTCAACCTCTCTATCTGCCTTCTCTGCACATCTGGATCAACTTTAAGCAGTGGAATCCTTAGATCTTCTTCAATTCTGAACTTGTTCACACCAACTATGTATCTTCTTCCCTCCTCGACTTCTCTCTGATACCTCGCCGCCGAGTCGGAGATTTCTCGAACGAAGAAGCCGTTCTCGATTCCTTTCAGAACTCCCTTTACCATGCTACCATTACCCATCTCTCTGATCTTCTCGATGTATTGCCAAGCGAGTCTCTCCATCTTATCCGTGAGCCATTCCACGTAGTAACTTCCGCCAAGAGGGTCGACAACGTTCGCAACTCCGCTTTCGTATGCGATTATTTGCTGAGTTCTCAAAGCAACCCTAACCGCTTCCTCACTTGGCAAAGCCCAGGCTTCGTCGAAGCTGTTCGTGTGCAAGCTTTGACAACCTCCAAGAACTGCTGCGAGTGCCTGTATGGTGACTCTAACAATGTTGTTCAAGGGTTGTTGCGCAGTAAGCGAACAACCTGCTGTCTGCACATGGAACTTCATCCACCAAGATCTCGGATCCTTTGCGCCGTAGTCCTTCATTATCTTCGCCCATAATCTGCGAGCAGCCCTAAACTTAGCAATCTCTTCGAAGAAGTCGTTGTGTGAATTGAAGAAGAAGCTGAGCTGTGGAGCCAATTTATCGATGTCGATCCCACGCTCCATCGCAGCTTCGACGTAAGCCATGCCGTCTGCGATTGTAAAAGCCAATTCTTGAACCGCAGTGGAGCCGGCTTCCCTTATGTGGTAGCCTGAGATGCTTATGAGGTTGAACTTTGGAACGTTCTTTACCCCCCACTCGAAGATGTCGACGATTATCTTTAGCGAGGGCTCTGGTGGCAAAACTATGGTATTTTGCGCATGAAACTCCTTGAACATGTCGTTCTGAATTGTTCCCCTTATCTTATCCCTCGGAACGTGTTGCATGTCACCAATCGCTGTATACATCGCCAGGATTATTCCTGCGGGTGGGTTAATTGTGAAAGACGTGGAGACCTTATCCAAGGGTATACCGTCAAAGAGGATTTCGAAATCCTTAAGCGTGTCAATCGCAACTCCGCACTTCCCAACTTCGCCATCAGCCAATGGGTCATCGCTGTCAAGTCCCATCAGCGTTGGAAAGTCAAAAGCTGTGCTCAAACCAGTTTCTCCTTCCTCAAGAAGCATTTTCCACCTTTTATT
>CALIUJ010000120.1 GCA_938048785.1 uncultured Archaeoglobaceae archaeon | reverse complement strand
TTAAAAAGCTTAGAAGTCAGATTGAGTTGAAGTTGAAAGAACAGTTCGAAATAGTGGTTATTGGAATTCCAAACATGAGCCCATATGCAACTTTTTCGATCCAGAACCCAATTCTCTCTGCAAACTTGGCTTTGGGTTATGGTTACGGTTTTCTCAGCGTCGGAAAACCTCTTTTAAAGAAAAATGGGGTATTTATTTTCTTCAGCCCTATGGAAGAAGTTTTCCACGAAGGTCATCATCCCTCTTATGTGGAGCTTTACAAGCTCTTGAAGGAGACCAGAGATCCTTGAGAGCTACGCGAAAAGTATGAGAAGAAATTCGCTAAAAACGAAATTTATGTCAGGAAGTACAGACATGGGTATGCGTATCATGGAGCTCACCCGTTCTTCCTGTTGTATGCCATGGGACCAGCGTTGGAGCAAGCTTCTGCAGTTATAAACGTTGCGCCTTTAAATCCCGAAGTTCCAAAGAGGTTTGGTTTTGATTGGGCTAAAAATCTTGGTGAGGCTATAAACAAAGCTTACAGCTATGTGGGAAAAGATGCAAGCATAGTTTATCCCGCTATGCCTCCAATTTTCTGCACTCGGGTGGAATGATCCATTTTCATCAATGGAGCTCGGGAGTTTGGACCAAAGCTCTGCACAATCTCGACTTCATTCGTGCCCCTTAAATCCTCTTAGCAAGAGATTTTATGGCTATGGAAGCTTACAAAATTCCTCGCATCGATTTTTCTCAACAGGGGTAATTAAAGTATAAGTTCAGGGCTAAAAAAGAAATCGTTAAATTCAGTAAATACACTTTTATTCCATGTCCAAGAAATTTGATTTCAATAGCGTGATGTTCGTTCTCGTAATTGGGAACACAAAAACCGCAGAAATTCCCGGAATTACAGTTGCGGGAGCAAATCCAGAGTTGATCAAGTACACTCCACCTGCGGATGCAGAACTGCTTTACCACGGCAGATGTTTGAGCATCGATTCGATTCCAGCGACACCAGATGGGAAGCCAACACCAGCGCTCTTGACTTACACCGCGCTTCGCTTGACTGGGATTCCATTGCTCGTCGTAGATTCGGGGTTAATGATCAAACCAAAGATCCCCCACGTCACTCTTTTCGCTCCTGTAGGTGAAAACATAGCAAATGAGAGGGCTATGAGGAAAGAGGACGTGGAGAGGGTCGTTGAAAACGGCAGAATACTTGGGAAAGAGCTTTCGAAAGTTGTTGACACGCTTATAATAGGGGAAAGCATCCCCGCGGGAACGACAACAGCTGGGGCTGTGCTGAAGGCGTTGGGATTCGAGCCAAGGGTATCTTCAAGCATGCCAAACAATCCAGTGGAGCTGAAGAGCAAGGTTATAAGCGAAGCTGTAAAGAGGGTTAAGGAAAAAGATCCAATAGAGATAATCTCCGCGGTCGGGGATCCGGTGATCGCTGGAATCTATGGAATTCTTAGAGGTTGTAAAAAAGCTCTTCTTGCCGGTGGAACGCAGATGGTTGCGGTTGCAAATCTTGCAAAGGATCTAAGGTGTGAATTCGCCATATCAACGACTGAATTCGTCGCAAACGACAAAACCGCAGATCTCTCTCTTGCCCCATGCGAAGTTTTTGTCGCTAAGATCCCGCTTGCAAAATCAAAGTATCCGGGGCTTAGGGCTTATGCAGAAGGTTTTGTTAAGGAGGGAGTTGGCGCGGGTGGTATGAGCTTCGTCGCATATCAAAGGGGAATAGAAGAAGAGGAGTTTCTACGGGAAATAGAAAGAGACTATGAGAAGATCGTTCTTGGGGTTTAGGTAAGAATTTTTTTAAACCCACTACACTTTTTTCCATGGACGTGATCATAGGGCTTGAAGTTCATGCGCAGATGAACAAGCTCAAGAGCAAGCTCTTCTGCTCTTGCCCCACTTCATATCATAAAAGTCCACCAAACACGCACGTTTGCCCAGTTTGCCTTGGGATGCCCGGAGCAATGCCAGTTGTGAACAGAGAAGCGATAAAAGCAGGAATAAAGGTTGCACTTGCCATGAACGCAAAGATTTTGCCAATGATCGTTTTTGACAGGAAGAACTACTTCTACCCAGACCTTCCAAAGAATTTCCAGATAAGTCAATACGATCATCCGCTCGCAGTTGGTGGTTACGTTACGATCGAATCCGATGGAAAAGAAAAGAAGATAACACTCAAGAGAATACACATAGAGGAAGACCCGGGAAAGCTCAGCTACAAGGGTTCCATAACCACTGCAAGCTATTCCCTGATCGATTACAATAGGAGTGGGATGCCTTTACTTGAAATCGTCACCGAACCCGTGATATCTTCGCCAAAAGAGGCGAGAATTTTTTTAAACAAGCTTAGGATGGTCTTGGAGTATCTCGACGTCTTCGATGGAGAACTCGAAGGTGCTATGAGGGTGGATGCAAACATCTCTATCGCGGGTGGCGCGAGGGTTGAGATAAAGAACATCTCGTCGTTCAAAGGCGTTGAAAAGGCTTTGAACTACGAGATTCTGAGACAAAAGAACCTAATCAAGCGTGGAAAAGCTGTTGTCAGGGAGACTAGGCACTTCGATGAGTCACAAGAGATAACGGTCTCGCTGAGGAGCAAGGAAGAGGAGCAGGACTATCGCTACTTCCCAGAGCCCGATCTACCGGTGATCTACACGGTTGAGCTCGTGAAAGAAGTAGAGGGTACTTTACCAGAGATGCCTGAGGAGAAAAGGGAGAGGTTGAAGAGAGAGTATGGCATATCCGACAACTATGCGAAAGTCTTGATCTTGGATCTGAAGATGACGGAATTCTTTGAGAAGGTTGCGAAGATCGTCGACCCAAAGCTTGCAGTTACTTGGGTCGTTGACGTGCTTAGAGGGGAACTTAACTACAGAGATTGGACTTTCTACGACTGCTTCAAAGTCCTCTCTCCTGAAGAATTTGCCAACCTTTTGAAGCTCTTCATCGAGGAGAGGATCACCGAAAAGGGGGTCGTGGAAGTGATAAGAACAAAGCTTGACAAAGGTGGGGGGATAGAAGAAATAATTGCTGAAAAAGGACTTTTTGCAATTCCAAAGTCTGAGATTGAGAAATTCTGCAAAGAGGCGATTGAAGAGAATCCAAAAGCGGTGCAAGATTACTACAGCGGTAAAAAGCAAGCTCTAAACTTTTTAGTTGGGCAAGTCATGAAGAAGACCCGAGGAAGAGCGGATCCAGAGGAAACCGCTAAGATAATAGCAAGGATCCTTGGATGAAACTCGCGATAATAGTGCCAGTTTCACCGTTCGAAACAAATGAGGTGCTTGAAAAAAGCGTAGTTCATGTGAAAGAGTTAGCTTCAAAGTTCAACGCAAGGGTTGTTTACGTAATAGATAAAAGCTCCGAGAAAGATTCAAGGGTTGAGCTCGCAAGAAATTTTGGAATCGAAGTTATCGAAAGAAATGGAAGAAGGGGAAAGCGTGCGGGAGCTATAAACGATGCTCTGAACTACCTGAAAAGCTTTCATCCAGATTTCGTTTTGATAATGGACGTAGATGTAAGAACTGATGAGGAAACGATCAGGAACTGCATCAAAGCGCTTCTCAACGATGATAGAGTATACATGGCTTCTGCAAAGAGGTTGATATACAACGACTCAAACCTCGTTTCCAAAACCATCGAGGCTGAGTATAGGCTGTTGAACTTTCTCTTGAAAAAGAGCTCCTTTAAGCAATTCAACGGTCTCATCGGGGTGGTAAGATTCGAGCAAATTCTCGAAGGTTTAAACGAAACCGCAATTGCTGAAGACGCGGACTTTGCGACAAGGATGCATGCAAAGGGATACAAGGCTTTGCTCGTCGAAGGGAGATTTTTTGAGCAAGCACCGATAACTTGGAGGGACTTTTACAAGCAGAGGAAAAGATGGTATTTCGGGGGGTTACAGCTCTGGAAGTATCGTAAGGAGATCATGAAAGTCAGAGAGGTTAGAGCTTCTTGGATTTTAGCGCTTACGATAACTTATTTCCCGATCATTATGCTTCCGTTGTTACCGATTGGAATTCCGCTCGTTTTTTACATTTACAAAAGTATCAGGAGGCTCAAGATACTTTTCGGTTTCTTAGTTTACTGCTTTGTTTTGCAGTTCTCCGCGATATCTGCAATACTCGATTTTTTGAGAAAAAAAGAGGTGGGGTGGGATGCGATTCGTAGAAGTTAGCCTTCTTTTTCTCTTAGCCGTCGCAATTCAATTCGCCGAAGGTTACGAAGTTACCATAACTATTAAGAACTACGATGGATTTGCAGACCTGAGGGTGAAGAACGAGTCGGCAACACTTTTTGAAGGGAAAATTCTCTCAGGAAATGTCATCTCGCTTCCAGTTGGAAACTACACATTTGAACTGAGCGCGATGAACAAGCTCTTTATAAAGAATCTTAGGGTTGAAAAAAACGATGAACTTGAGTTCAACCTTGGGTTCACGAACTCCAGCGATGTTTTAAGCGTTCGAATTCACTCCATCGTTTTTGAAGACACAAGCGTGGAGGAGATTTTGATAATATCGAATCGCGCAGATCTAAACTTCGAAGGCGATCTTGAGATTCCATTGCCCGAAGTTGAAAATCTACAGATCGTCTCTTCAAACCTCGACTTCTTGGACGCGATCTTTAGTGGAAATTCGCTCGTTTTTAAGTCTCTCCTCGTTTCGGAGAACGCATCTGGTAGCATAAGAATTGCATACTTTCTCCCAAAGGGTGTAATGGAAAGAGATCTTGGGGAAAAAAGGATCATGATCGCACCACTTGCGGAGGTGGAGGAGTTTAAGGGCTTGAATAAGAGTTTCGTGGAGATGGGAGGGAGAAAAGTTCCGATTCTGGAGGGCTCAGGGAAGATTTATGCAAAGTTTAAATTCGAGAAACCTCTTCCAATTTCTCTCCTTGCAATCCCGCTAATTTCCATGGCAGTCTTTATGATATTTTTCTCAAGACGTGGAGGCTGGAGTGATGAAGGTAGAAGAATTTGACAGATATCTCGATAAACTAAGGATCAAGGAGATTGGGGAGGAGGATAGAAAGATATACGCAGAAGTCCTCGATCAGAGAACTCTAAAAACGCTCTACAAGCTGTCTGTAAAGTTCATAAAGGCTATGGGAGGTGTCGTGAGCACAGGAAAAGAGGCGAATGTTTTCTACGCAGACGGAGTTTTTGAAGAAAAAGAGGTGCCAATGGCGGTGAAGATATACCGAATCGAAACGAGTTCTTTTGACAAAATGGACGAATACATGTTTGGAGACCGTAGATTTGAGCACAGGATTTCCGCAAAAGAGAAGATATATCTTTGGGCTGAAAAGGAGTTTAGAAACCTTGAGAGAGCCTTTGGAAGTGGAGTTAGAGTTCCAAAGCCATACGCTTATCTTAAAAATGTTCTCCTGATGGAGTTCATCGGAGAAAACGAGATACCTGCGCCCACACTCTTTGAGCTTGGAAGAGAGCTAATAGAGCTTGATGTCGAGAACATCTTCGAAGAAATAGTTTGGGATGTTAAAAGGCTGTTTCATAAAGCTGAACTCGTTCATGCGGATCTAAGCGAATACAACATAATGTTCTTGGAGGAACCGGTGATAATCGACATGGCTCAAGCTGTGCTCAAAGATCACCCGCTTGCGCTCAGCTATTTGCGAAGGGATGTAAGGAACGTCGTAAGATTTTTCAGCAAGTTTGGAATTCGAGTAACTGAAGAGGAGATTTTTGAAGAAATCGTGGGTGATAGCGATGAGGATAGAGATTGAAGTTCCAGAAGAGAGGATAGGAGCTGTGATTGGGAAGGATGGAGAAGTGAAGAAGAAGATCGAAGAGAAATGCGGTTGTAAACTGCAGTTTCATGGAAACTTGGTTTTGGTGGACTTTGAAGATAACTTGAGTTTTATGAAGGCTAAGAACGTCATACTCGCAATTGCGCGTGGCTTTAGTCCTGAAATAGCCCTAAAGCTACTTGAAGATGAAAATCTTGTTTTTGAGACTTTCGATCTTTCTCAGCTCGTTTCCGATTCTTCGATGAAGCGCATTATGGGGCGGATAATTGGGAAGGAGGGGAAGATGAGAAAACAGATAGAGGACACGTTGAACGTGCACATGAGGATTCAGGAGAGGTATATCTCCGTTATTGGTGATTACGATAGCGTCAGCATAGTGAGAGAAGCCATAAACATGCTCATCGATGGAGCGCAACATTCAACGGTGCTCAAATTTATTGAAAAGAGGAAAAGAGAGCTCAAGGGCAAAAGTCTCGATTGGCTATGAGCTGGTTGATCATAACAGAGAAGCAAAGTGCTGCAAATAGGATTGCATCGCTTCTTTTTAAAGATGCGAAGGCGATGAAAGATGGAAAAAACATCTACTACTACTCGAGATCAAGCGACGCTTATGTTCTCGGGCTTAAGGGTCATGTGGTGGAGCTCGATTTCCCGAAGAAATTCCGTAGCTGGACCAAAACAAATCTCCTCGATCTAATAAACTCGGAACTCGTTACGGTTGAGAAGGAGAAGACCATAGTATCCTTGCTTCGGGAACTTGCAAAAAAAGCGGATCGAGTGACTATCGCGACAGACTACGACAGAGAAGGAGAATTAATCGGCTTAGAAGCTGTAGAAATAGTTAGATCTGTGAAAAAAGACGTAAAAGTCGATAGAGCAAGATTCAGTGCGATAACGAAGGAGGAGATATCGAAAGCTTTTGCAAAGCCAGAAAAGCTCGATCTCAACCTTGCAAACTCTGCGTTGGCAAGACAAAAAATCGACTTAATCTGGGGGGCAGTTTTGACGAGGTTCATATCCTTGAGCTCTCGTAGGCTCGGAAAGGACTTTTTAAGCGTAGGTCGTGTGCAAACTCCAACCTTGAGGATCATAGTAGAAAGGGAGAGGGAGATAGAGAACTTCAAGCCCGAGAAATACTACGAAATCTTTTTGGACCTTGGTTTCACAGCAAAGCACCCAAAGAGGTTAAAGGATCTCGAGTCTGCAAGGGAAGCGATCTCAAAAATAGGGGAATTCGCAGTGGTTAAGAACTTCGAGATTAAGGAGAAGGTGGATTCGAAGCCTACGCCATTCAACACGACTGAATTTCTAAGAGAGGCGTCCTTTTTCATGCCTCCTCACGTTGCCATGAGCGTTGCAGAAAACCTCTACATCAACGGCTACATAAGCTACCCGAGAACGGACAACACGGTTTATCCCGAGTCCCTTGATCTTCTGAAAATAGTTGAGGCTTTTAAAGAAAGCGAGTTCTCGAAAGAGGCGAAAAAAGTCCTTGAACAGGGAAGTATTGTGCCCTCAAGGGGTAAGAAGAGAACGACTGATCACCCGCCGATATATCCAACGTCCGTTGCGAGAAAAGGTGAGTTAACAAAGGAGGAGTGGACAATCTACGAGCTTGTAGTTCGAAGATTTCTCGCTACTTTAGCGAAGAACGCCATCTGGGAGCTTAGAAAAGCCGAACTTGAAAGTGGAGGTTTAAACTTCATTGCAATCGGCAAAAAGCTCATAGAACCCGGATGGAGGGAGATATACATTTACTCGAGCTCGGAGGAGATCGATTTGCCAATGCTGAGGGTTGGTGAGGAGCTTAGAATACTCGACAAGAAGCTTGAGGAGAAAGAGACACGTCCACCACCAAGGTTTACACCCGCTTCTCTGATCAAGGTGATGGAAAAACTCAACCTTGGAACGAAATCGACGAGGCATGAGATCTTGAAAAAGTTGGTCAGCAGAGGTTATGTAACTGGAAACCCGTATAGACCAACGCAAACAGCTTTTTCGGTGATAGAAGTTTTGCGCGATAAAGCTGAGACGATAACTTTGCCAGAGATGACTGCAAAGCTCGAGAAAGAGATGGATGAAATTATGGATGGAAAAAAGAGCGAATCAGAGGTTGTTTTGGAGTCAAGAAAGCTTTTGGGGGAGATTATGAGCAAAATCGAGATCAAAGAAGTTTTTGAAAAACTTCAAGAGGGGGTTGAGAAAGACAAAGTGATTGGAAAATGCCCACAGTGTGGAAAAGAACTCGTCATTAGAAGATCCAAGGCAAAGAAAAGGTTTATAGGTTGTAAGGGTTATCCAGGATGCACGTTCTCGTTGCCCCTACCTCAGAGGGGCACTTTAACCATTACAGCGAAAACATGCGAAAAGCACGAAACGAAGATTCTTAGGATAAGGGACAAGAAAACGTGGAGCTTTTGTCCAGTTTGCAATTCTAAGGATTCATAGCTTTGTAGAGATCGTCTATGATCTTCAAGACGTAAATGCCGCAACTCGTGAGCTTGTAGTTTTCACCATCCTTCCTTACCAGTCCGAGCTTTGATAGCGCCTTTAAGTGCCTGTCAATTATGCTCGGATTCAATCTGGTTTCGAACATGATTTGAGAAAATTTTTTGGGATAATTTCGCAGAGATTTTAATATTTCGCTAACCCCCTTCCGTGAAATAACCTTTAGTATCTCCCTTATTTCCTCCTCACTTTTAAGCTTGTAGATCTCATTTGGGTTCATTCATACTCAAGTGATCTCAACACTTTTTAATTTTGCTGTTCTTGCGGTTGATAAGCAAATTCGAACTCAAAGATGCTATTTATTGTGATATGTAGGAGTTAGAAGGTTTATAAACCGGACATCGATAAGACATCGATGGTCGGTGGAATTATAATTAATAAATACAAAAGAAGTCTGGAGTTCACGGCTGAGCACTGCGTAGGTTGTGGGGTCTGCAAAAGTGTCTGTCCAAAGAGCGCAATAGAGATAGGACGGAATGGGACGAAGTTTGCTGCAGAGATAAGCGATACATGCGTAGTTTGCGGAATTTGTGCAGATCTATGCCCGTATGGTGCTTTAAAGCATGAAGGAAGCATATATAGAGAACTTCTTGAAGAAGTAGGACTTAAGAAAGTTGAAATCGACGAAAAACTTTGCATACTCTGCGGAATTTGCATGCGAAATTGTCCAAGGGGCGCGATAAGAGTTGTAAGGCAAGTGGACAAAAGTAAGCTCAGGAAAGGGATCCTTAGGATAAGAGATGGTTGTATAGATTGCAGACTTTGCGTCGAAGTCTGTCCAACAAAGGCGGTCAGTGTATACAAAAGCAGACCAGCGATAGACTCGAACAAATGCATATTCTGCGAGATGTGCTCGAGAATTTGTCCAATGAACGTGATAGAAGTTCGATGCGACTCCTGCAGAAACTTTGCTGAAAAAACACATGCTCTCAGTGGCAAAGTGATTGTCGAAGAAAGAATTTGTTCAACCCGTGGAATGCGCAGAGTTGTGTCCGAAAAATGCGATAAGAGTTACGAAGATTTTCAAGGGAGCAAAGGTGGTCAAAGGAAAGGTGCATCGCTGATTGCACGGTTTGTCGCGACATTTGTCCGAACTTCGCAATCAGCTACGGTTATGAACCAGGGAAAGTTGTGAAGTTCAACGAAAGGTGCAACTTCTGCGGAACTTGTGAAAGATTCTGCCCGGGAAATGCGATTGAAATAGAGCGTGAACTGCCAGTGGAGTTCCAAATTGATTTCAAGGAAGCGAGCAGAGACGGTAGAATGAAGCTGATAAGGCTCGTTGGCAACTGCATAGGTTGTGGGATTTGCACGAGCATGTGTCCAGTAGGAAGGAAAGAGATCCTTGAAATCGTAGATGGTGCAGTAGCGGAGAAAAAAAACGAAAGAGTGCAACGTTTGCGGGCTTTGCGTAGCAAATTGTCCTGTTGGTAGTTTGAGAGTTTTTGAGATCTCGGAGGGATGACAACCTTTTTAAATCTCTATAAACAAAAAATAAAATTAACTAACGAATTCCAAGCCTCTTCAACAACTGCGTCGCCCTCTCTTGTCTATAGAACTCGTAAACTCCTCCCTTGCTTCCCGGCTTCACGCTTGGGTCTCCGAGATAACCAGCATCGACGAGCTGAACCAAAAGCTTTGGCGGTGCCCACTTTGGATCCTTTGTCATTTGAAACATCGCTTCGTAAATTCGAAGCCTCGTGTCAAGACCGACGAGATCACCAGTTTCAATTGGTCCCATTGCAAAGCCATAGCCGAGCATCATCGCGATGTCGATGTCTTGTGGACTCGCAATGCCCTCTTGGAGCATGAGCATAGCTTCTTTCCCAAGAATTAGTCCAAGACGAGTCGTAGCAAATCCCGGAGAATCTTTGACAACTATTGGAACTTTTCCGAGCTTTGAAAGCCAATCTTTGATCTCGAGAATGAGCTTTTTGTCCGTCAAAAGACCTTCAACCAGTTCCACGAGCTTTTGAACTTGTGCTGGGTTGAAGAAGTGGATTCCGAGGAACTTCGATGGATCCTTAACTGCGGAGGATAGCTTTGTTATGCTTATCGAACTTGTATTGGAGCCAATAATCGCATCGCAAATTTCGCTGACTTCGCGAAGAACTTTGAGCTTCAAATCCAAGTCTTCGTAAACCGCTTCGATTATCAGATCGCATTCTTTCAAATCCACGTAGCTCAGCGAAGTCTTAATCCTGGATAGAACCTTTTCCGCATCGCTTTCACTAATTTTTCCTTTTTCAACGAGCTTCATAACTCCGAATCTCCCATTTCTTATCGTTTCCATACCCTTCTCCAACGCTTCTTTTCGAGAATCAACTGCAACCACTTCATAGCCTTGCTGAGCGAAGAACTGCGCTATCTGCGTTCCCATCAAACCAAAACCAACAACTCCAATGTGTTTAAACATAAACTCACCTTCTCTTTTCCAAAAAATCCTTCATAAGCCTCTTAGCATCTTCACTTGCAAATAAGATCGAGAATAGGCTCGATTCGTATCTTAAACCATCCCTAAGCGCGGTGTTCATTGAAGCGTTCAAAGCTCTCTTTGCAAACTTTACCGCAATTTTCGACTTTTCTGCAATTTTGTTTGCAATTTCTTTTGCTCTATCCATTAGCTTTTCGTGTTCAACGACTTCATCAACGAGTCCAATGCGGAAAGCCTCGTTTGCATCGATCATCTCGCCAGTTAGAACGAGCTTCTTTGCCATTCCGAGACCAACGAGTCTTGGCAATCTCTGCGTCCCACCAGCGCCGGGAATTATGCCAAGGTTTATTTCTGGTTGACCAAACTTCGCCTTGTTGCTCGCTATCCTTATATCGCAAGCCATTGCAAGTTCTAATCCACCACCAAGCGCGAAACCGTTGATTGCTGCGATCGTTGCTATTTCAAGCTCTTCAATTCTTGCATATAACTCTGTGCCAAGCTTAGTCGCTTCTATTGCCTTTATAGGGTCTCTTTGGATCAACTCGTTCACATCCGCTCCAGCTGCGAAAGCTTTACCGCTACCCGTGATTATCAGAACACGAACTTCTTTTTCCGCTCTTTCAACGATCTCTTTGAGCTCTTCTCTCGTTTTTGTATCAAGAGCGTTCAGTTTCTCTGGTCTGTTTAGCATTGCAATTCCTATTTTGTCCTCGACTGTGTATAAAACGTTCATAATCTCCCCAAAATTTGCCTCGATATTATCTGCTTCTGTATCTCTTTCACTCCCTCGTAGATCTCTATGATCTTTGCATCCCTGTAATAGCGCTCTGCGGGATATTCGCCTATGTATCCATATCCGCCATGGAATTGCACGCACCAGTCTGCTGCGATCACTGCAGTTTCTCCAGCGAACCACTTAGCCATCGAAGAAAGCTCAGGTCTTGGTTTTCCAATGCTACAGTACCAAGCTGCTTGCCAAGTCAAAAGTCTTGCAGCTTGAATTCTCGTTGCGATTTCAGCGAGCTTAAACTGCGTGTGTTGAAAAGCTCCAATGGGTTGATCGAACTGCTTTCTCTGCTTTACGTAGTTTATTGCAAGCTCCAAAGCTCCTTGAGCTATTCCAACGCCTTGTGCAGCAACTCTTGGACGTGTGTGGTTGAAGAACTCCATGAGCTGGTAGAATCCCTTACCTGGCTCGCCGAGGATGTTTTCTTCACCAATCCGAACGTCTTTTAGCACGATCTCTGCAGTATCGCTCGCCCTTAAGCCAAGCTTGTTCTTAATCTTCGTAGCTTTGAATCCCTTGGACTTGCTTTCAACGATCGCAAAAGTAAGGCCCTCGTGCTTCTTTTTTCCCTCAAAGGTTCTACCAAGAACTAAGACGAAGTCGCAAACGCTACCGTTGGTGATAAAAGTCTTAACCCCGTTTACAACCCATTCATCGCCATCTTTGACTATCTTAGTTTTCACGCTTGCAACGTCGCTTCCCGCTTCTGGCTCCGTGGAAGCCATTGCGGAAATGCCGTTTTTCTCCGTTACCCACCGTAAATACTTCTCTTTCTGCTCTTCGTTGCCAAATAAGATGATCAGTTCAGTGCCAAAACTCGAGCTTAGACAAGCGTTTCCCAATCCAGCGCTAACGCGGTAGAATTCTTCGGTGACCAAGCACTCTTCAACCAAACTCATTCCCATGCCTCCGTATTCTTCGGGGATCTTTATCGTTGAGAATCCAAGTTTTCTTGCCTTCTTAACGAGTTCCATTGGATACTTCTCTTCCCTATCGCACTCTTCGATCAGCTCCCTCGTGAACTCTCTCTCGGCGAACTCTCTCGCAGCCTTTTTTATGTCCTCCTGATCTTCATTCAGCTTGAAATCCACAAAAATCACCCTTTTCTAAACCAAATCTTCCAAATTCCACTCCCATCTTTTGCGGTGTATAGCGAAACCTCATCCCCTACGAAGACGTCTTCCTCACTCCATCCCATCACGCGAACGTCGCCAAATCTTGCGACCACGATTCTGTAAGGCTTGCTCCATTCGTATCCACTCGGCATCGAATAAACGACTGTGAAGCACTCCACGACTCCCTTTCCGGTTATCTCAACCCACTCTGTTTGATTTCCGCAAATGCAATCCGCTCTTGGTGGATAGTAGCTTCTTCCACACTTGCAAATCGTTTTGTAAACTCTTCCCCCCTCAAGCCCTTTCCAGAATTTTTCAGTCTTCACAACTGGAATCCTATGCTTGAGCCTTAGCTCTCTGCTCTCTATGATCATTTTTTCACCTCCCGAAAATAAAAACCCAGCAAAAATGTCCAGTGCCACCTACGTTGTGGGTCAGAGCTTTGTAGTGTTTGAGGTCTACTTGTAACTTTCCAGCTTCTTCTCTAAGCTGTTTGGTGACTTCGTAGACCATCGCAATGCCTGTTGCAGCTAAGGGATGCCCTTTTCCTTTGAGCCCACCAAATGTGTTCACCGGAATTTTACCACCGAAATCGGATTCACCGTTTTCGATGAATTTACCACCTTCACCTTTTCTACAAAAGCCAAGGTCTTCGTACGCCATTATCTCCGCGATTGTAAAGCAATCGTGAACTGTCGCAAAGTCGAAGCTCTTCAAAGGGTCTTCGATTTTCGCTCTTTTGTAAGCCATCTCTGCTGCGAGCTTTGTTGCCTTTAAACCAACGAAGTCTTCACGCATCGTCATGTTCGATGTGTCCGAGGAGAAGCCTATGCTTTCAATCCAAATTGGATCCCATCCATGCTCTGTGATCATTTTTTCGCTTGCAAGAATCGCAGCAGACGCGCCGTCGCTTATTGGAGAACAATCGTAGAGCTTAAGCGGGTAAGCTATAATTCTCGAGTTCAGCACGTCCTCAACTACAATCTCCTTCTGAAAGTGCGCCTTAGAATTCTTCATCGCGTTTCTATGAGCCTTTACCGCTACCATTGCCATCTGCTTCTCAGTTGTGCCAAATCTCGCCATATGTGCGGTTGCGTGCATCGCATAGTAGGCGGGAAACGTTGTTCCGTAGAAGTGGTGTTCCCAGAGATAGTTCCCAGCTCTACCACCGATTGCAGCAGATGTTGCTGTATCTACTTCTGTCATCTTTTCCACGCCTATGGCTATTGCTATGTCTACAATTCCAGCTTTAATTGAAGAATACGCCGAATAGATTGCTGCACTGCCAGTTGCACACGCAGCTTCGACACGCAAAGGACCTTTACCGGCAAATCCACAGTATTCGTTCACAACGACCGCTGGCATCAGCTCGTAGCCACGAGTTCCAACGCAACCCACGACGCTAAGCTCCACGTCCTCTTGGCTCAGATTTGCGTCTTTCAAAGCTTCGCTTACAGCTTCAAAGGCAAGCTCTTGTATCGTCACGTCTCTCTGTCCAAACTTTGAACAACCGACGCCGACAATTCCGACTTTCATTGATCATCGTAGACATCAACCTTAAAATACTTTTCGCAAGATACGAATTAGTCTATGAGAATGAGCGCAATAAGAGCTTTTTCATCGCCACTAATTTTCGTCAATTTCGCAACTTCAACGCCAACTGCGGACAAAGAGAACCTCATATTCTCTGGGAACTTGCAAGGAACTTCGCATTTTTCGCAGAGGTTGCACTCTCCTGGGAATAAGGAAAGGGCAAAGGTATATCCTTTTCTCATCAGCTCCCGCTCTTTTTCAAGCAAAAATCTTAGGATCTCTCTTTTCTCGTTCTCGAAGTCTCCTTCGATCTCAAACTTGATGAGCAACGCTTTTTGATAGTGTTGGAGCAACTCTTTGAACTCTTTCCAGCTTGGAGCGTTTGGTGGACAGGAGGGGCTTTTTCCATAGTTTTTGCAACTTTTGCACTTCCAATGCGGTCTTGGAGTCACCAGAATGCTCTCAACGTCGATCTCCTTTTCAAAAATAACTCTCATGGTATCATCGTTCTCCTGTGGTCCTTGTGAGTTCTTGATGCCATGAAAGTCTGCAGATGGTTGATCTTTATTCCCCTCTTTTTCATCCACTCCATGAACTTTCTTCTTTCCCTTCTAAACTCCTCCACGTCTTTGTAGCGCACGATCATGCACATGTCGTATTGGGAACCAACGGTTTCGAAGATGTTCTCGACGAAATCGAGTTTTTTGAAGTGCTCTATTATTTCATCGAGTCTTGTCTTGGATTCGATGTCGAAATCGATTAGAATTACCGCAAGCATGGTCAAGCCAATTTTCTGATAGTTCGCAACCCAATAGCCCTCTTTTAGCTTTATAAGGAAGCCATGATCTTCGAGTGCCTTAATCCTATTCTGAACGGTTCGGAGAGTTACACCGATCATCTCCGCAATCTCCGCCTGCGTTTTCCCGCGCAATAAGTTCTCGATTATCCTTTTATCGATTTCATCGAGCTCATCTTTTCGCATAAAATGAAAAATATTTGGAAGTATATAAAACTTCCTAAACCACAACTGCACGATACAAGGAAAAAATGGAGTTATACGAAAAGGCAATGGGTTTCATACAGAAAAAGAAATGAGGGTGAAAATAGATTGCCCAGCGATCAAGTGTTTTTTCTGAGATCCTCTATTTCCTTCATCAGACCTCTTATCATGTAGCTTATCCTGTCCAATTCCTTTTCTCTCCCTATGGCTTTCATTATCCCGTAGCACAGCTTCATTATCGCTTCCCTGTGTTCAACCTTCTGCCTGAATATTTGCACCGGAGAAATCTTCAACATCTCGTATTCCTGAAAATATTCGTTTTCGATGCCCAACGTTTCAAAAAACTTTTTTATCTGAAAAAGCAACAGATGTATGTGCACGATCTCTTCTTTACCAAACTGTGCAGACATAACATGATTTCGTTTCCACGTAGATAAATCTATCGGTTTTGGAACGTCTCGAAAGTTTGTTTAGTAAAACCTCCAATTGAATTATTAAAAATTTAGATATAGGGTGCTGTGATCAAAGCCAGGGACGAAAACGATTTTATCCAAAAGTCACGATGTTTTTTGTGGAATACATTTCCCATCCGCTTATAAAAGAAGGAACCGTGGAGAGGAGGATTTACCAGCTTTCTATAGCTATGAACGCTCTTTTGAGAAATACTCTCGTCGTGATTCCAACCGGTCTTGGAAAAACGACCATAGCACTTCTCGTCTTGGCATCGAGATTGCTCAATGAAGAGGGAAAGGCACTTTTTTTAGCCCCAACGAGACCGCTTGTTGAACAGCATGCGGAATTTTTGAAGAGAACGCTTAAAATCGAAGAGGAGAAAATATCAGCTTTGAGCGGTGAAGACGAGCCAGAGAAGAGGGAAAAGTTTTGGAAATCTTCAAAAGTAATAGTTGCAACTCCGCAAGTCGTAGAAAACGATTTGTTAGCTGGAAGACTTAGCCTTGAAGAATTCGTTTTACTAATATTTGACGAAGCCCATAGGGCGGTTGGAAATTACAGCTATGTTTTCATAGCCAAGGAATACGTTCAAAGGGCTAAGAAACCTTTGATCTTGGCTTTAACAGCATCTCCCGGAAGCGATCGGGAAAGAATGCTTGAGATCATAAAGAATCTCTTCATAGAAGGCATTGAGCTCAGAACCGAGTTTGACGACGACGTAAAACCATACATAAGCGAAAAAGACATAGAGTGGGTCAACGTCGAAGTTCCAAAGGAGATAGTGGCGATAAGGGAGAAGCTTGAACTCAGCATCAAGCTTAGGCTGAAAAAACTGAAAGAAGTCGGAATTGAGATTCCAGAAAAGGCGACAAAGAGAGATCTACTCGAGATTCAGCAGATAGTCCAAAGCGAGCTTGTTAACTCTCGAAGAGCCGAGCTCTTT
Source organism: uncultured Archaeoglobaceae archaeon (assembly GCA_938048785.1). Classification (GTDB taxonomy): domain Archaea; phylum Halobacteriota; class Archaeoglobi; order Archaeoglobales; family Archaeoglobaceae; genus WYZ-LMO2. Next base: position 16,886 of record CALIUJ010000120.1, on the reverse strand, counting down.
GAAGCTTCGTCTCTCTTGGCAGAGGTCTTAAAGCTATCCCATGCGGTTGAGTTACTTGAAACTCAAAGTCTCGAAAGCTTTAGAAGCTACGTGGGAAAAATACTAAAAGAAGGAGCTTCGAGAGGAGGTAGCAAAGCTTCAAAGAACGTTTCAAATGATCCAAACTTCAGAGATGCGCTTATGCTTGCAATGCGTCTCAACGTTGAGCATCCAAAAATTCTCAAGCTCAAGGAAATCGTCTCTGATCAGTTGAAAATCAAGGAGGATTCAAGGATAATAGTTTTTACGAATTATCGTGATTCCGCAGACTACTTGGTTTCTGAACTTTCAAAAATTGCTCCTACTTCAAAGTTCATCGGACAATCGGATAGGGAAAACGAGAAGGGAATGAAACAGAGGGAACAGATCGAAGTCCTCGATAACTTTCGAAAAGGAGTTTACAAGATTCTCGTCGCAACTTCTGTCGGAGAAGAGGGATTAGATATACCTTCTACCGACCTCGTGGTGTTTTACGAAGCGATTCCATCTGAGATAAGAGCGATACAAAGGAAGGGAAGAACGGGTAGGGGGAGAAGGGGGAGAATTGTTGTCTTGATGGCTAAGGGAACCAGGGACGAGGCGTATTATTTCATAAGCCTTAGAAAGGAGAGAGCGATGTACGATACAGTTAGAGAAATAAAGGCGTTGATAGAGAAGCAGAAGCGCCCGGTGGAACAGCTTAGGCTCGTTCCAGAACTTGGTCTAAAAATCCTCGTGGATTCAAGGGAGCTTAGAAGCGATGTGGTTAAACATCTTCGAGACCTTGGCGCTTCTATCGAAGTCAAAAACTTGGAAGTCGCAGACTATGTTTTAAGCGATCGTGTTGCGGTGGAGAGAAAAACAGTCGAGGACTTTTCGGAGAGCATAATCGAAGATAGGCTTTTCCAACAGTTGATAAAGCTCAAGGCATACCAAAGACCGATTTTAGTCATCGAAGGTGAAAATCTCTATCAGAGAATTCATCCAAACGCGGTGCGTGGAGCTATTGCAGCGATTGCAGTTGATTTTGGAATTCCAATAATCAGGACGAAAGACGAAAAAGATACCGCAGAACTTCTTTTGGCGATTGCAAGAAGAGAGCAAGAGGAAATGCGGAGAGAAGTAGTTGAACACTACGCTAAGACAAAGAGAACGCTTAAGGAAGAACAGGAATACGTCGTCTCTGCGATCTCAAACGTTGGGAGCGTAATAGCGAAGAAATTGCTTGAGCACTTTCAGACAATTGAAAAAATTGCGACTGCGAGTGAAGAAGAGCTCATGGAAGTCCCAAAGGTTGGAAAGAAGACCGCGCAACGTATAAGAATTTTGATGACAACGCCATACGACGAAGCGGATAAACTGGATTTGGAAGATTTTCTCTAAGATAGCCAATCTCGATGATTTTAAGCCCACTCTGGATTTGCGATCAAATTTTTTAAATCGGAAAATATGAACAAATTTAGACTCGGGCTTAAGGGGGATTTTTGAAAGGATCCCCATGGTAATTTGATCCTAAGACTCCTCGGCGCGTTTTTTATGGGGTATCCTCCAATCATCCCGAGTAGCAACAACAGAAAATCTTTAAATCCCAAACTCGAAATATACCAAGCCACGGTAGCTCAGCAGGGAGAGCGCTTGCTTGGTAAGCAAGCGGTCGCGGGTTCAAATCCCGCCCGTGGCTTTTTTATGATCTTTTTCTGAGAAAAAGGCACTACAGAGCTTTTTTGCCTCAGATAGGCTTGATTAAATAGTTTTTAGGGTGAGAGGGATGAGAACGTCAACTCGTCTTCGCTTTTTGAAATCTCTGAATCTCGTGGGAAATGGGAAGTGTGGAACTTTAGGTAAATTTTTTAATCCAGATAAAACTTAGGGATATGCTTCCTCAACGATACTCACCCAAGGAGCTCGAAGCTGAAATCTTCAAGTTTTGGAAGGAGAACAAGATTTATGAGAAGCTTAAGAGCAGAGAAGGAAAGAAGTTCTACTTCGTTGATGGTCCTCCATACACTACTGGCAGAATTCACTTGGGAACAGCTTGGAACAAGGTAATAAAAGATGTAGTGCTTCGCTATTGGAGAATGCGCGGTTATAACCCAACAGACACGCCTGGCTGGGATATGCATGGATTACCGATTGAAGTTAAGGTCGAACAAGAGCTGGGCTTTAGGAGTAAGAGGGACATAGAGAACTTTGGGGTTGAAAAATTCGTGAGGAAGTGCATGGAGTATGCTTTGAAAAACCGAGATTCGATGACAGAGCAATTCAAATCGCTCGCAGTTTGGATGGACTGGGAAAATCCCTACATGACGATCAAGGCAGAGTATATGAACTCTGCATGGTTCACAATAAAAAAGGCGTTTGAAAAAGGTCTGCTTTCCAAAGAGCTAATGGTTGTGAACTGGTGTCCACGTTGTGAAACCGCCTTAGCGGATGCAGAAGTGGAGTATATGGAAAGAGAGGATCCTTCGATCTACGTTAAGTTCAAGCTAAAAAGTGGGGGCTACATTCTCGTATGGACAACCACGCCTTGGACGATTCCGGCAAACATGGCTGTGGCTGTGAATCCAAACCTCGAATACGTGAAAGCAAGAGCTTACCGCAATGGGGTCGTTGAAGAGGTGATAATAGCCAAGAACCTCGTTGAAACTCTCTCTAAAGGCTACGAGAAATGGGAAATAGTCGAAGAGTTTTCGGGTAGAGAACTCGAAGGTATCGAGTACGAGCATCCACTCGCGGAAGAGGTGCCGATGCAGAAGAACTACAAGCACAGAATCGTTCTCGCAGAATTTGTTTCTGCAGAAAACACGGGTTGCGTTCACATCGCACCTGCGCATGGTGTGGAGGATTTCGAGCTCTCTTTGAAATATGGGCTTGAAGTCTTCAACCCAGTTGACGACCGCGGAATTTTCAACGAACTCGCTGGTAAATACGCTGGGATCAGTGTAAAAAAGGCAAACGAGATAATCATAGATGATCTCTATACCAAGGATCTACTCCTCGCGGAGGATAAGATTTTCCACCGCTATGGGCATTGTTGGAGGTGTAAAACGCCGATTATTTTCAGATCGACGGAGCAGTGGTTCATAAAGATATCGAAGCTGAAGGAAAGAATGCTTGATGAGATAGAAAATGTCCGATGGATTCCGGAGTGGGCTGGAAGTGCGAGGTTCAAAGATTGGATAAGCAACGCAAAGGATTGGTGTATAAGTAGGCAACGCTATTGGGGAATTCCATTGCCAATATGGGTCTGTGACTGCGGAAAGATGAAGGTCTTGGGTAGCATAAACGAAATTCCATGGAAAGACGATCTGGATTTGCACAGACCAAGGATAGATGAAATCGTTCTAAGATGTGAGTGCGGTGGAGAAATGCGGAGGGTAAAGGATGTCTTCGATGTATGGTTCGACAGCGGAGTTGCGAGCTGGGGAAGCATTTCTTATCCCCTCAAAGAGGACAAGTTCCACCTTTGGCCCGCGGATTTCATAACGGAAGGACACGATCAAACGAGGGGTTGGTTCTACTCGCAATTGGGGGCTTCTATGATCTGCTTCGACAGAGCTCCGTATAAAGTTGTGCTGATGCACGGTTTTACCTTGGATGAGCAAGGTAGAAAGATGAGCAAAAGCCTTGGAAACGTCGTAGAGCCTGAAGAGGTAGTGGATCAGATAGGAGTCGATTGTTTTAGGCTTTATGTCCTTAGCTCTGCAATTTGGGAAGATCTGAAGTTCAGCTGGGAAGAAGCGAGGAACGTGCTAAGGATTTTGAACGTTCTCTGGAACACGATAAGATTTGCGCACACATACATGAGCATAGATAAGTTTAGGCAAGGGCATGAAATAGTCACGCTCGAAGATCGCTGGATCCTTTCGAGGCTCGAGAGATTCAACAAAGATGCAATTGAAGCGATGGAAAAATACCATCTGCACAAAGTCGTTAGAAACTTCTTCGATTTTGTTATCGAAGATTTCAGCAGGTGGTATATTCCGTTGATTCGTCAAAGGGTATGGGAAGAGAGAGAATCAAAGCAAAAACTTTCCGCTTACGAAACAATGCTTAGGGTAATTGATAAAACTCTGAGAATCATAGCCCCGTTCGCTCCACTTCTTGCGGAATGGTTGTATCAGCGTTTCGTGAAGTCATTTAGGGAAGGAGAAGAGAGCATTTTCATGGAAAGATATCCTGAGCCAGATGAGTCGATGATAAACAAGGAGCTCGAGGAAATGATGAGCTTTGCAAAGGATGTTGTTGAAGCAACCGCTTCAGCGAGAAGTAAAGCTGGAATAAAGCTTAGATGGCCATTGAAGGAGCTATTCGTCGAGACGAACGTGGACTTTGGTGAAATAAAGGATCTGATAGCCAAGATGTGCAACGTAAAAGAGGTGAAAGTTGGAAGTCCAAAGAAAGAGATCATCTTGAAACCGGATTTCAAGAAAGCGGGGAGGGTTTTGAAGGATAAGACCAAGGACTTTGCAAACTTTCTTTCCAAGCTAAAAGAGTTGCCTGAAGAGATCGAGTTCGAGGGAATGAAGATAAGCAAGGACTGGGTCTTGATCGAAGAGAAGCTTCCAGCGAACTACGTTTCAGCGGACTTTTCAAAGGGAAGAGTTTACTTGAACGTTGAAATCGATGAGTCGCTACAAAGAGAGGCTTTTGCAAGAGAATTCGTTCGTAGAATTCAGCACATGAGAAAAGAGCTTGATTTGAAAGTTGAAGAGTTCATCGAAACTTTCATAGAGGCGGATCCAAAGCTTGTTGAGGGATGGGTGGATTACATAAGAAACGAGACCCGTTCAGCAAAGCTCAGCTTTGGAAAAGTCGAAGGCTACGTTAAAGAGTGGGAAATCGAAGATCTAAAGGTAAGCATAGGAATAAAGAGATGCGACTCGAGCAGTGGTTGAAGATCTACGAGGAGATCTTAAGGGATTTTGGCTTCTCGAAGGAGAAAGACGAGGACTCTGCAAGATTGATTGCAGAACTTGGCAAGGATAAACTGCTCGATTCAAGCGTTTTAGAGCGTATAAGGGGAAAAGAGGTTGCAGTAATTGGCGGAGCTTATGAAAATGAGAGGATAGAGGAGGATTTTGTAATAACCGCTGGGAAAGCGATTGAGAAAGTATCCTTGATTCCATCAGTGCACGTAACAGACCTTGAGGAAAACTTAGAAAAGCTCTTGGAGCTTGAAAGGAATGGATGCATCCTTGTGATCCATGCCCACGGGGACAACATTTCGAGGATAAGGGAGGTCATTCCAAAGCTTAGAAGTTTTGTTGCAACAACCCAGAGCAAACCCTTTGGTAGAGTTTACAACTTCGGTGGCTTCACCGATGGTGATCGAGCGGTTTTGATTGCGAAAAACTTTGGTGCAAGAAAAATAGTTCTATATGGTTTTAACTTTGAAAAAGCAGATGGATTGAAGCTAAAAAAACTCAAGTGGGCGAAAAAGATACTGGAGATCGAAGGATGCATCCCGCAAAAGTTCAGTTGAGAGGTTTTGATGTCGAGGAAATCTCTTTAATTCTTAAATTAGCTGAAAAAGCGGAAGTTGTTCACTCAAAGGACGGTTTAGATCTTTTCTTTGATAACGTAGACGATGCGAGGCTTTTTATCTCGAAAATGAAAAAGAAGTTCAAGATTAAATCAAGGATGAGCACTGAAAGTCTTGGATTCGACTCAAGGGCAAGATATCTCTTCGTTTACTCGGTAAAGAAAGTGAAATAGCTTTTATATCCGAGCAACGAGCTCTGGACGTGAAAGATCTCGTGATGAAATTTGTTGCGATAAACTCTGCGAAGTTTGGAAAAGCGGATGAGAAGGCGGTGATTGGAAAGGTTATCGCGGAAAAACCAGAGCTTAAGGCGAAGGTGAAGGAGCTCATACCACTCGTGCGCGAGTGCATTCGAGAGTTTGAAATGCTCGACGAAGAACAGAAAAAGGAGCTTATAAGCAAATATTACGTTGAGAAAAAAGTTTCTGAGAGAGAAATTAGCCTACCACCACTTCCTAAGGCTGAAAAGGGAAAAGTTGTGATGAGATTCGCCCCAAATCCAAACGGTCCGCCAACGCTCGGATCAGCGAGAGGAATAGTGATCAATGGAGAGTATTGCAACACTTATGATGGAAAGTACATACTGAGGTTCGACGACACGGATCCCAAGACAAAGCGTCCGATGCTCGAAGCTTACGAATGGTATATCGAAGACGTGGAATGGCTTGGATATAAGCCAGACGAAGTCATTTACGCATCGAAGAGAATTCCAATCTACTACGATTATGCGAAGAAGCTGATAGAGATTGGAAAAGCGTATGCTTGCTTTTGCAAGCGTGAAGAGTTTAAGAATTACCGAGATAACGGAATTCCTTGCCCACACAGAGATACCGAAGTCGAAGACAACCTGGAGGTCTGGGAGAAGATGCTCGAAGGTCGTTACAGCGAAGGAGAAGTTGTTTTGCGAATAAAGACAGAGATGTCTCACAGGGATCCAGCTGTTCGTGACTGGGTCGCCTTCAGGCTAATATACACACCTCATCCACTCGTAGGTGATTCTTACTTCCTTTACCCTACGCTCGACTTCGAATCCGCGATCGAGGACAGGTTGTGCAAAACCACGCATATTTTGCGTGGCAAGGATTTGCGCGATTCCGAGCTGAGGCAGAGATACATCTACGAATACTTCAACTGGGAGTATCCGGTGACCATTCACTGGGGAAGGGTGAACATCGTGGAATTCGGCAAGCTTTCGACATCGTTGATAAAGAGGGAAATCGAAGCAGGCAAATTCGAAGGCTGGGATGATCCGAGGTTGCCCACGGTTCGAGCTCTGCGTAGGAGGGGAATTGAAGCAGAAGCTATTAGGAAGTTCTTCATAGCCTTGGGGCTCAGCGAGAGCGAAGTGAACGTGAGCATGAAAAATCTGTTTGCAGAGAATAGAAAAATCGTTGATGCAAAGGCGAACAGGTTCTTTTTTGTCGCAAACCCTGTGGAGATCGAAATCGAAGGTTTGCCAGAGGAAAAACTCGTCGAAATCCCAAAGAATCAGAACACCAAGGAAAAAAGGATTCTGAAAGGGGAAAAGGTCGTTTACATAACTAAGGAGGACTTTGAGAAGTTTAAAGGAGAGGTTGTCAGACTTAAAGACTTTTGCAACTTGATTTTAGACAAGAAGGCGAAGTTCTTAGGCTTTGAGCTTACTGGAGCGAAAAAGGGTAAGAACATAATCCATTGGTTGCCAAAGAGCTCTGCTTTGAGATGTAAAGTAATAGGAGAGCGGAGTTGCGAAGGACTCGTTGAAAAAGGCGTCGAAGAGGATTTGGGAAAAGTGGTTCAATTTGAAAGATTTGCCTTTTGCAAAATCGAAAAAGCGAATGGGGAGATCGTCGCAATTCTTACGCACGATTGATTTTCGTTTTATTTTTTAAACTGAGGTTTGTTGCAAGCGAAACGAAAGATTAATATAACTCCAGATAACGGAAGTAAAAAACAAAAGGAGGGATCGGGAATGGCAGAGAATTCGGTGTTTGTTGGTAACAAACCCGTGATGAACTACGTTTTGGCGGTGTTGACGCAGTTCAACAGCGGTGCAACAGAGGTTTCTGTAAAGGCTCGTGGTAGAGCGATAAGCAGGGCAGTGGATGTAGCAGAGATCGTCAGAAAGCGCTTTTTGCCAGACGTAGATGTTAAGGACATAAAGATCTCAACCGAGCAGGTTGCGGGAGAACAGGGAACTGCAAACGTTTCTGCAATTGAAATTACGCTTTACAGGAAGTAAATTTTATTTTTATTATTTTGATGATTATTTTTGAAGTCGTCGCCTTTGGGCATCCAAACATCACTGCAAGGCATCGCACAACGCTCGAGGTTACCAAGGATTGCGAGATTTCAAAGAGAGCTGATTGTATAATTGGAGTCAATGCGGACAAAAGCGTTTCTGAAATCCCTGAAAAAGCGAAGATCTTAATTAGAAATGGAGCGAGAATAGAAGTAGAGATGGTTTTGCAGGACTATGGACTTAGAGAAACCATGTATGGCTTTGGTTCCCCGAGTATGAGCTTCTCACACGAAAGAGATATCGTGATGAGAAAGAGCGAATACGTCTGCGGTAGGACCTTGCTAATTCGCGCAAGCAAGTCTGCAAAAGACATCTGCAGAGACTTTGTAGAGCTCTTGAAGGATAAAAAGACAGAGTTGAGATTACTTTTTAAGGTTTAAGATCGCAAAGGTTATCGCAGACGCTATTAGCCCGGGAACCACGGGATACGTGTAGAAGGTCTTGTAGAAGTAGATCTGCCAGACCACGCAGGTAAGAACTGCGACGAGCATCGAAGCGAGTATTGCGACTTTTCGAACGTTCTTACCATACAACACTGCGAGCAGTGGAATTAGGAACGCAGAGGTTATAACAGAGAAGCTTACTCCAACGATCTCAACTATTATCCCCGGCGGATTAACTGCGAACACAACCGGAATCAAAGCCAGTGCGATGATCGATACCCTCGTCAAAATCAGCGCTTTCGACTCCTGAATCTTCCTTAGGTTTTGCACGAGATCCCTGACCAACGCAGTTGCAGAAACGTGAACAAGGGAATTTATCGTCGACATCGCCGCCGCTGTTATCGCGGTCAACAACAGGGCGTTTACACCTAAGGGTAGCATTTTCATCGCCATGTATGGCACGACTTTGTCGACATCTTTCAAAAAGCTTGGGATCTCCTCTTTCGGAATCACGAGCCACCCAAATGGTCCAAGGCTGAAAACGCAAATTGCAAAGATTCCAACGATCACCGGAGTTAAGATCATTCCGTATGCTATCACTCTTTGATCCCTTGCTGCTATGAATCTAACCACGAGCTGTGGAGCGGAAAGTTGCGCGACACTTATCGCGAATGTTAGGCTGAGCACGAATGGAATTATTAGTCCCGCGTTCATTATAGGTGCTGGACCCATTTTTCCCACTTCAAAGAGTTCCGGCTTTATCTGCGAAAGCTCCTTTATCGCTTCAAGTCCTCCAAAGGAGTAAAGCAATGTGACGAAAAGCACCATCGCTCCAATTAGCATGATGATCCCCTGGACTATGTCTGTTGTAACGACCGCTCTAAAGCCCCCGAAGGTCGTGTAGAGCGCTACTATGACTGCGGTTATCAGAAGTGCTTCGATGTAGCTGATGGAGAGCATCGTCTGAAGCAAAATCCCCGCGCCTTTGTATATTGATACCATGTAGAATTCAAAGAAGAAGATTATTACGATCGCATAGATCATCTGCGCCTCTTTTCCAAATTTTCTACCAAATAGCTCTGGAATCGTCAGCGCACCTTGCTCATCTGCAATTTTCTTCAGCGGAGGAGCTATGACGAACCAAGCGAGAATTGCGAATAGAATGTGGAAAAGGATCAAGAAAGCGCTCCACTGGAAGCCCAGGAGGAACCCAGTTCCCCCACCGCCGAGGAAGGCTGCACTGCTGAAGTATGTTGCGAAGAACGAAAAGCTTACCGCAAGAGCACCAAGCCTCTTTCCTGCTATGTAGAACTCTGGCAAGTTTTGAGCCCTTTTAAACTCGTATAAGCCTATCAGAACCATTAAAAAGATATAGGATATGAAAACTTCCAAAATCATAGCATTCTCCTCGCTTTTCTGTAGGCGAGGACAAAGCCTACGAAGATAAGGGCAAACGAGATTCCGTAAACGGTTTCGATTATCATACTCTCACCAACCTTTTTGCTTTTCCTTCAAATCTCTCAAGTTCGCCCTTTTGCAACGCAACGATCTCCGCGTTTATTCCGATAAATTCTCGAATGTCTTTGGCGATTTTTTGAAGAAGTGTCGCATCACCTTCGTAGAACACCTTAACCCCTTTTCCGACTTCGATCTTATAATGGGCCACGCCGTAGCTTGCAAGAACCCTTTCGACGTCGCTTGGATAAAACTTCGCTCCGCTGTGAATTATCATGTCATCCGTTCTTCCACGAATCCGCTTTAGAGTTATGTGCTCTATTCCACATTCGCAACGATCTCTTGCAACGATCTCCGACACTTCGCCACTTCTATACCTTATCAAAGGCATCGCTTCTCTGTTTATTGCAGTATAAACTATTTCTCCCTCTTCGCCCTCGTCAAGGACTTCGCCTGTCTTTGGATCTACGACCTCGATCACGTAGTTGTCCTCCCACATGTGAAGACCCCTTCGCATTGGACATTCGAATCCCACGCTACCGACGCCACCCATTTCTGTAAGCCCAGGGATATCGAAGGTCTTTGCATCAAATGTTTCTTCTATAACCTTTCTCATCTCGTCGCTCCAAGGTTCTGCACCAAGTAGCATTTTTTCGATTGGCAAGTCCGATGGTTTGTAACCAAGCTCTTCCGCAACTTCTGCAATTCTCAGCGGATAGCTTGCAGTTGCGCAAAGAACAGTGGTGCCAAAGTCGACGATGAAGCGGATTTGGTTCCTCGTGTTCCCAGCCCCGATTGGAATTACAAAGGCGTTTATCGCATCGGCTGCGGAGTGGAATCCAAAGCCACCGTTCCACAACCCAAACGCAGGGGTTATCTGAATTACATCTCTTGACGTAATCTCGGCGATTTGAAAAGCTCTAAGAACCATTTCTCTCCATTGGTAAACGTCTTTTCTCGTGTATGGAATTATTACTGGTTGTCCAGTGGTTCCACCGCTCATCTGGATACGAACTATTTTCTCCTTTGGAACGCAACTCATCTTCAATGGGTAAGCATTTCGTAGATCTTGTTTTGTTGTGAAGGGAAGCTTGTAAATTTTCTCTGGAGTTATCTTCTCGAGATCTATGCCCTCGAATTTCTTCTTGTAGAACTCGCAGTTTTGTGCAACGTGTTTGAGTGTAAACCTCAGCCTTCGCCTCTGGATTTCCTGAATCTCCTCTCTACCCATGTATACTCCATTGTTCACGAAATTCGTGAATGGTCACGTTATTTAAGCTTTTACCTTTTTGGTTAGCTTAAACCAAAAATCCAAAGTTTAAGTCTCTGTCCTGGATGTAGTTTTTTCCAAGCTTCAAAGCGATCTCCGCTTTCATGAGCTCTCTACCAAGATACGCCGCGTGATCAAGCCTTGAAACAAGTCCGAGGTTGAGGATCGTGTCGATTATCTCCTTCGCCCTCTTTCCAGCGATCGTGGCTTTCTCGTGTTTACAAAATATTTTTCCATCTGCGATAAAAATTATAAAGTCTCCCTTTGGATCTCTGTGGAACTCCTTACTCTCTTTTGCAACCAAAAAGCTTTCGTCTCTCGTTGTTTCGTATCTAACCTTTTCCTTCAGAGCTAAAAGGCTCACCCCGGAATCCTTAGGCGGTGCGTTGCGGATTTTTGCGATTTTTGAAAGATAGGATGCAATTTTTAGCTCTCTAACACTTCCAGCTGTCTTTGGACTTGCTTCAGTTGTGAAAAGTAGATTACAACCGATTTCTTCAGCAATAAAAGCTAAAAGAGCGTTGATTCCGATGCTATCCGCATCGCTCAACTCGGTAACATTTCCAGCACCGAAGAGAAGCGGTGTTTCTTGATCGACTTTCCTAAATTGCAAGTATCTTCCTATGGATTCTGCAACGCTCAAGGGTGGATCGAGGATAGGATCCGCGATAACCTTCTCTTTTTTCTTCTTGGCAAGTTCGAGAATCTTAAAAAGCGCTTCAAGATTTTTTTCTGCGACTACAATTGCTTGTTCTTCGATCAGATCCAAGACTTCCAAATTTGAGCTTGAAACGCTCATCACCATATCAACGCCTTGCCTTATCGCCACTTCTATCGCTTTCTTACTGAAAGTATCAACGCTTATCGGTTTCCTTGATTCGTCGATTGCAATCTTTAGAATTTTGCTCAGCTCGTTCGTATCGAACTCCAAAGGAACTCCTATGTCGATGATGTCCGCGTTTTCAGAGAAATAGGCTATCCTCTCACCTATGTTTTCTGGACTTGGGTTAACGATTTCTGCAACTATCTTCATTCTGCTTTTTCCTCCGATCGCAACATCGCGAATTTTGAACTTTGCACTCTCTTCAAGCTTTTCTATCTCTCTTATAGCTTCTTCTGCCTTTATTGCTTCAATAAGTCTACATGCAGGAATTTTGTGTGAAAAATCTATTTTTTTGGCGAATTTGAGAACCCTTTTTATATCTGAAGCGTGCAAAGGACCGAGTCGAACCCTTACGCCTTTTCTCTTTTCAAACTCTTCCCAATTGCAATCCTTCGTAAGCCCCGGAACCAAGACGAGGTCGTAGCCTTTTAAATCTAAGCTTTCAAGGTGCTGGGGGGTGATAAAAGCAGCGACGTCTATTTCGCAGACGTGAACATCTGCGTTGACCGCGTTCTCTCTAACTATTCTCTCCGCAAGTCTTCCAGTTACAAGGAGTATTTTCATCTCATTTTAATATCGGTCCCACGTCTGGATAACCTTGTCTTTGTCCAGTGCCAGCAAGCCTCTGCAACCTCTTCGGATTAAGGAGAAGGTCTACCGCATTTCTCACGTGTTCTCTAACTCTGTTCTCCGCAACGATGAGCAGGTCTCTCTCACTCTCCGCCTCGTCTTCATGGATCGTAACATCTATTATGTGCTTTCCAGTTAGGATTTGAACAGTTATAAGTCCAACGCTCATCGCGAGATAGCTTACAAGATCCTTCTGCGTTTTTCCAACCCAACCAAGCGTTATTACGATGTCACAACCGCTGTCGAGCAACTTCTTCGCTGCGATCGGCAAATCCTTTATTCCCGGAACCGTGTAGCGTTCGTATCTCAAGCTTGAAATGTTTCTCAACTCGTCTATCGCAATCTTTCCCATATCGATTCGAGAAAAAGTTGTGTCCGCGATTCCAACTTTCAACTCAATCCCCCAATACTTGCATTGCTTTTTCGATTGCTGAACTTATAAGCTTTTTTCGAAGCAAAACGTCTTCGATCGCGGAGAGCGTTGCAATGACCTCGAATTTTCCCACGTTGCCCATCGTTCCAATTCTGAATATCTTCCCCTTTACTCTGTCTTGCCCCCCGCTTATCAGAAGTCCATACTCCCTTCTCAGCGCATCTCTCAGCTCTTTCTCTGTTATCCCATTCGGGATCCTCACTGCTGTGACTGTGTTCGAATACTCGGCTTTTCCATTTGGCTCTGGGAATAGTCTAAGCCCTGCACCAATAGCCCATTCGCGAACCGCTTTGCTCAATCTTCTATGTCTTGCTATCCTTTTTTCAAGCCCCTCCTCTCTTATCATTTTCAACGCTTCCTCTAAGGCAAAGAAGAGCGGAATAGCAGGGGTGTAAGGAGTTTGAAGCTCGGAAAACTTCTTCTTGTAAGCTTTTAGGTCTAAGTAGTATGGGCACTTTGCGTTGTAAAAATCCCAGGCTTTTTCGTTAACCGCAACAATTGCGATTCCCGGAGGGGCACCAAGACACTTCTGGCTACCCACGATCGCAACATCGATCCCCCATTCGTCCATCTTCACGTAATCCCCGCCAGCAGAAGTAATTGCGTCCATTATCGTTAAAGCTCCGTGTTTTTTTGCAATCTTCGCAATCTCTTCTGCTGGGTTGAGCATTCCGGTTGAAGTTTCGTTGTGAACAAATGCTACAACGTTTGCACCATTTTCAAGCGCCTCCTTCAGTTTTTCGAGCTCTATTGGTTTCCCCCACTCAAAGCTCAACCTCTCTACCTGGGCGTATCTCTCTGCAATTTCACCAAGTCTTTCTCCAAATTTTCCGTTTTCGAGAGTTACAAATTTTGCAGATTTGCTGAAAGAAGCGATCGAAGCCTCAATTCCCGCGGTTCCGGAGCCAGAGATGAAGAAGACATCGTTTTTTGTCCCAAAAACTTCTTTCATGACTTCAGAGCAAAATCGCAGTATTTCTCCGAATTCCGCAGATCTGTGCCCAATCATTTGCCTACACATCGCCTTTATTATTCTCTCGTGCACTTGCACGGGACCAGGAATCATCAACAGCATCATTTCACCCCATACTTCTCGAGAACTTTCTCAACGATTTTGTGCGAACTGCAGAGTCCGCAATCCTCTTTCACATTTATTCTCACAACCTCGCAGTTAAGGTTGCGTTTTTTAAGCTCTTCTCTCAGCCAATCTTCGTTGAAGTGTTGATCGTAGCCGAGAACGATGACGTCTGGCTTCAACTCCATGATTGGTTTAAATATGTCGTTCTCATCGCCGAGAATCGCTTTGTCTACGAACTTGATAGCTTCGACAACTCTCCTCCTTTGCTCCTCTGGAATAACTGGCTTGGGCTTATGCCTTATGTTCTTCTCCCTTGCAACGATGACTATAAGCTCGTCTCCGAGCTTTTTCGCTTCCCTTAGAAAGGTTATGTGTCCTGGGTGGATTATGTCGAAAGTCCCTGTGGCAACGACTCTTCTCATCTTAAAAAATCCCAAGGCTTTGCATAAACGTTTTTCGATCCGAAAATCGATGAAAAAATTTGAGGAGACTAAGCTTTGATGAACTCTCTCGAGTTCAAAATCTCTGCGCTGAAAACACTTTTCATGTGTTTAATCGCATAACTTTGCTCGTAATCGCTGAGCGCTTTTGTACAATCCTCTATGATCGTAACCTTGTAGCCACGAATCGCCGCATCTCCAGCGGTGTGGAGAACGCAGATGTTCGTCGCAACTCCGCAGATGAAAACCCTATCAATTCTTAGCTCTCGCAACGTTAAATCGAGGTCTGTTGCAAAGAACGCAGAATACCTCCTCTTTTTTACGAAGTAATCCTCCTCCCTTGGTTTTAGCTCGTCTATAATCTCAGCGCCCCATGTGTTCATAATGCAATGCTTGGGCCAAATCTTGAACTCCTCATCGTCGCTTCTGTGCCAATCTTGGGTAAAGATGATCCTCATCCCTCTGTCCCTCGCGTTTTCAACGACTTTTTTCATCGATTCAAAGATCTCTTCCGCATTTTGGATGTAGAGCGCGCCATTTGGGTAGCAGAAGTCCTTCTGCATGTCCACAATTATCAACGCCTCCATGTTTTGAACTTTGGATTGGATATATTTATTTTCGTCACTGAGTGAAAAAATATATAAAAGTTAGTGGAGGAGACTAACGCATGGTTGCAAAGTTTATTATGGTGAAGTATGGGAGATACCGTTACAAAAAAGTTCAACCAAAGCTGAAAGAAGTGCCGGGACACTTTGATATAAAAGGGATTAACCCCAAAATGGAATACTCGTTACACACGGAGTATTCACACTTTCGTAGAAATTTCGACAATCCGATCTTCGATGAGCTTAGGATATTGAAAGAGTCTTCCTACGATGGTATCCCGCTACTTTGGCGCAACAAAGACTGGAGTGAGCAGTTTTTCAAGTTCATAGTTCATCTGGTTGGAAGAAATAGGGCTCCAAAGATCATCGAGATCCACCCACCTTTCATGGACTACTGTAGCAAAGTCGAGGATTTTTTAGAAATTTACTCCGTTTTCGAGAGACTAATAAGCGAAAAATACCCTGGTACAAATATTGCGATTGAAAACAGGAGTAGTAGTGAATACAAAAGCAACTTTCTCGTATCCAATGCCTCAGACATCGCGGAACTTATGCAGAAAGTAAAAGAAGGCGGGTACAAATTGAAATTGATGTCACGTCCCACAGCTTTTCAGCGCTATGAGGAGTTAGAAAACTTAGCATCTCTAAACTAAGCTCAGCTTTTCAAAGCTTCGAGGAGAACAAGGAGCTGATAATAGGAATCCATATCTATGGCAACGATCGTAGACCTCACCGTGGAGACTTAAACAGCCTTTTTAGATCCGCTGAATTAAAAGAGGAATTTCTTGGATTTCTCTCGGAATACTTCGATGACGGCATCCCAAGATACTTGATTCCCGAAGTAAATTTCTCCAGCCAAGAAGTCTTCGACTCCGTTGTAAACGACTTGTTAAAGCATTTCGAGTTCTTATAATTTTCAATGACTGCAACAAGTTTTTTTAACTCTTAAGAAATCTCACAGCTCATGGAGTTTACGCACATCAAAGGCGAGAAAGCGAAGATGGTCGACATATCGCAGAAAGGCGAAGTGCTCAGAATTGCGGTTGCAGAGGGATTTATAAGGTTAAAGAAGAGAACGATTGAGGCAATTGTGAAAAACGAGGTGGCAAAGGGAAACGTTATCGCAGTTGCAAACGTCGCTGGGATCATGGCAGTCAAAAGGACTCCGGATTTTATTCCGATGTGTCATCAAATTCCAATAAGCTCTGTGGATTTCAACTTTGAGATCTTGGAGAATGGAATCCGAGTTGTTTGCACAGTAAAAGCCATCGCTAAGACAGGGGTTGAGATGGAAGCACTTAACGGCGTTGCTATAGCTTTGCTAACGATTTGGGACATGGTGAAGTCGCTTGAAAAAGATGAAACGGGAAATTATCCAGAAACCTCTATTGAGAGGATCGTGGTGCTGAAGAAAACAAAGCAATCTTAGTTTTTGGAATTTAAGCACTATCGAAAGTCTTATTAAACAGTTAGATCACGCATATAAAAGCGCCGATGGTGTAGCCTGGTCTAACACAGGGGCTTGCCGAGCCCCTGCCCCGGGTTCAAATCCCGGTCGGCGCATTTTCACACCTTTTGACCTTGCAATCAAGTGCTACATCGAGGGTTTTGCAAGGACGCTCTTTCATCCTTACGATCATAAATCATCGAAAAGTATTTAGAGGGTCCGAGAAATCTTGGACGAGCGACATTTAGGCGATTTAGACGAAATAAAATTTAAAAAGTTGATATCCAACCTTTGGGCATCGAAAATCTTTGGAAAAGAAGAATATGCGGTGCGAAGAATCCTTAGGTATGAAAAGATCGAAATTATCAGGGATAAATTCAAGCAACTGCTCTATGGCACGGAAGAGTTTGCTAAGAGA
>CALIUJ010000119.1 GCA_938048785.1 uncultured Archaeoglobaceae archaeon | reverse complement strand
TTGCGATCGCAATTCCAGTGGGACTTTCAACCGCCTACCTTGGGGTGAGAAGGGTCAACTGCATGGGCTGTCTGATCCTTCCGCTCATGCTCTACTACTTTGGGCTATTAAAATTTTAAAAAATTATTTCAGATTTCTGAGTTTCTCGAGAATTATCTTCCTTTCGACCCTCGCCACAACTTCTCGTATCTTGTTCACAGCATCGGGGTTCGCAGAAATGCTGTCGATGCCAAGTTCCACGAGCTTCTCGACGACGTGTGGATAGCTGCCAGCCTGACCGCAGATCGATGTCTTAACCCCGTGCTCCTTGCATATCTTAATAGTTCTCTCGATCAGCTTCATCACCGCGGGGTGCATTTCGTCGTATAGATAAGCCACGTTCTCGTTGTTTCTGTCAACCGCAAGCGTGTATTGCGTTAAGTCGTTCGTCCCAAGGCTTATGAAATCTATGCCTTCCTTTATTAGTTCTTCGATTATCAACGCCGATGCGGGAGTTTCGACCATGATCCCAAACTCCACTTTGTCGAGTGGGATTCCCTCTTCTTCGGCAAGCTTCTTTGCCTTCCTTACCTCTTCAGGAGAAACGATCAGTGGGAGCATTATGCCAACGTTCGTGTAACCTTCGTCGATCAACTTTTTTATTGCCCTCATTTCCGCCCTGAAGTGAACCTCTTCAGCAAGATCTCTTCTTATTCCTCTGAAACCAAGCATCGGATTTGCTTCAATCGGCTCTTCTTCACCACCTTTCATTGCCCTGAACTCGTCTGTCGGTGCGTCTATGGTTCTTATCCAAACTGGTTTCGGATAAAAAGCTTTCACAACCTTTTTCATTTCGTTGTAGATTAGATCCACGTATCTCTCGATCTCACCATCCCTTATGAACTTCATCGGATGCTTTTCAAGCGAAAGGATCATGTGCTCAATTCTAAACAGACCAACACCATCTGCGTTCGTTTCTCTCGCAACTTTCTCAGCTGCGTCTGGTAAAGAAATGTTGACTTTAACTTCAGTCGCAGTTATTATCGGCGCAATACCAAACTTCGTCTCTTCTTTCTTCGCAATTTCAAGTTTTCCGAGGTATACAATCCCTTTTTCTCCGTCTACAGTCACAAAGGTTCCATCTTTTAGAACTTTCGTCGCATTCTTGGTTCCAACAACTGCGGGAACTCCGAGTTCCCTCGAAACGATTGCAGCGTGACAAGTCATCCCCCCTTCGTCTGTTACGATCGCAGAAGCTCTTTTCATCGCTGGAACCATGTCTGGAGTCGTCATTACTGCAACCAAGATATCGCCTTCTCTCACCTTCCCTATGTCCCTTTCATTCGAAACTATCTTGACTTGACCTACCGCAATCCCTGGAGATGCACCAAGACCTTTTAGCAAAATCTTTCCTGTCTCTGCAATTTCTTCTTTCTCCACAGCTTCCCTTATAGTCGTTACCGGTCTAGACTGAACAATATATATTTCTCCACCTTCGATTGCCCACTCTACATCCTGCGGTTTTCCATAGTGATCTTCTATGAGCTCGCCTATGTCTACGAGCTTCCTTATCTCTTCATCACTCAAAACCCTCTCTTTCCCTTTTTCTCCAAGCTCTACCCTCTGATTCCCATTCTTTCTAACGATCATAAACTTTTTCTCTGCAACGTTCACTTCCTCAAGTGTTCTCTTAATCCTGTCAAAGACGTACGTGTCTGGGGTTACAAGTCCACCAACAATCGCTTCTCCGAGTCCAAACACGGCCTCGATCATGCACTTCTTCTCTCCCGTCACGGGATGAGATGTGAACATCACACCGCTTTTCTCGCTGTTCACCATTTTTTGCACGAGTACTGCAATGCTAACATCTTCGTGTCTAAATCCTTTCTGAACTCGATAGTAAATCGCTCTCGGTGTGAAAAGACTGCCCCAGCAGGCCTTTACTTTCTCAACCACGTTGTCTTCACCCTTGACGTTTAAGTAGGTGTCCTGCTGTCCAGCGAAGCTCGCGCTTGGCAAATCTTCCGCGGTTGCGGAGCTCCTTATTGCCACAAAAACTTCTTTTCCATCACTAAGCTCTCTGTATGCTTTTCTTATTTCCATTTCGACGTCTTCAGGCATCTTTGCTTCGGATATCATTTTCCGGATTTCTTCCGATACCCTGTTGAGCTCCTCTGTGTTCTCAACATTGAGATTTTGGAGAAGTGAATATATCCTGTCTTTTAACCCTGCTCTAGTTATAAAGTCTCTAAAAGTTCTTGCATCAACAACGAAGCCATCTGGAACAGGAATTTCGATTCTCATCAATTCCCCAAGGTTCGCTGCTTTACCTCCGACAACTGGAATGTCGCTTTTATCCACATCGCTTAACCACAACACTGGCATTCGATCACCTTATTCTAGATCATCGTTTGGATTAAAATTTTTTGTTCCCTCAGCAAATTCAACTTTCCAGCTCTAATCGTTTCCACGCTTAAACTTTATCGCATTCAGTAAATCGTGTTTACAATGAGAAGGAAAGAAACAGTAGGTACGACGAGCTTGAGAAGTATCTTATAGCATTTTGCAAAGTCTGCCTTGAAAAACTCAACGGTTAATGCGAAGCAGAGATGAAAAGGCGAGAGCATTACGCCAAAGAATCCAGCAGTTATCAGCAGTAGCAGATTTCTTGGCTCTTTGGCAAAATCGTGGAAGATAGGTAATGAAATCGAGGAGTAACTCATCTCTATACCAGTTGCGAATCCAATAAGAAAGAAAACTGCAAAAGCGGTGATTTGAGTCGGTAAGAAGCTGAGATCTGAGTAGAGAATCTGAGCTGAGTTGCCGAGCTGGATTATGCTCTTGTATCCCATCACCGCAAAAACCAAAGCGAAGATGCGAAGATCAAGCGACTTCTTGAGAGTTTGTTTCAAAAGCTCGACTTCGGGCTTTTTGTGAAGAACAATGATTGCGATTGAGACTGCTATAGACAGCAAAAGTATCTTCGTTGTCAAGAAGAGGGGGATCAAAACGAGTATCGGATAAATATTCAAAAGGACTTTCCTAATTTCTCTAGGCTTAAAACTAATGCGGAGTTTACGCAACAAAAAAAGCCCAATAATAAAGGAGAAGATTGCAATTGGGAGTGTGGAGTGTAAGTAGACTTCGTAACCAACTCCGAGAACTGCCAAAGCTATGATAACTGAAGGATAAAGAGGCCATACTGGAGTCCAAACATGGCGAAACCAGTAGTTTATAACCGTCAACCTCTCAGCGGATATCTTCGCATTTCTCACGACGGGTAAAAGCATGGAGGCAGAAACAAGCGCTCCAGCGGGCATTGGGATTAAACCCATGACCAAAGGTATCAATGCAACGCTCATCGATCCAAAAGAGTTGTTTAGCCATTCAGAAATTTTCTCGAGCATTCCCAGCTTGTCCATGAGGTTTGCAAGAGAGTAAGTGAAAAAGACGAGCGCCATTATCTCGAGGCTTTGTAATTGAAAGTAGCATCTAACTAAATCAAAGTTGAGCCCTAAGGTAAAGACTCCGAGAAAAAGCGAGGCTATGAGAAGAGAAAAGCCGATCCCAATCTTTCTCGAAAGCAAGAGGGCTATGAGTATTGAAGCAAGTAGCGGAAGGCTGTTCACATTCGAAGCCGAGCGTCGATATTTAAGGACTTTGAGACAACTTTTTTAAGCATAATTCCTATGCGGAGATGTGATAAGAAAAATCGGAGAACCACTCGAAATTGCAAAAGAGAAGGAGATCATGCTCCTAATAAACGGGAGACCACACTATCTTATGTGCACGCCGAACATGTTAAAAGAGCTCGCCATAGGTTTCGCCGTCTCCGAGGGGATCGCAAAGAAGGTTGAGGATTTGAAGGTCGAGATCGACGAAGATATCGTCGTTTTGGATACAAATTCCAAGAGCGCTGAGATCAAATACCACACTTCAGGTTGCATCGGGGTCAGAAGTCGTTTTGAAGGGAAGATCGAAAGCAAGATAAGGTTCAAAGTAGACGAGCTTCGAAGCTACCTAAACCTTCTCGAGGTAGAAGAATACAAAAAGACCCGTGGTTACCACATCGCAATCGTGGTTGAGAAAAACAGATTTTTCAGAGCACACGACGTTGGAAGACACAACGCAGTTGACAAAGCAATTGGGCTCGCTTTGTTGAACAAAGCAAATCTGCAAGAATCTTTCCTCGTTGTCTCTGGAAGAATTTCGCTTGGAATTGCAATGAAGTGTGCAAACGCTGGAATTCCGCTAATAGTTTCAAAGGCTGCGATCTTCGATTCTGCAATAGATTTTTGTGAAAGAACTGGCTTGTCTGCGGTTTCTTTTGCTACAAACATAGCAATCGGCAATGCGGTCGAATAGTTTTTATTAAGCGCAGTTAATTCTTTGCATGTTCGTCAAAGTCTACTTTCCTGACGGTCATCTCGAAAAACCAATCTGGGATGCCTTGGTAAGCGCAGGCTATAGGCTTGGAAAGACTGAAAGAGGTTACTTGATCGACGTGGATCACCCAAAGATTGTTTTCAAACAAGTTCGTCCGCAGATAATGCCTTTATACGTTGATTTAGGAAAAGGCGACGCGGGAATAACAGGGATGGATATCTTGGAGAACTGGAAGTTAAAGGTTGAGCTCAAAAACGTCGTCATCCTCGACACCTTACCGCTTCGCCCTACAAAGCTCGTTGCAGCGATTTCTGAAGAAGTTTATCCAAACGTTGAGACCATCGAGGACTTCAAAGCTGTGGTTGGAGAAAAAAAGATCTACATCGCTTCAGAATTTCCCGAAATCGCCAAAAAATACGCAGAAAAGCATGGGTTAAGCGCTGTTGTCTTTGACCCTATTGGAAAAACCGAGGCTTCTATTCTACCTCCAATGCCAGAAGCGGATCTCATAATCGAGGTAACTGAATTTGGAACCACTTTAAAGGAGAACAGATGCAAGATAATAGACGTGCTGAAAGAAGTCCACTCAGTGTTTATCGCGAACTCTCAATCGCTGGAAAATGAGGAGAAACGAGAGGTCTTGGAAAACCTTGTGACCGATATAAAGGAAGTGATAAACTCGAAAAACCTCGTGAGCCTATACTTCAACGTTCCAGAAGAGGAAAATCTAAAGAAGATCGTGAAATACCTTACGAACGAGGGTTTTGATCCAACGATATCTCCGCTTGCAAAAGGCGCAGCAGCTGTGCACATAATCGTGGACAAGTCAAAGGTTAAGTTTCTAAAACCCATTCTTCGCAACATGGGTGCAAAGAGAATTGGAACGAGTCCAGTGATAACCTTCGGCGATTGATGACAAAATTTTAAAAAGCCAAGATAAACTGATTTCATGCTCAGCAAGCTAAAACCTTTTGTCACCGAGATCTCGAAGCCAGTGGCAAGTGTCATTGGTAAACACTTTAAACCGAATCAACTAACCTTGCTCGGACTTTTCTCCGGATTTATAGCTTTTTTTCTTATCATCAGGCATGAAATAATTCTTGGCGCGATTTTTGTATTGATCAGCGGAACCTTCGACTTCTTGGATGGAGTAGTTGCAAGAACTCAGAAAATGGTAACAGCATTTGGCGGTTTTCTCGACTCGGTCATAGACAGATACGTCGACGTCCTGATATTCATAGCCCTTGGAATCCACGGCGTTGATTGGCTTGTCATAAGTGTTGCAATGAGCGGTGCTTTGCTCGTAAGTTATACGAGGGCAAGAGCGGAGAAAATAATCGAAAGATGCGACGTAGGAATTGCGGAAAGAGGAGAAAGAATGCTTATCCTCTTCTTAGCAATGGTTACTGGTTTCCTCTACGAAGGCGTTTTGCTCATCGCAACCTTGAGCCATTTAACTGCGTTGCACAGAGTTCTATACACGTACTCGAAGTCGAAGACTACCTGATCGCCTCGAAGTTTAAGGGCGCAAGAGATTCACGGGCTATGCGGAGATCAAGGACGAAGGGTTTATCGCTTTCGAGCAAGGATTTTATACCATCTTCTATCTCGCTGTTCTTCTCCACCGCTATGCCTTCAGCACCAAAGACTTCTGCGAGCTTCGCAAAGTCTGGGTTGCTGTGGATCGTTCCATAGATTCTTCCACCCTTTTGAAACTTTTGCCTGAAGTAAAGGACGCGATAGCTGTTGTCGTTGACAACAACGACTTTCACAGGTATCTTTTCTCGAACCGCGGTTTCGAGGTCTTGGATCGTCATCATGAACTCTCCATCCCCGACGATCGCGATCGACTTTTTTCCAAGCAAAGCTGCTGCAATTCCCGCTGGGAATCCAAAACCCATGGCACCGTGATTCGTTGTGGCTAAATAAGACCTCGGGGATCTTATCTTAAGATATGCGTTCACATACAAAACGTGCATCCCCTGACCTGCGCAGATTACGTAACCTTTGATTTTCTCGTTTAGCTTTTTGAAGAAGAGCGATGGATTCGTCAAACCATGATCCATGGCTGTGAACCCATCGATCATTTCGTCCCACTCCTTTTTCCAAGCCCTTATCTCCTCTACCCAGCTCTTATCGACTTCGTAAGAGATTCTATCGCTCAGCTTTTTCGTGAAATCAACCGCATCTGCGTGAAGAAAGAGATCGTAGGGAAATCTATCCTTCGCGTGTTCATCGAGCGTAACTGCGATCACCTTTCCAGATGGTAACCAAGTGAAACCGTAGGTTGTGACGTCTGAAAGCTGACAACCAAGGCAGATAACGCAATCCGAGTTTTTCAAAGCTCTATCAGCGTGAATTGATCCACCACCAAAGCCAGCTCTCCCAAAACAAAGCTCGTGCTCCTCATCCATCGCACCTCTTCCATTTCCAGTGGTTACAACTGGAATCCCCGTTTTCTCCACAAGCTTCTTTAGCGCTTTCGAACCCTCTTCGCTGTTCAATCCATATCCAGCGAGGATCAATGGCTTCTTCGATTTTTCAACGATCTCCAAAGCTCTTGCAACTTCTTCACTTGAAGCTTCTCTTCTCGCGATGCTCAAGGAGATTTTTTCATACTCGCTTTCCTCGCTCCAAAGGTCTTCGGGAACTTCAACGTAAACCGGGGAACTCTTGTTCATTGCAATTGAAAAAGCTTCGTAAATCGTTCTTGACGCATCCTTCGCATTTTCAACCATGAAACTCTTTGCGGTGATCTGCTTCATCATCTCGAACTGATTCGCTTCAAGCATCGGGTTCTTTCCCTTCAAAGCTCTTGAAACTGTGCCTCCGATTAAAACCATTGGCGAGCCATCTTTGTATGCGTTGGCAACGCTTATCGCTGAGTTAAGAACTCCAGGAGATCCATGGGCTATTGCAACTCCAGGGAATCCAGTAATCCTTCCTTCTGCATCCGCCATCGAAGCAGAGACTTGCTCGTGCCTACAAGAGATGTATCGAATCTCCTTGTAATCGTAGAGCGCATCTATGAAATCGATCAGAGAAGTGCCTATTACTCCGTAGATCCTCCTAACTCCAAGATCGCTCAAAGCCTTTACAACAGCTTCAGCCAAGTCCATGCTACTGCCTCGCTCTCGAAGGCAGTAGAGAAGATAACCACCCAACGTACTCTGAAATCGACCTCGTCTGTATCCAAAGCTTGCCCTTTCCCTTGAACTCCGCCACAAGACCTTCTCCACTCAACAACGTCGCTTTTAATCCACCAGCACCACGAATCTTGAAGTCAAGCGAGTCTTCGAACGCAACTATGTGTCCAGTGTCAACGCTCAACGTTCCATCGACCTCGATCATCTCTATCCCGCCGAAGGATGAGAGGAAAAGATCTCCCGAGCCTTCGATCTTCAACAAGAAAAGCCCTTCTCCAGCAAAAAACGTCTTCGCACCTCCCCACTTGATGTCGATGTCCACAGTTGGTGAAGAAGCCAAGAATGCACCACTTTGGGCGTAGATTCTGCCTGAGAGCTTTATGTTCGTTACATCCCCTTGATAAGGTGGAGCTAATCCAAGCAGACCTTTTCCCTTGGAAATGTATCGATTTATCAAAAAAGACTCCCCACCGAGGAACTTTCGCTTCATCGCTCCAAAAACTCCGCCCTTCATCGTAGGGGATAGCTCCACGTTTTTCATGTAAACCATCGCCCCAGGCTCTGCGAGGATTTCTTCGCCATCCGCAAGCTCTATCTCTAATAAACTGTAGCTCGGTCTCGACAAGATACGATGGTTCATGTTAAAGGTTTCAAATTAAATATAAAAGTTTTTTGGATTGTCCGGCGAAAACCTTAAGAATAAAACGAAAAATAAAGATTCTTGTGAGAGATGACGCAGTATCACCGCTCATAGGTTTCATTTTGCTAATGGCAATAGTAATGGGTATGATCGGAATTCTGCAATCAACAGCTGTGCCTGAGTGGAACAAAGCAGTCGAAATTAGGCATCTTAGCACGCTCAAGTATGATTTCGAAAAAATTGGTGAGGTAATTTCGAATTCGAATAGAAATCCCTCCAAGGTTGTTTTAAAAGCGGGTGTCGATTATCCAAACTACTACATCCTATTCTCCCCTCCAAAAGCTTCTACAACGATTTATGTGGTGAACTTGAGCATAAATATCACTGATATAACCGGGACGCAAACAGTAGACGCAGTGACTTCCGCAATCGTCGTTGAACCAAACTACCTCTACTCTTCGAAATCAAAACTCGTTTACGAACATTCAGCAGTCTTTAGAGTTAAAGAAGACACTGCCTTGGTCGAGTCAAATCAAAGCTCTTTTCTACCTAACCAAATCAACCTAAACATAATAAAAGCTGGATTTCCGACTTTCGCAACAACTGAAACCGCAACCATCGTGCTCATCCCAATATCGAAGGGTAAAAGTGTTTTCAGCGGAAGCATAAGGTTCGAAAGTTACAATGAAAAGACCGCCGAATTGTGGGAAAACATCTTATCATCGATGGGTCTTAACTTTGTAAGAGAGGGGAAAAATATAACGATCCAAGCTGATAACATAGTCCTTTCAATCTCCATTTTCAAGGCATACGTTGGAGACGTTTACGTTCACGAAGATTTGAATTTGGGGCTTAGGAATACTACACCCTTGACTCAAAGCGTTCTCTTGGGCTCAGCTTTGATACTCGGTGCCAAAGTTATGGGCGACTACGGACCCGTAGAAGGGATTCCGGTGAGCGTAACCGATTCTTGTAATGAAAATTTGGTCCTCAACAGTAACCAATTCGGAGAAGTTTGGTATAGCTTCCGTGCAAGTAGAGAGGGACAATGCACGATCTCTTTTAGTATCGGCTCAAGTTCACTTGAGTTCACGATAAACGTGCTCAGCGTTCCCACACCGAGTGGAGATGGGGCTTTTGAAATAAATTGGTATAAAGATCCGAGTGGTGCGACCATAAAAGATTACGAGTGGGATGTATCACAGATCGGAAACCAAACAGAACTATTCGTGAGAGTCGTTTTCAGAGCTTTTGGATCTCCAATGCCCGGAATACCAATCTATTTCACCCTCAATGACACTTCGATTCTCACCATCAATCACAAGTATGATAAGACGAACAGCACGGGATGGGCGAAGGTGAATCTAACCGCATTAAATAACGGTACTTCCGCAATAGCTGTGATAGTTGGCAATAGTTTCGAAAGTCTGAACGTAACCGTGAAGAACGTTGGTCCCGCCAACAGACCACCAACACAACCTTCGATATCGACCGACAAGAAATACTACCGTAGCGGAGAGACTATTACAGCGACAGCGTATGGCTCAACAGATCCAGACGGGGATCCAATAACCTACTACTACAAGTTCTACGACTCAAGCGATGGAAGATTGTTGCGAGACTGGAGCACCACGAATACCTACACAGTAACCACGGGCGAAGAAGCTCATGTGATAAGGGTTTACGCAAAGGCTTGTGATAACAACAACGCGTGCGGTCCAGAAAATTACGCCGACGTTGGAATAATAAAAGTGATCGAGATACGAGACCAATTGAACATCTCAGACTCCTATGTTAGATCAGCAGTACCCGCTGGGAACTATGGGGCTTCAGCAACCCTTTTCGCTGGTAGAGGTACAGGTACACTAGGAATCTATCGAACCTTCGTAAAGTTCATCCTACCTCAATATCTGAGCGAAGTGAAGATCTTGAATGCATCGCTGTATCTTTACAAGAGCGCAGACACCGGAACTCCGACAGGCATAAACCTTGGGGCTCACAGAGTCTTAGTGGACTGGTCTGAAACAACGATAAATTGGAACAATCAGCCAGGATTCTCACAAACTCCTACCGCAAGTGTTACGCCTCCAACGACGAATAACCTATACCTTCGCTGGGATGTGACGAGTGATGTTCAAGCATTCGTCGACGGCACTCCGAACTATGGATGGTGCATAAAGTCGAGTAATGAGAATCAAAGCACGAGAATTCAGTTCAACTCGAAAGAGAATGCAAACGCCAATACTCGGCCATATCTATACATCGAATACGCTCCAAAGGTTGATTGACCAGTTAACACGAAAGTTTTATCTTGATCAAAAGATAATGAACTCATGGATCCAAAGTTGGTTTTGAAGGGTATGCTGGAGAAAGCCTACAGAATTGAAGCAGGCTTCGAGAGCGAGGCGAATTTCAAAGCCTTCATCGAAACGATGGACGAAGAGCAGAAAAAGGTTCTTTTTATACTAATG